>CAYOQG010000041.1:0-25409 GCA_964405925.1 uncultured Phycisphaeraceae bacterium | reverse complement strand
TAATTCCCCAGCTACGACTCAACCCGTCCAGGGACGCCCTTCATTCAGCGGACACAGTCCTTCATACTCGCCGTCGATCGGGTCCGGTTCGTAGTGAGTCAGGAACAGGTGAAAGGGGCCCCCACCATCAGGAGATGGCAGGAAGGGCGAAGCGGACGTACTTCGCTTGCCAGCAACGGTCGGTTGAAGGGAGACGGGCGTAAGAGTTGCTTAACGCAATTTGCTTGGCAGTTCGATGATCCCTTCACCAACATACGCGACGCCATGTGGACTGTACTCCCCCAGCTCTTTTACTTGGACACACGTGTTGGAGTCATTTGTAAACAGGAATTCGATGGGTATTGCGTCACCGTTCCCAGTTTTGGAAGCTCTGCGGGCGTTTCGCACACCCTTGTGGGTAATCCCACAGGCGAGCAAGCACACATACCATAGTTCGACGTCACCACCGAGGTGGTTCTTGACCGCCTTGGCGGCCTCTCTGCCTGTGTCGCCGGTTTTGATCCGACTATCGACAAGGAGGACCGGACCTCTTTTGAACTGATCTTTCGCCGGCATACCCTGAAGCTGATCTGGCTGCCCCGGCCTTGCTGGCGACGTCAGGTACGTTGCGAAGGGAACGCGATTGTGGTTCAGTTTACTTCTAATATAGCTTGCAACCATGATCCCGCACGGGTTCATGCCAACATACAGACCCGGTTCCACCCTATCACGGACCCAATCTGTCAGTGCTTCGCAACCTTCAAGGAATGTCACCCAGTTAAGAGCGCGCCTCTCGGTGGGGCCAACCCGTTTCTTGAGGTGATACACGGAATATTCTTGTTTTGTCTTGGGACGCTCGGTCCGAACAAGGAACGAATCTCTTGTCACTTGTGAACCGAGTCCGCCTATGATGCCCCGCGTTCTTCTAAGCGTCTTCATGTAGACGAGCACGGGACCAGCCAATCCCAGGCACACTCCCCCAATCAGCGCGGCCAAGACATGGAGTCCCTTTAGGAGTGCAACGACACCGGCGATCCCGGTCAGTAGTCCCCCGAAGGGGCCGACGTACTCGACCCACGTGTGCTTCCCGTTCTGCATCCACGCGCCCCCTAGAGCTGCATCTCGGTGATCAGGCCTCTGCTCCAATCAGTCGGCGCATGTCTTTGACCATCTGCACCATTCTGGATCTCAACTCGGCCTTGCATGTGATCAACTCGTTCCGGGACGGATGCCCGCCGAAGAGCTGAACATGGAACCGCAGCGCATTGCTGGTTCCCGATGGCCGAATGGTCAGATGCGAGCGCCGCTCATCGTCGAAATAAAAGCGGTAACCTTCGTCGGGGAACCCCGGCCAGTTGATCTCATCGTACTTTCCGGTTCTATACACAGCGGCGCTCTTGACCTGCAACCCACCCAGCTCAATCGGCCTATTCGTCCAATCCGCGTACGACTCCTCAGCCTTGTCAAGAATCCGACGCTTCTTGGTGTATCCGGCTAGGCCTTCGTACTCACCGTCGAGCGGATCTGGTTCGTAATGCGTCACGTATAGGCCAACATCCGAATCAAAATAGATCTTCTCGTCCAGCAAGTCAACGAGATTGGTCCCTTGTTCCTTGGCGTACGCCAGAAGCTCTGCGACGAGCATCCCGGCGAAGGTGCCGTCCTTGTCGCGAACATGGCCGCCAATTCCCAACGATCGCTCGTCCACGGGCACGTCGCCAAGAATCGAGAACCCGTTGCTCTGCTCCAACGCAGCCACGTTGATGCAGCGACGCGGATCGTCCATCGCCTCCCACGAGTAGATGGTCTGATTGCACACGGGATCGTTGCGGTTACGACGCCCTTCGTCGTAGAATGGCAGTTTGCCGCCTTCGGTGAGGCTTTGTGTGTCCTGTCCGCGGTGCAGCCCCCAGATGGCCCGGGTTCCTGCGGCTAGCTGGGCGAACCCGACCCATGTCTTCAGTACGCCCAGCCCATACTTGCGCGCGACGCACGTGAGGAGATCCGTCGTAGTATGAGACAAGGTGATAAACTTTTTCTCGGCCTCCTGGACCATGCCGTACCGTTCGATCTCATGATTAATCCGGTACCATAGGATCAGCGTCCAAACTTCGTCAGCGGACAGCAGCGTGTAGTCGCGGCGCTCGCCCGTGCCGGGGTGCGGGTATGCCTCCCGCTGGTGCTCGGGGACTTTGACAATCACGCCGCACCGGTCGGCGTCGGGATCGGTACCGATGATCAGGTCGACCTTGTCCCATTCACGCGCATACTCCTCTTTGAAAGCCTCGACGGCCACATCAGCCGCCCGCCAGTCGCCGGGGTCCGGTTGCTGTTCCTTGCCCGGGTCACTGCAAAACGCTGGAAACATTCCGTCGAGCGGATCAAGCTTCATGATCCGTCGTACATTCTTGAACCCGATTTCCGTGAGCAGGCGTGGGACAGCCTTGCGTCCCGAGCCGTTGAAGGCAGAGTAGCCTATCGATAGGCCCCGTCCCGTACCCGTTTCAGCTTGAGCTATCACATCAGGGCGTAACAAGAACCGCTTCACGTGCTCGGCGTGCATGGTATTCACGTCGATAATACGGTCTTCGCGCCCCGCGTACAGATCGCCATCATTGGGTAAGGGATCAGCGAGCGGAAGCCCGGTGTGCTCACCGTCCTGTATCACACGCCCGTTGTGGCTGCGCACACCGCCAAGAAACCAGAGTTTCTCTTGCGGTGCTTCGCCCAAAGGCATCGTCTTGATGTCACCAAACCGCGCCCTCGTGATATAGTTGTGATACAACCAGTCTCGTTCGGCGGGGTCAAACTGCGACCCATTCTGGCAGGAGAGCTTGTAGCCATTGTAGCGCAGGTCATTGTGACTGGCCGAAATGAACACACCGATATCCGCCTTGAGGGTCGGCACGGCATAGGTGACGCTGGGATAGAGGCAGGCTTCGTCGAAAACGTATACCGTGTAGTCGTAAGCGAGGAACAGGCTGGCGATGAGCCGGGCGAAGTCCGCGCCCCTTATTCGGCTGTCGAAACCGATGACCACCTTGCGCAGCGGCGGTCTCCGCTGCAACCCGTACTTGGCGACGCCGGCAGAGGTGAGCAGATAGACCACGTCATTGATGGTGTTCGGACCCTTGATGATTGGCGCGTGTATCCCTTCTTCTTTAAGTCTGAGAATCACGTCTCGCGTCGAGCCCATCTTCTCCCGAATGCCGCCCGTCCCAAAGTCTACGTCCCGCGAGAAAGCATTGGTCAACGTTTCCCACTGCTCTTGGCGGATCGCATCGCGCAAGGCTTGCCGGAGATTGGGCGAAACCTGATCCAGCTCCTCGGCAAGCAGCCACTGGCGTAGCTTCGGCACAGTTTTGCTGACGCCGTCCTCATAGTACGTCCCGGCGATTCGGCCTTGCTCTCGCTGGTTGTCGAGGTACGATTTGATTCCCGCGTCGGCTGCGTCAAGCAGCGCCCGGTCTTGCATGGTGCTCAATTTGGCGACTCCCTTTAACGTTGAGCGTGAGACTCTCTGAAAGTCCGTTGGAGACGGCCTCCGTGCGTGCATGGTACCGGCCTCGCCTCCGTCAAACGTGAGCTGCAAGCCCGTGTTGCGCGTCCCTCGCACTCTCTCATCGGACGGACGGTAGCCAAAGCCGAAGTCCGGGTCAACCGGATCGGGCTCACCGGTATCACCCGAGCTGGCCGATTGAGATCTAAAGACCGAAGCCTCGACACCCGTAGTGAAGGTGTGACCGACTCTCCGAGGCCGCTGGGCATCGCAAAGCAACTGGATGAGGGTATGACGTATCGTTCGAGGGACGCTGATGCCCACAGAACCTGACTCAACGATGAACAGCAAACCCGACCAACAACGTGACGACGCGCTTGAGCCGCTTGATGCCCTGCAACCCTGGGCCGGTGGGGCCAACACGCCCAGCGTCAATCGCGAAGGAAGAGGTTGGCGGGTCATCGAGTCGTTGGTCGTGTTCACCGTCGGCGTGGCCCTGATGGGGTCGATCTATTGGGGGAAGGAGGGGCTGCCAGGACACGACTCGTTCTACCACGTCAAGATGGCCACCATAATCCCCGAGCACGGGTTCCTTCGGGAGCTGCCCTGGCTGCGGTTTACGTATTTCAGTGAGGAGGGGCACGCGTTCGTCGAGCACCACCACGGTTTCCATCTCCTGCTGGTACCGTTCGTCACGATCTCCCACTGGATGACCGGTGACTATCTGCCGGGCGCGCGGTGGGCGATGGCGGTCTTCTTCGGCATCACGATGATGCTGCTCAGCATGCTCCTTCTGACGGCGGGCGTGCGCTGGCGTTGGATCTGGCTTGGCCTTTTTGTGCTGATGCCGTTTCAATTCTTCACCCGCCACGCATATGTACGTGCCATAAGTCCGTCGCTCGTGTTCATGTTGCTGATTACGCTATTGATGTTTCGACGACGGTACGTGCTGACGGGGGTAGCCGTCGCCGGCTACGTTCATCTGTATCTTGGCGGCGTGCTCTATGCGCCCGTTCTTGTCGTGCTGCATGTGGTGGCGTGCGCGGTCGGCCCGCGGGAGGACCGCGGGGTCCCCTGGCGATTGATCTTGTGGGCTGCCGGCGGATGGAGTGTCGGCGTTTTGACACATCCCTATTTGGGCGGGATGTTCGAGTTCTTGAAGCTGCAGGTCTTCGGCTCAGGCTTGTCGCCCGACATCTCCGTCGGCCGAGAGTGGAGACCCTACGAAGGTGTTTGGTGGTTTGCCCAGATGTCGGGGATTTTGCTCACAGTCTGGGCAGTTGCCGCTTGTCTACGCTTTCGGTTGGGACCGCGGATTGGTGCGTGCGAGCTGACCTTGCTCTTGGCCCACTTCTTGTTCCTCGCGCTGACATTCAAGGCCCGACGCTTTATCGAGTATTGGCCCGTGTTTTGCCTGTTAAGCGCCGCATTCCTGACTGCTCCTGCGATCGAATCACTTGCCCAGCGATGTGACCGCCTCGTCGATCCACACGGGCTGGGGCGGGCAAGGTGGATACGACGTGCCACCGCTGCAGTCCTCCTCTTGGCCATGACATCTATCGTCTGGGCAACACCACCGTGGGACCACATCCGCGATTCCGTTCGCTGTGATTACAATCTGGGCGCCATCCAGGAGGCGATGAGCTTCCTGAAACTACATTCCCAACCAGGTGACGTGGTATTCACCGATGACTGGGACGTTTTTCCGGTCTACTTCTATTACAACTCACACAACTATTACGTTGTAGGCCTCGATCCCAAGTTCACACAGTTCCGCGAGCCAGCGTTGTGGGAGCGTTATGTACGAATCACGCGTGGCCAGACACCCGCCTACCTTTCAGTGGTGACTCGTGATCATGCTGGAAAGGAGCACACAGAGAAGATCCACGTCAAGGTCGATGACATCCGAGACCGCTTCGGTGCCAAATTCGTCATCACCGACCGTGACCACAAGCCGTTTGCCGCCAAGCTGGCCGATAGAGGGGACTTCGCAACGCTGATCTACCCTTCGACATCCTACAGTGAGTCCTGCGATGCCCCCTATCTTATCTTCCGCGTCCGTGAGTTAGGACAGGCAGCGTCCTTGCCGAAGCGTGGATACCGGCTCCGGCGGAACCTGCACGGGTAATGCGAGCGGCGGGCGGCAGCGGCCCAGACGGGGAATCGCCCTGACCCGGTCTTTACCCGGTTTCGGGCCCATGGGTTGATTGCACCGGCTGCCCAGCGGCCCTCGACGTCCCCCATAGGGGCTGGCGGCGGTCGCGCGACACATCCCTGCCCGGGGCTTCCGGCCGCGGAAGCAGGGCCAGAGCACTTTCGAGTGACACACGCCAACACGCCTTGACGTCCGCATCCACGGGCGTAGGATCGCGTCCTCAGGTTTCGCGCAGTTAGATGTTGGATTCTTTGGGAGAGATCACATGTTGGTCAAAAGGGATGTAGCAATGGTGGCGGTGGGGGTCGTGTTCTGCCTGCTATGGGTTGGGTGCCAGGCCCCCCAACGAGTCAGCCTCGAACGGCCTGTAGGCATGTACGGGCTTCTCGCCGCTGCAGATCAGGGACAACAGCATCCGCTTTGTCCCTTCGGGGTCCCCAAACATGAGGAGGGATGGGATCATGGTGATACTGTTCTTGTCGATCGCCCTGGATACCTGCTGGAGCACAGCTCGGTTGATAAGATTCCGCTGTGGGTATGTGAGCGAGTGAAGAGAAAGCATCTTACCGGGGCCGCCGACCGGGACAATTGTCGATTCAAGCCGGACCCGCGCCTGTCACCTGGCGAGCGGGCGGAACTCTCTGATTACCGGAGTTCGGGGTACGACCGAGGGCACCAGGCGCCGGCTGGGGATTACAAGTCTTCGCAAGAACGCATGTGTGACAGCTTCTCTCTATCGAACATGGCACCACAGATCGGGCCACGGTTCAATCGCGGGATTTGGCGCGTGTTAGAGGAGCGCACACGAGACGCCGTGCAAGAGCGCGGAGACGCGTTTGTCATCACCGGCGGAATGTTCTACGACCCGGAGGAGGAGGACTCCAACACGGCGGACGGCTATGTCCCGTATTATGCAATCGGTGCGAACTACGTCGCCGTCCCCACGCACTTCTACAAGATCCTCGTCGCCAAGAATGCCGCCGACGAGTGGGAGGCCATTGGTTTTGTCCTGGAGAATCGAGCCTATTCTGAGTATGATTTCGAACCTTACATCAAGCCCATTGACTGGATCGAAGAACGAGCTGGGTTCAATTTTATGCCCCTCTTGGATGAGGACGACCCCGACCTTCGAGACCGCCTCGAACTCAACCCGGCCAAGCTCTGGTCCGAGTTTCGGAGTAACTGATGCCCAAGAACAATCACGTTCTTCGCTTCCGGCCGCTTCGCGCGGGAACGCGTATCATCAACGCAGTTTGCATGAACCCGGGGACACTCGGGTTCATCGGTGTCGACTCCGCAGGGGCGTTGTGGCTTGTCAGTTGTCATCATATTCTGGTCCGACCGAAGGGCTGGACAGACCAGCCATTCGCCGAAGGTGAACCAATCTTCCAACCCAACAAACGTACACCGGACAGCCTGGTGGCCCGAACGGTATCGGGACGAGGTAATGCACAGTTGGACTGCGCAGGCGTCCCGCTTTTGGAAGGAATCGAGCCGTCAGCCGAAGCCCTCGGTCTGGGCATGATCGCGAAAGAACCGGTGGAAGCGAAGCCCGACATGCCCGTGGTCAAGTCGGGAATGCGGACCGGCGTGACCGAAGGGCGAATCGCAAAGGTCACCGGCTCGACGATTCAGATCCTTCCACCCAAGGACTTTCCCGACGACTACCAGCTCTGTGATCCCGGGGACTCGGGTGCATTGTGGCTCGAGAAGGGTTCGCTTGCCCCCGTGGGCCTGCACCGCGCCGGCAACGTACGCGGGCCCGAGTTCGCCCGGGCGACCCGGATCCAGGATGTGCTGCAAGCGCTGCGCCTGACCGGTGTATACGGGGATTAGCAGGCCCTCTCAGGTTCTCCTCTATCATGGAGGCTATCCGAGATCGAGGGCCATAATGTGCTTCCGGTCACGCACGTAGAGGGTCTTGCCCACCAGCGTTGGCGCCGTCCATGAGAGCCGCTCGGTCACCTTGCACTGGGAGTGAACTGTCATTCCCTCCGGTGTCACCGTCACCAGTGCCAGACGTCCGTCCTCATCGAGAAGGATGAGCTTACCATCTCCATACACGCAGGTAGCTTTCTTGAATCCACGCTCGCGCCAGGCGACTTCGCCTGTGTTTATGTTGATTCCCATGAAGAATGCCGGGCCGAAGTCACCGCTCGATCCGTACACGTAATCGCCGATGCGAATGACATTCCCGTGGTGCACGCGCATTTTTCGGCTAAACCAGAGCTGCTGGGGGACTATTTTGCCTTCTTCTTTCGCCAGCTTGACGACCCGACTGCCAGCGTCGTACGCGGATGAAAAGAAGATCAGGTTCTCATTGTTCCAAACGGGTGTGGAGATGTTCGCACCTTCGGGCTCGGTGACGTACTGCCAGCGCAACTCTCCTGTGCCGGGATCTAGACCGACGATCTCTTTTCCGACTAACAGGACTAGTTCATCTTGTCCATCCCAATCGGTCAGGATCGGGGAAGCGTAGCTGATCGGGATGTCCTGGTTCTTCCAGACCACGTCTCCGGTTTTCCGGTCAAACGCGATCAGCGTCTGTCCTTCGACCTTTTCCTCGGACTTCTCTTTTGCCTGTTGTTTCTCTTCGCCCTCGCCGTCCCCAGCACTCTCAGCCGGCTGCTCTTCTCGCTTCCGGTCCACGGGAAGGATCACCGTATCCTTATAGGCAATCGGACTGCACCCGTACCCATAGTCGGGGACAGGTGCCCCGAAGTCCTTGACCAGATCGCGCCTCCACAGAACCTCGCCTGTCTTCTTGTCGAAGCAGTGCATGACCACATTGGTGCCGACCGTGTAGAGGCGGTCTCCCACAATAAGTGGTGTGGAATGCGGGCCTGGTCCGTATTGCTCCATTTGCGGCGTTCTGGGAGATGGATTCTTGTGCTCCCAGATCGTCTCTCCCGTGCGAGCGTCGAGGGCGACTGTGAACTCGTCCTCACCGATCCGATACATGGTATACAGCACATTCCCATCGACCAGGATCGTGGAATAGCCGTCGCCGAGCTCTCGGTGCCATAGTTTTGGCGGGCCATCCTCCGGCCAAGTCTCGGCCAACCCGGTGGTTTCGACCGTGAAGTCGCGATGGGGTCCGCCCCACTGCGGCCACTGGGCCACACGTGCGCTGCATCCCACCGCTGTCAGGATAGTGGAGCAAGTTAGACATACAGTCATCATTCTGAGAGTCCCAAGCCCAGTTCGTGCACTCATGAAAACACCTTTCCTTCTTCCTCACTACAGCCCTACGCCGGCTCAATCCGCCTCACTCGACGTCATCGGAGTGTATGGACCGAACTCACACCACTCCGACCCAGCGTTTTATTCATCACATCACCAAGCTAAGCCTAATGCCCCGTCGTATCACCGGCACTTGCCCGGTCTCCACTATCGAAACAATAGACGATACCATCCTCAGTGCCAATGACAAGACATCCCTCGGCCACGGCTGGGGAGGCACTGATTGGGGCTCCGGTCTCGAAGCGCCAGACCTCCCGACCGGTTGCCAGCTCGACGGCATAGAGGTTGCCATCAAAGGAGCCAATGTAGACCCGTAAGCCGACGACAACGGGCGAGGAGTCGATCCGACCCTTGGTGACAAATTCCCAAAGCGACTTGCCCGTCTTTCGATCAAGTGCATGAAGGCGTTTGTCCCGCCCGCCGACGATAACAGCCTCGTCCGTCACCGCTGCCGACGACAAGACAGGGAACTCATGGTCAGGGTCTTTGAACCTCCAGACCACGCCTCCCGCTTTCCAGTCAATCGCCAGCACGCTGCCCCCGTACGTCCCCACATAGGCAACGGAACCGACAACGGCTGCGGAAGCCCCGGACACGGAACCCATGCTGACTTTGCGCGCCGGCTTGCCCGTGTCCAGCTCAATAACGTGGAGGTGCTCATCGCACCCAGCTACGATGGCATGCCCTTCCGCTATCGCCGGGGTGCCATGCACACGGCCCTCTGTCGTGTGTTTCCAGATCAGTTTGCCGTCCTTGGGGGATACGCAGTAGACGGAGCCGTCATAGGACCCGAAGACCAAGTTTTCCCCATCATGGTTCACTGAGGACACGATCTGGCCCTCAGTCGGGAAGCTCCATTTGGGTATCCCGGACTTCGCATCCAGGGCGTGCAACACGCCCTCATCGTCTCCGAATACGACGGTGTTATCCACTACGGTTGGTGACGACCTGATGACCTCAGCCGCTTTGTGCTTCCACCGAAGCTTACCACTGCTAAGGTCGAGGGCATAGACGAAGCCCATGTCGTCGCCGACGTAGACGCTGTCGCCGACGATGGCAGCCGACGACCCGACAGCCTCCTGAGCTTCGAACCGCCATCGAACCTTCAGATCCAAAGGCGACTCCGTGTTGGCGATGCCCGTCTGCGTCGGTTGACCTCGGAACATGGGCCAGCCCGAGGGCTCTGGCTCCGCCGCACCCGCGACAACCGCACCGGCGAGGGATACAGCGGATACCAAACCGATGGTCGCCCTCGTCCTCCCACAACAGACCAGCCTGGCGGAACGGAACAAGCCGTTTCGGGAACACCGCATTTTCTTGTCTCGCTTCGCCCCCCTTTTTCCCCCCTTGACAGCGGGGGATCGATTGGCAGAACCAGTGTACGGTTGCTGCGAGCATTCCGTGCTGCACTTCGCCCACTCAAGGTGTTCTCGGCTGTGCAAGCTGCTCAGCATTGATCCCGTCCAACCACAAGCGATCAGAATCGGTACGGGCAGTGGCGAACCATGACTAGGGGACCTTCCCCACAATGGCCTTGAATTCGTCTGCGTCGAATGCCCGCAGCATGCAGCTCTTAACGTCGTTGCCTCTGCCAAATTCGATCACCAGGGCCGAGGCTGTGGCCTCGTCGGGGGCTTCCAAGATGAGCACACCGTCATAGATGCCCAGCGTCCAGTACATGCCCACGACCGTGGCGCCCAACTTCGCGGCGGTCGCGTGGAAGGACTCCGCTCGGGTCACGGAGTCTTTCAGCCCCGACATCCCCTTCTCCGTAAAGTTCAGAAGTACCACGTATCGAGCCATCATCTCGATCCTCCCACCGCAGAACGCTGCGAACCTGCCCGTCACATTAAGGCCGTGATTCTCAGACCGTAGAACGGACGGTGCCGTACCTCCATCACGCCATCTCAACCGGTCCGACAAGGGCCCGGCGAAGCGAACCTGGTATGATCATTGGCCGGAAACGGCTGTCCACGACCTCGCAGCAGACGGCCGTCGACCGCCCGAGGGCGATCCGGCGATCCTCATGCCGGAACTCAATTTCGTAGGTCACCGACCGGGCACCCACATGTTTGATCTTCAGCACGAGCTCGAGTTCGTCCTCGAACTCGACAGGCTCGAAGTACTCACAGCTCGTAGCCACCCGCGGCCAGGCGATCTGCCGACCCTCATCCTCGGTCATCACGCTGTGTCCACGAAAGCGCCAAAACGCGTGCTCCACCTCCTCCATCAACCGGTAGTAGGCTGCGAAGTGCAGCACACCGACCATGTCGGTCTCGGCAAACTGCACCCGCCTTCTCATCACAAACTTTTTACCCACGATACGACTCTAACTACCGGATCACATTTTGGTTGCCTGCAACCGACTAAGGAAGACCGCCTGGCACATGTCGCTCCATCAGGGTTGTCGTCAGTATCGCCCTTTGGTCTCGCCGATATCCCATACACTACTTGTCTGCCGCAATCGCATAAAGCGCTCGGCGACTCGCGATGTAGAGCACACCGTTCGCGGCCACCGGCACGGTATACACGGCGTTCTGGACGTCGTTCGTGGCGAGTTGCTTCATCGTTTTACTGTGCTCCAAGACGACAACTTCGCCGTCTTCCGTTCCCAAATAGACCTTGCCGTCTATGACGCTTGGCGACCCCCACACAGACGCGAAAGTATCGAATCGCCAATGTCGCATTCCCGTCTTGACATCCAAGCAGTAAAGGTAGCCCGCCAGGTCGGATGCGTAGAGCAGACCATCAGCGATCGCGACGGTCGACAACGTCCGGTGGAAGTCGTCACCACCGACATGCCAGACCCGCCCGCTTTGGGTGATATCGCCGCGTTTTGTGGCGTCAATACTGTACAGGTGCCCTGGCCCGTCACCATGCTCCGGATCCTGTCCGGCGGCCAGGAACACTTTATCGTCGTGGATGACCGGTGTCGCGACGATGCTGTTTCGTGTGCCCCGGCCATGACCAAGCCATTTGGAATCTTTGGGATTCAAGTCGAATTTCCAGAGGAGCTTGCCCGTCTTCGCCTCATAGGAATAACACCACCCATCACCGCCCGCGAAGATGACTTGAGGCTCCCCACCTATCACACCGAAGGCCGGCGACGACCACTGGCCGTCCAGCACGTTCGCACCCGGCTCACCGCCCTGCCAGACGACTCTCCCCGTCTGCTTGTCGACGGCAAGGAAATCGGGGGCGTCGGGATGTGGCGGCTTTTCGTGCTTATCGTCCACGCCGTTTGACGTATTCACGAAGATGATGTCGCCGAATGCCACGGGTGAGCTGGTCGCCAGGTTGTGGGGAAACACCTTCAGCTCATTGAACATATCGAGGACCCAGACGAAATCGGCATCCTGCTTGTCGTGATACTTCTCGCTGCTGTAGGGCCCGTCGTTCTCTCCGTCCGCAAAGCCCTCTGTGTCCGCACAGACCAGCTCGCAACGATTGCTGACATAGTAGAGACGGTTGCCCTCGACGAGCGGCCCGGAGCAAATACCCTGCTCAGGCCAGTCATTGACGGATCCTGATGGGAGCTTGTCATGCGTCGCTTGCCAGAGGAACTTACCCGTCTGCTCGTCAAGGCAAACCAGGACGCCCTTGTCACCCCCGATCTCTGCTCGAAGACCGCCGTTGTTGTTGGTGCCCACGTAGATCTTCCCGCCGCCAACGACTGGGCTGCCGTAGGTGTAGGTGCCCAGTTTCGCGACCCACTTGATATTCTTCTTACCTTCGATGTCCCATTCCGCGGGGATGTTCCGCTCGCTCGAGACCATGTTGCGATCCGGCGACCCTCCCCACATGGACCAGTCAGCTGCCTTCGTCTGGAATGGGAAAGCGCAGAACGAGACCACAAAGATCGAGGCAGGTAGTGGCAAGCGCCCGAGCATATTGAACCTCGCGCAACTCATCGGTCACAGCGTACTTTCGCGGTCACCCGCATCAGCCAGACCACACGGGCATACTCAGCTCGATCAGCATGACGCCCCCGCGTGGTGAGAGATCGCCGAGCATGTTACACGGACAATGCATGCGGTGCGATTCCCCACTTGGCCAGGCCTGTCCAGACGCGCATATCCTTGTAAGAATTTGTCGTCATGGGGCGCACTTGGCCGGGGAATCAGTTGCGGATAGTAGCGGGATGAAGCCCAAACGCGGGATGTTTGCGCAAGCTCCGCAGCTGCCTGCGCGAGGTCCAGGTGACCCCCGCCGGGGAAACTCAACCAGACCCTTGTATCTCGGCGCTTTATCGCTACGATACCGCCTACAAAAAGGCGCGGACGATGCCGCTTTGTGACACTTATTAGGAGAGGACGATTGCACTCAAGCATCGGTATGCGACTCGCGCCCGTAGACCGCGAGGTAGCGGATCCCAGACGATGATGATCTGAATGGATAGGAGTTGACTTGTCCTTGCGAGTTACTGATAAGGAGCAAAATCACATGAACGCCAATCCCCCAAAACTGTATCGAGCGAGAGCAAACCTGGGCAAGGAGCTCAAGGTGTTCTGCACGGCAGCTCTCTGCTGTGGCGGGCTGCTATTTGCTGCGAGTGCGAACGCGTCACCTGTCTCGCTGGTCGCCGAGATGGATCATGCCCTGCCCAGCTCGTTCACGCTGGATTTCGGCGAGTTCGGCGGGCGCACGTCCAGCTATGTGCAAATGGTAGACGTAGAGCTGGAGGTGGACCCCAACGTGGAGACCGCCCACTTCGTCTATTACTACTCGGAGGTCGAGCCCCTGACACTGCCAGGAGGCATCAGCACAGGCGACCTTACGATCGTAATGATCGAGGGCTCCTCGACCGGCATGTACAATCGCCTGACCGGTGAGTTCACCACCTCCGAAGTGTACGCCATCTATTTCACGGGGGACCTGAGCGCCTATGGCCTCGAGTCTCCCGTTTACCTCCCGAGTGAATCGTCAGGGATTGTAACTTTCGACGCTAACCTGGACGGCCATATCACCCGGCACTGCATCGGTAGTGGACAGATGGTCAATCCGTTCGATCCGAGCAGCCTCATTGCCTACTCATACACGTGCTCGCTCAACGCCCAGTTTGCCCCGGAGGCAAGGGCGCTTGTCAACCTCGTGCTGGCCCCCGAGGTTGAGAAGCTAAATCTTGCACCGGACGTCGAGGACGACTTGCTCGGCCGACTGCTCAATGTCGAAGCTGCCTTGGAGGCACGGAACTTTCGTCTAGCCTCCTTGCGACTGGGGGGGTTTAGCCTCACGGTCGAAGCGTACGCCGGCAATGAGATCGCTCTGGACGATGCCGACACACTGATGGATCTCGCCGATGCAGTCGCCTCCATGCTGCGTCCGGGCCTGTTTCGAAGATAGCGTTGCTGAAGTTTAGCAGCCATTGAAATAGGTGTGGCCCGCGGGCGCCATGCCTACGCCACAGGTGCGAGTCTGGGTGTTGCGTACGCAGTCTATGTTGCGGCTGGATGGCCCTGCGCGGATCGCACCAACCTATGGCGACACAACCGCGGGCCAAGGGGCCCGGCAAGGGCACCGTGCGCGGACTAAGCCCGGTCCGCGTCCTCGGGTCCGTGAGTCGAACCTGTGAAGAACCAGGTCCGCACCAACTGCTCGACGTTGTGCCCGAGCTTGGTGATGCTGTTTTGAACGGGAATGCCCTCCGCTCGACAGCGGTTGAGGAGCTCGCGTGAGGTCACACCGAGCTCACGGGCCAAGTCCTTGACTCTGATGCCGCGCTTAGCCATGCGCGTAGCATACCGCCATTTGCCTGCTCGGGTATGCACCCGAGGGCCCCTGGACCGGGGGTCTACTTGCCTTGTCCACCAGCCCCGGCGCGGCTTGCGCCATGTGCCCCATCTATGAAGCAGCGTTTCAGTCCTCCGCCAACCCGGTTTGTCACTTGGCCGGGATGGGTGGGCGACCGACCGCGACCACCACAAAGTCCGTGTTTGGCCCCGGGACGTTGCATTCGGCATGGTAGTTTCTGCCCCACGCTGCGATCGACCTGTCGGCCTTGAGACCCAGACTCCGCGACACACCCGCCACGAAGGCCGCGCCGAGGTCCACACCGACCACCTGGTTGCCCCAGCCTACGTTCGAACCGTTATCATCATGGGCCCAGACCGCGGTCGCCCGTCTGGGGCCCGTTGTCACGCAGGGCCGACGGCAGAGTTGCATGGTTGGAGTAATTTCGGGACTCATCCTTCGGGGCGGTTTTGCCAGCGTTCCTTCACCCTCTTGAAGTACTCGATCCGCCTGTCGATCTTGGCAATTTCCTTGGGGTAGAACTCGATCAGGATATCGCAGAGCTGAAGCATCCGCGTCCTTCGAGAGAATCCAGGCTTGATGTCGATGACGTTTGAATTTTCGATCTGAATCTGACCCCAACCCAGCGCCCCAATCGTCGGGCAGTCCCATGCGAGGAACTCGATCGGGACAAACGTCACTTTCTGCACAACAGCCCTCACATCGTCGAGGTCATAGGCGAGCATGAGAACCACAAAGTAGTTGCTGTCGTCTTCGTAGAACCTCGCAAGGCGTTCGACCGAGGTCAGGTTGGGCCTGTTGAATCGCGTACTCAACCGATGCGTCTTCACGTCGACGACATAGTAGAGACCATCGCCGTCCTCAAACGCCAAGTCTGCCATCGCCCGCCGGGCGAACTGAGAAGAGTACTTCGAGCAGTATTCGTTTCCCAGCAATTGCTCGAAGTTCTGTGCAAGTATGTCCTGGATCGCATCTCCTGCTGCCCGCGTGCTCTTTGCCGTCGTCGCAGACAAAAAGGCATCCTGTGAGTTGAGAAAGTCCCGGATTTTCCCTTCGATGCGTTGGTATGCGTCGGTATGGAAGAGCTGACTTCGTGTCAAACCCGGACTCCAACATCTTATGAGTCGAACAGTAACTTCGCCGAATCTGCTAGTGACCGCCGCCTTTGACCCGTTCGGCCAAGACCTCGTTTTTGTTCATTGAGAGTGTTTCTCTCCCAGAACACTTGCTCGTGGTAACCTTGTATTGAGGCGTCAGTCTCTGCGAGGTGGAGTCGCTTCTCCGCGAGACAGCAGAACGTCTCGTCGAGCTCTACACCGACGTAGTGACGCCCCAGTTTCTTGGCGACAACCGACGTCGTTCCTGAACCGAGAAATGGGTCGAACACGATGTCACCTGGGTTCGAGCTGGCCAGGACAAGCTTCGCGATGAGCTTTTCCGGCTTCTGAGTGGGGTGGGCCGTGTTCTCAGGCATTGACCAAAACGGGACCGTTAGATCCGTCCAGAGGTTCGAAGGATGGGTCAGTCGATAGTCTCCTCGGTTTGTGCGCACCCAGTCTTTGGGCTGGCCATCGCCATGCGTGTAGGGAGCAATCACCTTTCGCTTCAGCTTGACGGCGTCCACGTTGAAGACGTAGGTGTCGGATACGGTATAGAACAGGATATCCTCAGAGCAATTCTTCCAGTTGTCCTTTGCCCCTCGTCCTTTTTCGCGTTCCCAGGTGATCCTATTACGGACGGTCAAGTACCTGTCCGCGACCATCTGTACCAACGGTGTCGAACGCCACTCAGAGCATATATAGACAGATGCCGTGCGCTTGAGCAGTGAAACCAGCGGGGACAGCCAACCATCGACCCAGATTATGTAGCTTTTGTCCGTGCCTTTTCTGAATCGTCGTCCGTTGAACGACTTGTCCAGGTTGTAGGGAGGGTCGATGATGAGAAGGTCAACGAAACCGGTGGGGAGAAACTGTAACGCCTCCGTGATATCCTGACAAATTGTCCGATCAAGGACATCGGTAGGACGCACAGGTTGATTGAGAGATATGCATCGCTTCCGGAAGCGGGATTCGTCCCGGGGCGTCAACGAGATGGTCCGATTTTGCGGGGCTCTTTCTTTCGCTTGGGCATCCGAGCCTCGTGCTATTTCCGAGGGCAACATGTGCAAGGCCCTTCGAATCGAACAATGTTCTGAACTCAGCGGTCGCCATTGTAGGCGTATGCAGGTCACTACGCCAGTCCGGCGATTGGCAGTTGATTCAACGACGGCGCGGGACTCTCTCCAGCCTACGATTACGCCCTCGGTACGAGGCAGACGTCCTGGATGCTGTGGCCGCAGAGGCGGGACACGCTGACGATCGAAGACGGTTGGCTCGGCTGACTGGGCTTCCAGTAGATCAGACGATCACGAAGGTCGTTGGTCGCTACCAGCAGATCCGAGGCGACCTCCACGCGACGTAGCGTTTGACCTCCGGCTTCGTAGCGGCATGAGTAGTTGTCGCCAAGCACGCGGGAATGCACGTGGAGCGACGTGTCGGCATATACGAGTCGGTCAACACCGTGCGACGACAGGACCCATACCGATTCCGCAGCCCGCTGCAGACCGGTATGAAGGCGTTCGGGTTTGCTGTTTCGCCCCGCAGGCCAGTGGAGGATGTCCCCATCGCCGTTGCCCGCGAATAAACCGTGTGACGTCGGGCACAGAGCGGTGATCGTGGTCATGCTGCCGGTGTAAATGTGGCTGGGCTTGTCGTCCGTACCATCGGCCGGCCAGCGAATGACACGATCATCGACCGAGCAGTACAGATCCCCATCGAGAAACTCCACGCCACGAACGGTCTTGGCTTCGCGGGTCATGGACTCGAAGAGCGATCGGGCGGACTTCGGCTCGGTTGTCTTCCACTCACATAGCCCCAGCTCCGAGTGTGACGCAAAGACACGGTGGCCGACGATCGTAGCTGCGTTGAATCCTCCGCGAACCTCGGACGCACCGTCAACCAGGAAGGTCAGTTCGGTCTCCGTCCGGTCTACGGGCCATCGGTAGATTCCGGTCGCCGCCCCCAGCAGCAGGACTGAATTGCCGCTGTCGTCACGGACCGCCTGGATTGATCGTACGGGACCGGCATCCCCGGCGATCTTGCACCGACGGTCTGGGACCTCGGGGTGCTGCGGATCAAAGAATAACAATGCGTCTCCGGCGGCGACCGCGACCCACTGCGTCTGTGAGGTGGCCGGGTCTGACGCGAACAGGGCTCCATAAACCTCGCCCCGCTGCTGCTGGGAGAAACTACGAATCAAGTCGGGCAGTTCGGCATCCGGCGATGCAGCCGCCAACTCTTCCAGCCGACTGAGCAATGATGCGAGATGGTCGAGATGTTGAGCTTGGGCCCGCTCTCTGGCTTCCTGCAGCTCGCGGGCAGCCGCGTGCTCAGCTCGTTTACGGAGGGCTTCCTGCTCGTTCTGCCGGATCCGACGGAGCGTCTGAGAATCGAAGACAGCCACCGGGCTCTCATCCAGGATCATGCCGGCTGAGAAGCAGGGGGCTTGGACCGCGTCCGCCAACACCCCAGCGACGACCTCGGTCGATCCGGCGCCGACGAGATCAGCAGCGTCCTTGTCAGCCGCTACGCGAGCGAGGGCTGCCCTGAGGGCTGGCTGAAGGTATCGGGCAATGCCCTCAACCTGTGCCACTCGGTGACTCCCGAGCACCGCATTGACAAAGGAGAGAAGCTCACTCGATTCTGGGATGAGTCGGATGCGGAGTCGAAGCTTCGCCCGACAACGGTACCCGTCCCGGCTCGCGATCTCCTCCTCTTCGAGGGCGACATCAACCGCAGACACCCGAGCGAAGAGCACATCCTCAACGCCCGTGCTCTCCACCTTCCCACTGGGCGAGACAACAACATGGTCGCCCGTGGTCCGTGTCAGCAGCGCCGCCCACTGGGGGGGCAGGTCGAGCGTTCGCCGCAAGAGCCCGAACAGTTCCGCGGCCGGAACAAGCAGGGCGACGTTCTCGACGCGTTGGAAGAAAGCCTGTGGGTCGAACTTACCAGCAGCCATCGTGCACCTCAGACGGCGAATCCTGTGGGTGCCCCATCCCTGCGACGCAGGAGTGGGGGACTCGCCACGCAAAGCGTGAACCGCTCGGCAGACCCCGTCATTTCCCTGTCTCCGCGAACTTCTCGTAACGCAGCAGATCGGCGGGGTTCACCGACGGCGGTGTATCCTCGATCACCAACATTATATCCGCCCGCGAGATCGCCCTTGCGTCTTTTCCTGCAATAGCTTCCATGAAGGGTAATTGTGCCGCCCGCTGGGCAATATTCTTGATGTCCGCCCCACTAAAGCCGTCCAGTCGGTCGCATAGTGCACCAAAATCGACATCGTCCGCCAGCGGTCGGTCGCCGAAGTAAAGCTCCAACAGACGAAATCGAGCCGGTCCGTCGGGCAGACCCACGTAGATTTTGGAGTCGAGCCGGCCGGGGCGGAGCATGGCTTCGTCCAGCATCCAGGGCTTGTTCGTGGCTCCGACGAACAGGAGGGCGTGCGAGCTCTTTCGATCAAAACCCTCCAACTCCTGGAGAATCTGGGGTACGACCCGCTGCATGACCGAGGAGCTGTCGCTTTTGCGTCTCGGGACCAGTGCGTCGGTCTCGTCCAAAAAGATGACCGATTGGTCCTCGGCTTTGGCAGCCTCGAAGAGCTTGCGGATGTTCTGCTCCGCTTCGCCCACCCATTTGCTGAGCATCTGGGCGGGGCTGACCACGAAGAACGTCGCGTCGAGCTCGTGGGCGATGGCTTTGGCGATCATCGTCTTGCCCGTCCCCGGCGGACCGAACAGGAGCACACCACCACCCGTGCTGATGCCGTATCGCTGGGCAAGCTCCGCGTGGGCGAATGGGTAGATCATCTTGAGCCGAATCTCTTCCTTGACGTCTTCGAGACCGGCGATGTCCCCGAAACCGATGTCCGGTTTTTCTTTGACGATCCAGTCGGAGGCGTCTGCACCGGAGTCGCCTTCCTTCTCGCGTTGTCGAGCCCGGGCTTCCTTGGGTGACTTATGCAGCCGATCGCAATCTTTCGCCAGATCGATCAGCTCAGCCGCTAGCTCTTCATGCTGCCGCTGGGCCTCGGGTGTCTTAGCCGTGGCAGCCAGTTCGACCATGCACTCAGCCGCGTCAACAAGGTACGTCTTCGCCGCCAGGTAATCGCCCTTCTTGAAGGCGGCGACGCCCTTGCTCTTCAACCGATCAAATGTCGCAAATGAAACAGCCATACTCTTTGTTCAACTGTCCAGTCATACTGGTACGGTGGGCATTGCCCACCAACCCGTTCAACCGGCGGGCGTACCCCACCGGGTCACTGCCCAGCAAACCATTTCTGGAGGTAGATGGTCAGCAGGATAACAAGAATCGTCCAAATGGCTCCGACTGCCCACTTGAGAATCGATGTTGCAACTTTCTGCCGGCTTACCTCGTGCTCCTGCTCCCCAATTCGTTGGCCAAGTTCCGAGGACCTCTCGCGGAGAGTGTTGACGCTCTCAGCGACCTTCGTAACATTCGCAGTCAGCTCCTTAATCTGGCTGTTGTTGTCAGTCACCTCTCCTGCGAGTGCCTCGACCGTAACCCTCAAATCCTTGATTGGATCGATGACATCAGTCACGCGTTTCTTCAAATCGAGGATATCGCCCTGAATCTTCTCGATTTCCGCAATCCGCCGATTTAGCTCGACGTAGGGGAGCACTTCCAGTTCATCCATCGCCTTAAGGAAATCCGGAGGAAATTCCCCTTTCGCAAGATACTCGTCAGCCGATGCTTGCTTGTGCGCGCTCCTCCCAGCCCTCATGAACACAGCGGTTACAATCTTGTCCCTGCGGCGAATGAATCGCTTCTTTGGCGAGGCATTGTAGATGCCGAACAGCAGGTGCCCCGAGTAACCTGGATCCACAAGGCTTCCAGAAAGAAGGATCAAACCTTCGTAGGAGAACTTGCGCTTGGCGCCGAGACGGGCAAAAGTGTCCCCCAGCAGCTTGATCTTCTCCAGCGAGAGCACGCCCGCATATGCGCCTGGCTGGAGTTCTAGCGTGGGTTTCCGCAGGTCGACTTGTTGCCCCTCGCCTCCCAACAGTGCCTTGTCGCCTACTCGGATGTCGTACGAGCACCCTTGTAGGCAGCTTCCGTCGAAATCGTCCTTGTCGATTAAGAGCCCGGTGCGAACGAGCCGTTCGATGTCTTCGTCTACGAGGATTTGCCCTGCCTCAAGCCCGGGGAAGAGCGAGTCCTTGTCACTAGTTTTCGCCATGGTTTTGTCTCCCATCGCACGAGGTCGGGCGATGCCCTCTTAGGGCGCTGGGGTTCCGGCGTAGTCTAGGAGGGTGGGATTCGCCCACCAATTCAGACGCTCTGGGCGCCCACAGTAGTTCACACGCATATAGCGTGGTCATTCCTCGCCCTTCCCGACGAGGTCAAGCAGCCCCGCGCGTAGCCGCGTGCAGAACGCGAAAGCTCGCTGGGCCTGTTCGCATGTCGTCGACTCGGCGGGATAGCGAAACATAATCGCCCCCTGTGTCAAGAAACGAAGCTCTGTGTCGACCGCCGTCCAGCTCGGGACGGTGGTCCGAACCAGATCACTCAGGACAATCAGGTCGTGGACCCGCGGCGGTTTCGTCCCGTGCTGGATCAGGACCGCTTTGAGCAACTTCTCAACGCATTGCTGACAGTGAAAGCAGACCGCATCATAGTTCGGGTGTTGGTCCGCCTGCAACTCGCGCTCCGCCGTGTAGAAGTCACCTTCGGCCTTCGCAACCCATTCCTCAACCGTTCCGTTCATACAGGATCCGCCCCCGGTCCAAGGCCTCCCGAATCAGTGGATCGAATTCACGATATCGGCGCTCGGTGTCCTCTGGACGGCGCACGACCAGATCGATCGGGAAACGGGGATCGACTCGTTCGAGGATTTCCAGGGACTTATCGAACCCGTTGCCCTCAAACGGCATAATTACCAGCAGATCGACGTCGGAGTATTCACCAGGGGTGCCGTAGGCGTAGGAGCCGAACAGAATGATCTTGTCGGGATCGAACTGATGTGCGATCCGTTGCGACAGCTCGACAACCTGACTCATCGCCACCATTTGAAGGCCATTCCAAAACGGCTAGACCTGTCCACTTCCGTGCTGCCCCGGTCCTTCATATTCTTCATCGACGGCCTGGTCATAGCATTCCTTGTACGCGGTTCGGACGGCGGGGTTGAGCTGGTCGGCGAAGGATTCTGGCAAGTTATTGCGACGAATCAGCTCGACCACGTCGCCCCAGTCCTTGAATCGCCACGTTACCAGCTTCAGCTCGATCAGCCTAGCCAGCGAGACGGTGCGTAAATCACCGTGCATCTCAGGTTCGCTCGGGTCGGGGAACCGCACCGACGAGTTCTTGCTGGCGCGTCCAGCAAGCTGACCCGCTATGAGCACATCGATCGTGACCTCAGACTCCGGGTCAACGAACCGGCGCAGTGGGCCTTCGGCCCGCGCATACACTGAAGGAATGTACAATCTCTTGAACTCGTGATACGCAGCGGCGGTGAGCACCACGTCGACGTCGATTGTCTGCCGGGAATAGTCGTAGGCGTTGAGCGCGAGGCCACCGATGACCAGGTAGTCGATGTTCGCCTCCCTGAGCCGCTGTTCAAGCCGGTGAAGCGTTTCCCACACCGGCCCGGTCTTCTCGAAGAACATGCCAGCCTCCGTGATCCAATGGACTTGTGATCGTCGTATCATCGGTCTATCGTCAACACCCGCATATCAGAAGGATCGTCGGCCGGCCCGCGAACCCTCCTCATTCGTTGGGCACGAGCCGCCATAGCATCCCTTGTCGCACGAAGTGGTAACCTTCGGGCGCACCCCGAGGACTCGTGCAAAACACGGGTCGGTCAGCGATCTCGGGCCAGAGCTTAGCCGCGATCTCGCCGCGGGTCGTCATGATCCGCACGTCCATCCGGTCGAACGAGACCGAACGAGCGTACCACAACGGCCTGGACCGTTGCCAGTCCGCGAAGACCACCGAGTTTTTCGGCAAAGCCTCGAAGTTGGTTCCCTCCAAAAAGGCCGTCGCGTCGCGGTGCCGGGCGTAGTCGCACCGCGTCTGGGCATGATATACGGCCCAGGTCGCTACGGCCAAGAAGACGACCAACGCAACGACCCTCCGCCATACCGCGGGTGAACGTGCTCGCGCGTCCGAGCGAGGCACGACGCGGGCGAGTCCAGCTCCGATTAACCACACGCTCGCAAACAGTAGCGGGAGCGTGTCGGCTGCTTGGCCGTGAACACGGTACTGAAGAGCGACCAGCAGATTGCCGAGGACGATACCCCAGGCGATCCATGCAGCCTCCGGTGATTCTCGGGTCAGGCACCAAGTACCGGCGGCAAGCAACGTGTGTAGCCCGGCTCGAATCAAGAGCAGCGACAGCAATACGATCGCAAGCACCATGCGAGAAAGGCAGGCTAGCGACACCACATAGGCAGGCTGCACGAATGGCAGAACGCGGCAAAGCACCCAACCAACGGCTGCGTCCCCGACATACCCGGGCGGATGGGCAATCCCAAGCGTCGCAGAAGCACACTGCAGGTCGCCGGCGTCATCCAAACACACACCTGGCGGAAGGTTCCGCAATCCGATGACTGCAATGAACGCGACAGTCAAGATAAGGATCCCTCGCTCCCAGGCTCCTGGTGCCAATGAGAAGCAGCATCCTCAGATTCAGGATTGGCGCTTGTCATTTGTGGGCATCTGATCCTGCAGTCGCGCGACTGAACGGACAACTGAGAAGAACAGTGCACTGACATCGATGGTATAGCAGACCCGGACCGTGGCTCGTTACTTCTGCTTTTCTCCCGTCTGTTTCAGCGAATCGAGCTCGGCGCGGAGTCCGGCGAGCTTGTCGAGCTCGCGCTGGTGTTCCGCCTCGGCTTCAGCGTCTATGAGGCGATCGATCTCCTCGTCGGTAATGACTTCGCTGGCGGCGCTCATCTCCACATCCTGGGAAGCCATGTCCTCAACGCTGTCGAGGAACATGTCCATGCGCTCCTCCATACTCTGGGACTGAACCATAGCTCTTTCCCAGTCGGCCTGCGTCTTGAGCAGGTCCGTCTCGCCGAACAGCTTGCCGATCTCTGTAGCCATGAGACCCATGCTCTGAGCGAAGTCCGCAGAGGCTTCCGCCTGTCGCTTGATGAGCAGTGCATTCTTCACACTGAGCAGTTGTCGCTCGAGCATCTTGCGAATGGTCGCGGTCTTCTTTAGAGAGTTGCGAATGAACGTATACTGCTGCGTATCGCCGATCCTCTTGGCGTGCTGGGCGTTTTTAATGAATTCATCCTGAAACTTGCCTTGCTCGCGAATAGACTTTTCGATCCGCCGAATACCCTGGCGGATCTTGATATCCCGTTCGACGCGACGCTCCTCGGCAGATTTGAATAGACCCATATAATAAAGCTCTCAGTAGTCAGTTTCCAGTGATCGGTCGTCAGTCTCGAAGGGTCATTGTGTCGCAGACCCACCAATCCCCAATGTCCAATCAGTAATATTCACGCTCCGGAATAAGTACCCAAAGAATGATGTAGACTAAGATGCCAGGAAAACCGGCAGAGAAGATCGATAATAGGACATAGATCACCCGTACGACAGTCGGGTCTATACCCAAGTACTCTCCCAATCCCCCACATACACCGGCGATGTGCCGGTTGGCGACACTTCTTCTTAGCAAGTTGGGATAGGAATTCACAATCCCACCCTCAATAAAAGCCACCGGACACGCAAGTCCACTCTGCCGCCGTCGGTCTCCCTGAATCCCCAGTCTCCAATCGTCAACCCCCGATCTCCACTGTGCTTCACGCTTCCGGCATCGCCTGTCGCTCGCGTACCGACCGATCAGCTTCATCGAACGCCTCTTCCTTGTCGGTGATCGTACCGGCATCCATCTTTTCCCAGACGTTCATCACGCTCTGCCCAGCCTCTGACAGGCCGGCGGCGCCCTCGTCGACACCAGCACCCGCCGACAGGATCTCGTCGAGGCGTTCCTGATAGACTTCCGCTTTGACGGCGTCAGACTCTATGAGTCTGCCGAGCCTGAGGATATCCGCCTGACTGACGAGACCCAGCCTCCCGGACTCACGGGCTCGATCTGCGTTCTCTCGCAACATGCGGAGGCGCGACACGGTCATCATTTCTTTGCTACGAATGTTGAGCTGGCGACTGTTCATCAACTGCTCGGACGTTCGCAGTTCAAACTCTTGGGCCAGCAGCCGACGGATTTCGGGTGTCTTTTCTGTCGCCCCGCGTTCGAAAAGTTCCTGCTTTTCTTTGGCGAGCTTGGTGATCTTGTTGAGCAATCGTGTACGGTCTTTCTCCAGCAGCAGCTCTTGTCGGCGCAGCTCTGTCCTCGTCATCTGGGACAGTGGTTTCTTACGCTTTGTCAACCACTCAAGGAAGCCGATCAACGGTGCAATCCTTCTTAATCTCAGAAATCTACCCTCATTCTGCCATTAATGCCACAGTTGTGTCAGCTCGCCTCTGCATCGGCTGGGCGGTCCTTGGCTGCGGGCGGCCTCGACGGAGGCTCCTCGGTCCCCGTTTCACTCTCAGGGGGCAACTCAGCCTTCCGCTGTGCTACGCGTTGCGGTGCAGCCTCCGGTGCCGCTTTCTCAGTCCCAGTCTCAGCGAGTTTGGCTTCTGCCTCGCCCTCAAACTCCTTGAGAATCGCCAGCTCCTCTTCACTCGAAAGCGTGGCCTCCAT
>CAYOQG010000040.1:0-25645 GCA_964405925.1 uncultured Phycisphaeraceae bacterium | reverse complement strand
ATGGCTACGTAACCAAGGCTGACTGGGCCGCGTTCGAGCTGGAAGGACTCAGACGGGTCAAACAGTTCCGCTATCTGCTTGATGCGGAGGTCCCCTCCGATGCCCTGCGTCCGGAGGAGCAGATCGCCGAGGCAGACGAGCTTTACGAAAGGGCGCGGGAGCTGATGCGCCGCGGCGGCCACGGCGTACCGGCCGTCTATCGCCAGGATCGCATGATCGAGGCAGCCAAGCTGTTTCGGGAGCTGATCGAGCGATTTCCCGGTAGCGACAAGATCGACGATGCCGCCTTCTATTGCGGCGAGATTCACAAAGACTACATGCCTGGTCAGGACGAGATTGCCGTTCGATGGTACGAACGCGTGTGGACTTGGGACCCGCAAACCCAATATCCGGCAAGATATCAGGCGGCGACGATTTACGACTATCGCCTGCACGATCGCGCCCGGGCTCTGGAACTCTACCGAAGCGTGTTGGACCATGAGTCCCGTCACACGGGCAACGTCAACCTCGCCTCCCGCCGAATTCGCGAGCTGACCAAGAGGGAGGATTAGCGGCCCGTTCCGGGGAGGAGGGCCAGCGGGCCTGTGGGTGGCACGTGATCCGCTTTCGCTGCGATGCCGGCAGGACCAGCTCACCTGTCGGCCCCTGTAGCGCGCGCCCAGAGGGCCACGATTCGCCGGGGCGTGTGGGCGGATTGGATTCCTGCGACGCTACTCTACCAGTGCATATACGCGCCCGAAGAGCGCCGAAGAGCCTGCCTGGCTGCGGAAACCCAGGCCCACCCAAACGGTTGCCGACTCGGCGAAGCGTACACGCGGAAACGGAGTACCAATCCCAAGGGATACCTGGGCGTTTCGGGCAGATACCGCGGGTCCGCCGGTGGCATTTGACGCGAGATGCCTCCGCGCAGGTACTCGCAGTGTGTGCGCCACGGACGGTGCGCCACATACGAGTTCAACCGTTTATCGGAATATGCATAGAATATCTGTTGACAGTCAAATGTTATTATAGTATAATGTAATAACGTTATATCGTTTTTATGGTAGATGGAGTGATTTGATGCAAAGCGCAGCCAACCCCCAGGCCGCAGGTCCTACACCCCACAGAGGAAAGACCCGGACAGCAACCGGCAAACGCAGGGCAACGGGCTCACGACAGAAAGGCCAACGTGGATCGGCAAAGACGGGAAAAATCACAAAGATGCAACCCCAGCGCACTGTAAACACAACACCAAGAAGGCGAACGAGGCGATCGACGGATGAGGATGTCGCCGGATGGGTCCGAGAAGAGGCGCGGAGAGAGGGATGCGCGGTGCTGGTCGTGGTGCAGGAGCGGGTGGGGCAGGAACTCGACGAGAGCATCGAAACCTGTGCATTGGGCGATGGGTCAGTAATGGAAAAACGCGGTAGGGGGGCAAAAAGGCCGAGTCGACGCGGCAAGCGGGGGGGACGGATTTCGGCGACGACATGCCGGGCGTTGGCAGCCGTCGGGCACGTGCAGCGGAGCAGGATCATGGCCAAGCTACTCGAGGGACCAGCTACATACCGGACGTTGCAGAGAGTGACAAAACTCAAGGCCGGCCCGCTGTATCACCACATCAATCAGCTACGGTTAGCCGGGTTGATGTTGCCGAAAGAGCGCGATCTATACGAGTTGACGCGAGGCGGGCGCAACCTGATCCTGACTGTAATGGCGATGGGAAAGCTGATTCGTGACACCAAACGTCGTCCGTTCGCCTCGCAGTAGCGCCGATAACGAAGCGATGGGGGGGACAACGGTGGGGCGGAGCGAGAGGGCATCCGCGAATGGGAAGACCCGTCAGGTTGGCGATCTTGGAACCATACTACGGAGGTTCACATGCCGCGTTTCTCGACGCATGGACCAGCACGACACGGCATGAGTTCTCGCTCGCGTCACTCCCCGCCAGGAAATGGAAATGGCGGATGCGCGGGGCAGCGATATGGTTTGCTCAGCGATTCGGGGAATGGGCAACAACCGGTGGGGGGGATGCGGAGGTGATCTTCTGCAGCGACATGCTGTGCGTCGCTGACCTGCGAGCGTTGCTACCGACCCCGGTGCGCGAACTCCCCATCGTCTGTTATTTCCACGAGAACCAGCTAACCTATCCGCTGCAGGACGAGCGGCTGCGCGACTATCAGTACGGGATGACAAACATCACCTCTTGTCTGGCGGCTGACGCCTTGTGGTTCAACTCCGCATTCCATCTGGAAAGCTACCTTACGGCCGCGGAAGGCCTACTCCGCAAGATGCCGGACTACATGCCCGAGGGGGTCACCGAGCAGATCAGGGCCAAGTCTGATGTGCTCCCGCCACCAGTATCCGTCGAGCCGGTTGATCGAGACCCCCGGCCACAAGACCACCCACCGACGATCCTTTGGTGCCACCGATGGGAGTATGACAAAAACCCCGGACCCTTCTTCGATGCTCTGCTCCGGCTGGCCGGCAATGGTTACAGATTCAACTTAGTCCTGCTTGGTGAGCAATTCCGCGAGGCACCGGAGGTTTTCGCATCTGTCTGGCCCCAATTGGACCGACATGTTGTCCATGCCGGTTTTGTTCCTGACCGGGATGAGTATCTAAACCTGCTCTCACGCTGCGACGTTGTGGTGAGCACGGCCATCCAGGAGAATTTCGGCGTTGCTGTGGTTGAGGCGATTCTCTGCGGATGCCAACCCCTGCTCCCGTCGCGCCTAGCGTATCCTGAGGTCATCCCGGTAGAGTTCCACCCAACCTGCCTTTATCGAGGCGATGCCGATCTGTACAAGCGCCTCGCGAGCATCATCAAAGGCCCCGGACGGCTAGAACCAGCCGCGATGCGCCGGCTACGGGCGGCTCTCCACGTGCGATTCGGCCTCGAGCCAGGTGTCGAACGTCTCGACGACGCAGTCGCCTCGCTTGCGGCCTCGTTTTCATCGCGCCCCAGTCGCGAGAACTGAGGCAACGGTGCGTGGACGATGGCCCTGGACCATGCGCGTAATCAGGCTGCGACCACCGGAATCGATGTATGTAAGCCTGCCGCCCAGGTTGCTTCCGTGCTTGACCCCATTTCCGACGAATAAATCAATAGTCCTATAATATATGTTCTGTTGCATTGGAGGTGGGGCGATCGTTTCCGGCCCGTGCGTTGTCTGCCCACTCGATCTGGGGCATCATCGGCACTAGACCGATTCCGACGTGCCCCGCCATAGCAACATCTTATAAGCGTGCCTCGCTGCCTTGGGCTAGCAACCATGGCGACAACCGAGAAGTTCTTTGGCGCCGCTTCCTGGCCGGACAGGCCCGACCGATCCACCGGTAGTCTAAAAGCTCCACGGTCGTACGGTTTTACGTTTAAGTTCTCAACATTTTCCCTTGCCAGACCAACGCTAAGCCCGATAACATGCGCTCCGTGGGGTCGATGGGCAAAGAAGCTGCCTACAGCCCTACAGTTGAATCAGATTGAGCAGTGACATATTAAAGGCACTTTTTAGAGACTGCGGACGGAGTTGGTGTAGAAGTTCTGTCGTGAGGTGGTTGCGTTCGACTTGGACGCGCCCCACTACGGTGCCGAGTCTCCGTCCTTCGTCCACATAGGGATTGGAGGTTTGTCATGTTGGATGCCTTGAAGACAGTCGTGGTTGGTTTGATCCTTATAGGTTTGTATGAAGTCGCAGATGCGAAGGAGGACGTGGATATTGGGAACGCACCCCAGGTTGGCGTAGCGAAATCGCAGCCTCTCGTACCGCTTGATCGCGAGGATGATGAAGACGATGGCGACGAGGAACGGCCTCGGGTCGAATACCGGGCAGGTGCTGTTAACGCCCACATGGCCAGTCGGCGGCCGAAGCCATCGGGCATTACCCGCCAAGGGGCACTCCGTGAAGAATGCAGCGGGTCAGGGCCCTATTATGACCTCTGGTACACCCCGAACCTCTGGGATGACCCCTATGCTGACGGCAGTTTTCACTCCTTCAGTCAACACCCGATTCCACAGGGCTTTTTTGGTCCCGGGTCGGACGCCTTCTCGGGATCGGTCCAATTGATGGGTGGACCCTTATGTCAAACCGAATTCGGTGAGTTCGAGCGGATCGACGTGATCATTGAACGCTCGGATGACCCGTTTGATCCGTGTACAGCTCCGACGACCACCGCGGCGGTGGAGATTCAGATCGTAGCCCTGAATTTCGTTAGCGTCGAACCGATCACGGTCACCTACTACGGAGGTGGGAGCCCGGAGCAGTGGGACGTCACCGTCGGCCTATCCGAGGTCGCTGCCCCACCGGGGCTTCTAACGGCCATCAAGACACACTGCGGGGGAGGCACATTCACATCCGAACTGTACGTCCAACCGACGTTCACGTTCACGAAGGGGGATCCGCCGACGGAGGTCAGGTTCCTGGACACTGGCCTGCCGGGATACGGGCCCATAGCACCAAGTCTCCTCGAGCAGACCGTTCCTGTGCCTTGGGCTCACGAAGTTGAAGATCCGGAGGACCCTTGCACGAAGTTCCACGCACTCGTTGACGTGTCGGTTGAGGAAAAAGTCTGTAAGGACTGCAACGAAAATGGCATAAGCGATACCTGTGACATCGAGGACGAAACCAGCAATGACTTCAATATGAACGGGATCCCGGACGAATGCGAGATTGGGGCGTGTTGCGATCCGGCTGACGCAACGTGTACCCATGCAGCATTCGACACTTGCACGACTTCGGGTGGCAATTACCGGGGAGAAGGAACCTTCTGTGGCGTCTGCCCAGATTTCTGGACCTTATGTACGTCCGACGCGGACTGTGATCCACCCGATCCCGGGTCGTGTTGGTTGTTCGATACGTGCGATGTTTCAGCGTGTTGCGAACTCAGCGGTGGGTCCTGCAACCAGGTCACAACAACCACAGAGTGCGATGACCCCGATGGCGCGGGACCACTAGTCGGCACGGAGCAGTTCCTTGGATACGGAACCGACTGCGAACTCAACTGCTGCGAACAGCCGAGCACAACGGGGTATCAAACCTGCCAGGAGGCAGATGACCCTGGCAACCTTGTCGAAATCACCGTGCCGGTCCTGGGGAACCCGCCTGTGACAGTCACACTGTCTGGCGACACCTCCACCGCGACGACGAACGGTTGTGGTGCGCTGGACACCGACAAGGTGATCTGGCACGCATTCAGTATCAACGAATGTGCGCAGGTGACGATCGACCTCTGCTGCACGGATCCGGTGCACGATCCGACGTTTGACACGTTGTTTGACTCCTGTCCCTGCGGCTCACCGATCAGCGCAGCGGGGGCAGAGCGTGGCGGACTCTATAGCTGTTTTGAGGGCAACCTGATTGCCAGTTTCGATCCGCTTCCCGCGGGGACTTACTACTACCCCGTGCACGCAGGGACTGGTCAGGCTTCAATGGGGCCCTACCAGTTGCACATTACGGTCGAGGGTTGTCCGGTCGCGGCCTGCTGCATGGGAGACGACTGTGAAATGTTGACCGAGATCGCCTGCGACCAGGCCGGCGGGTACTGGCTGTGGGGCGTCGTTTGGTGCGGGGCCCAGCCAGACTGTGACCTGCCCGGCGCGAATGGCGTCTGTTGCACTGGTGCATGTTGCACTGGCCCGGGCGTATGCTACCACGACACGCCCACGTACGAGGACATGGATGAGGAGATTTGCGATATCATCAACGGTACCTTCTACGGCGGGGCCGTATGCGGAACGTGCTTCGGAGGTTCAAGCGACGGTCAAGCCTGCTATGAGGACTGGGAGTGCCCGGATGGGGATTGTCGCTCTACGATGCCGTGTCCGCCGGTCGGTGCATGTTGCGTAGGCACCGCGTGCACCGACACGGATGAGCCCAGATGCGCCGGTGAGTTCTACATGGACATCCCCTGCTCGATGCAGCCTTGTGATCAACCCGGGCCATGCATCGACTGCATCCTGCCCGACGTAGAGGGATACCCCCATGTGCAGCGGGATGCGGAGCAGTGCGCCGAAATCGGCGGCATTGAGTGTAATGAAGTCGGCGATCCACCCCAGGAAGATCCGCTCACACCTGATGTGGGCTGCGGCACAAAAAACCGCTACATGTCCTTCCAGGCCGGTGAACCCGACCAACAGATTGCCATACGCGTAACGTTTGCGGAAATGCCGCCTCCGTTCGTCTATGCCGAGGGGAGGATCATGTGGGTCCAAGAGCCCTTCCAGGTGAGCGAGAACTCTGGCTACCCCGGTCCTGACCCCCCGCCGAGATTCTGGGCAGCGACGCTCGGCTGTGACCCCTTCTACACCGACTGGTCCGTCTACGGGACGGTTGATGCCTACGACGCCGCAATTGTTCCAGAGGCCGAGTTCGACGTTCAGTGGATCGAGGAAGGTTACCCGACCGACGAGGAATGCCTGTATTCGGTGCCCTTGACCGTTGTGATGAGCGAGGCCGGTGATGTCGTCGGCAACTGTACCGTGACCCCCTGCACACCGCCGGATTGCGACGTCGACTTCGTCGACATTCCGGCTCTCGTCGACAAGTTCCGGAACCTGCCCGGAGCGCCGAGAAAGGCGCGCTCCGATCTGATCGGCGCGAACTGTTTGGACCCGCTGCCCGATCGAATGGTCAGCTTCGTCGACATCACCTATGCCGTGGATGCCTTCCGCGGCTTGGAGTGCACGTTGCCAGGGCCGCCGGTCACGGATCCGTGTGCCCCCTGAGGCGGAGGTACATTGGTATGTCGAGAGCGCTAGGATAAGCGCGTAAGGGCTGACGGGCGGCGAGCGGCGTCGTACAGGAAGCAGCTTCGTCGCTTGCCGCGCGTCGGCCAGGTTGAACACGGAGCCCGTCAGGTCGACTCCACGAGTTCGGCATTCCGGCAAGTCGGGTGCTAGGGCCTTCGGCCGCGAGTGGTGGGACGTTGCCCGCGTGGTTGGGGTTGCTGGCCGGCGGCGGCTTCGCGGAGGGGTCTGAGGTCGATGCCTTGGGCGATCTCGATGCGGCCTCGGCCGCCGTCGAAGCGGTAGACGACCATCTTCTCCGTGGGGGCGTCGACGATGTAGATCAGCTCCTCATCGGCGGTGATAGCGGTGCCGACGCTGAGCACATAGTCCCCGCCCATCTCCGTCATCCCAGAAGCGTAGGCCAATCCCGGAAGCGTGTTGATGATCAGCAGCCCCACCAGCAGGATGGCTGCCGTCGTCGACAAAATACCAATCGCAAGATCTTTGGCGCTCATAACCTTTGCCAACCTACGGCCCGGTGCCTTGTTTTCGCTGGAAGTCCTCAGCAAGATCACGCGGCGGGCTGGCTATGAGCCTTCCTCTGCCCGGACCGGACGGGTAGAACCCATACAGCTTCCGCGCCGGCACATCCAGCACATACAGGACGTCATAAGACTGACTGGCTGCCTTCGCCGTGACGCAGACAAAATCCCCGGCTCGAGCACCGGATTGTGCGTACGCCGCCGAAGGCGGGTAGCTTCCCACGATCAAGGCTGCGAGCAGAAACAGGTTCAGACCGACAAGGACGACGATCATCGCACGCTTCGTGAACACCTAGACATCACCTCCGCCGGCGACACGTCGATTGACGCCGGCACCCGGCCACTCTCACGACAGGTGTGATCGTTTCGGGTTCAGGAAGGCAGGCAGGCACGCGATCAGGGCGATTCCCAAGGCAATGCCCCACTGGATAAAGCCACCGTCCTCCTCGGGCATTTGCTGCGCCGGCCGCTGGGCGAACAGGGGACCCGCCAACGCGTGCGATACCAGCACGCCATAAACCACTATGCGGCGCATCTTCAACCGCCCCACTTCCTGCAAACCGCCAAGCCATTCGGATAATATCATCGCTACGATTATACGCCCCAGTGCCGCCCGGTAAAGCGCGGACACCGCTTCTGTGAACTCTCTGCTACGCGCTCGAAAGCGGCTTTGCGAGACCTCGAAACGCCCGCGTAGGCACAGCGACCGTGTTCCAGCTCGGGGAACGTTGGCGGGCGATGGCTGCGTACTCCCCAGCCGAGACCCAGAGGAAGGAATAGCATTGATTCCGGAAGACATGCGTTTCGAGTGTCGGATCACGCCCCGGCGGCCCGACCAGCCAGTACACGAACACCAGAGCCGCCTCGAATCCACGCCCGAACACGTCCCGCCACCGGCGCAGCCCTTCAAGATCCTCCCGGGTAACCCAGTTTTCCCAATAGCGCTTGCCTCCCTTGCAGTCGTACGGGAACTTCCGCCCCTTGATGTCGACAAGCCACGCCTTGTCTCCCGGTGGATAGACGAGAAAATCAAAGGACTTGATACGCGCTCCGCCGAAGATGGCCTTTTTGTGCTCGTCGACGGGAAGATAGGGCCAACCCCGTGACCGGACATAGTCTTCAAAGGCAGCCTCGTAGTGGATGTGACGTTGTGCCATTGCTATTCGGTCCCTCCCCTCCAACGCCCCCTCAGCGAATGCCTGCAGCCATCACGGTGTCTCCAGAGTCATGATTGCATGATGCGGGTGATTGGCTGCGTCGTAGATGACAAGCTCAACTTCGGTGGTGCCAACCGGGTTGAGTTCCCGCCCCGACGGCACATATCGGATGCGATAATAGCCGTCAGGCTCGGGTCCGGTAATCGAGAAGCCGGGTCGATGCGGACGGTCGATGTAGACGGACGTCGAGGCCCCGTCCGATCGCCGGATCGTCAGCACGCCTGTCTCCGGCATCAGGTCATCTGTGGGCCTGACCATCCTGAACTCGATCGGCGCCTCGTAAACCAAGAAGCGAATCGAATCGCTTGCAACCGCCTGATCCGGATCGTCATAGGGGCTTTCTGCACGCAGCCACTGTCCGCGAACCTTCGCGTAATCGCGCCGGCCGCGCTGCCGAAAGGCCGTCGCCAGCACGTCGAATCGCTGTCCGGCGCGCAAGCCATCGAAGCGATGCTCGAACTGAAACCTGCCATACAGGTCCGGTTCGCTCTCGATCCTCTCACTTCCGATCATGGCGACGGCGTAGTCGGCGCGCTGAACGGCGTTGATGAATCGTCCGAACGAGTCCAGCAGGATGAAATCGAATTCCACCACCTCACCGACGTGCACCATCTGCTTGGAGACATCAGACCAGCGAAAACCGGGCGGACGCGGGCCGGTATCCGAAGCCAGCGACGCAGACACGCATCCTCCAATAAGCAGCGCTTGCGGAACGCACAACGTAAGGTGCAAGACACGGCGCCCGGCGAACAGGGATCGGGGAGCGGGTACCGGAGACCGGAGGTCGCAGGTCACGTTTTCACACCGTTCTCTTTTCGCCGCTGTCTGACTTGCGTCGTTTTTTGGGTCTTGACGACTCTGGTGCCCCAAGTACGACCCCCTTTCTGCGGCGATAATGCTCTTCAATCTGCTTCGCATGGGTGAAGAAAAGGTCATATCCGTACTCGCCGCCTTCGTAGTCGCAGGAGTTGGCCTCATAGTCCCGGCAGATCTCAGGACGCGTCTCGTAAATCGTGCAGCGGTTATCAGCCCCCAGACCCCTACAGCGGGTCTGATACTGGACGTACCAATCCCCCTCCTCGACGAAGACACTGACGCCCTCGTGCATGAGGTACCAGCGGATGTCGTCGTAATCGCGTCTTGTGGTTGGCTTGTCGATCGGCAAAGCCAGGTAACGGCAACACGCTGCGGCGCAATGTTCGCAAAGAATCGACCCCATGGGGAACCTCCGGAGTACAGCCCGATGAGCATGACTCGTGACACGCTTGATGGCAGGACCGCGTCCGGTGATTATAGCGATTCGGGTATGGATGGGTCAACGCCTGTGCCGAGTGTGAGGCTTGCGACATGGCGGGCATGAGAATCATTGGCGGCCAGTGGCGTTCACGAAGGCTCAGACAGCCGCGTACAACCAAGACCCGGCCAATCCCTGACCGGGTGAAGGAGGCCATCTTCAGCATCCTCGGCTCACACTACGCTTGCCCTGGGGCTCTACCCCCGCTTTCGGTGGCCGATGTCTTTGCCGGAAGCGGCTCTTTAGGCTTGGAAGCCCTGTCACGGGGCGCAGCCTCTTGCTCCTTTTTCGAGCGGAATCGCGAGGCGCTGATCGCACTGCGGTGGAATATCGACAGCCTCGGGGCCGATAATCTCGCTTCCATCGTCGTGCGAGACGCATGGACGCACGCAGTCTCGGACAAAGCCGGCCGCCCGTTTGGCCTCGTGTTCCTTGACCCCCCCTACTGCGACTTGCACGACACCTCCGAGACCGGTCCGGTATCTCGGTACCTTCGGCGCCTGGCGACCGCAGACGTGCCGACGCCCCTCGTAGTTCTTCACCATCACGCGTCCGATCGTTTTCAGCCCGATTTGGCGGGTGGATGGCGAGTGATCAAGCACCGCACATATGGATCGAATGGGTTATCATTCCTTTCGAGATGAGCAGTCGACGTCGAGATGCCTGGGATGCCGCACTGGAGATCATCCGCCGCTTGCGCACTGGTGGTCACGTTGCACTCCTCGCGGGTGGATGCGTCAGGGATCGGTTGCTTGGCGTGACCCCGAAGGACTTCGACGTCGTGACTGACGCGATTCCGGATCGCGTCCTTGAGATTTTCCCCCGTGCCCGGAAAGTGGGCGCCAAGTTCGGTGTGGTCTTAGTCCGCCGATATGGGCACGATGTCGAGGTTGCCACCTTCCGGGCGGATGGCCCCTACTCCGACGGACGGCACCCGGATTCTGTCAGGTTCGGCAGCGACGCCGAAGATGCCAAGCGCCGCGATTTTACAATCAATGGTCTCTTTTTGGATCCCGTCAACGACCGGGTCTTAGATTATGTCAGTGGTCGCGCCGACATTAACGCGGGAATCGTCCGGACCATCGGCAACCCCGATCAGCGTTTTGAAGAGGACCACCTGCGCATGTTACGGGCGGTGCGTTTCGCCGCCAGGCTCGGCTTTACGATCGACCCGCAGACGGCTGAATCGATCAGGCGCCATGCCCATCAGCTCTCCACAATCAGTGCCGAGCGCGTCTGGATGGAACTGGAGGTGATTCTCACGGGCCCCACTCGGGCACACGGGTGGCAGCTCCTTGCGGAGGTAGGACTGCGAGCCCATCTGGCGCCGGCATGGCCCGCCCACCCCACCGTGGATTCGGCGATTAATGCCCGATTGGCTGCCTTGCCCTCCCAACCCGTCTCAGCGTCACTCGCCCTATCCGCGGCGTTGCGTGACCTGAATGCGAAGACCGTAACAGCCGTGTGCCGGTCACTTCGCCTCAGCAATCGGGTGTCGAAGGATGTCCGGTGGCTGATTGCGTCGCTGTCCGCTGTGCACGACGAAGGCAACCTCGATTTGGCGGGCCTGAAAATTCTGATGGCTCAAGAGCCCTGGCCGGATCTGTTGGAGCTTCTCCGTGCAGACCTGATCTCCGGCGGAGAGGCACTCACCGGCTACGAACGTGTGGTTGCCCGGGCCAATGAGATCCCCGAGGATCATGTTGCCCCCCCACCGCTTCTTGACGGCGATCGGCTCATGGCCATGGGGGTGACCCCGGGCCCCCGTATGGGAGAGGTTCTAAGCGCCGTCTATCGCGAGCAGCTCAACGAACGAATCGACACCCGTGAACAGGCTGAAACACTCGCTCGCAAAATGCTCAGGAACTAGCCCCCCGCGTTCACGCTTTCTCCTTGGCCGCATTCACCCCACCAAGTGCGTTGATCCGCTCCTTGACCGTGCCGATCTCGGCCACCCGCAGACCAAAGTTCTCACCAACTTTCACAGCCTGCCCCGTCCCGATTTGACGATTGGCGGCAAAAAGGGTCAGGTCAGCGTCGAAGGGAACGTCAAACTCGATGATCGTCCCGACCTTCATGTCCAGGATCGCCTCGATACGCAGGTCGCACTCGGCGAGGACAACACTCACAGGAACGCAGAGTTCGAGAATCCGGCGCAAGTTGGGCTCCCGCGTATTGCAGGGCTGTGCCCGTGTGGGCTTCCCAGACAGGGCCAACCCCCCCTCAGCACGGCACACGCCGGAAACTGGGCCTACGGGTCTGGTCTCACCCACCTCGGCACCAGAGGGCCGGACCTCAACATTAGGCTGTGCCGTTGTCATGCTCGAAGCCTGAAAGCGCACTTCCCCCACCCGACTTCGTCCCCGTCTTGATGCGATATCGACGCAAAACCGCCCAAGGCTTAACCGTGATGCCCGACGCGAGCGACTCGGCCCCGAAAACAGGCAAGACAAAGGATATAGCATCCTACGAAATGGCCCAGGCGCCTCCCACCCCCCCTGCCAAGTGGAAAAGGAGAAGGATCATGGGATACACAAGAGCCGAGTCTACACCGAAAGCCGCAAACAGGTGGCAATGTGCAAAACCGACTGAGACAGCACCTTCAGCACGCAACAGCTCTAGCCAAACCGGCGGACCACGAGGCAGGCATTGTGTCCGCCGAAGCCGAAGGAGTTGCTCATGGCCACATCCACCTTGTGGTCGCGAGCTGTGTGCGGGCAGTAGTCCAGATCACACTGCTCATCCGGATTATCCAGGTTGATGGTGGGCGGGATGACGCAGTTCTGGACAGCCCGGATCGTGGCCACGATCTCCACCCCCCCACTTCCACCGAGCGAATGCCCTACCGCGCTCTTCGTACTGGATACAACAAGCTTCTTGGCTGCGGTACCGAAGACTCGCTTGATGGCGATCGTCTCGGCGATGTCCCCGAGAGGCGTACCCGTTCCGTGGGCGTTGACGTAGTCCACGTCCTCGACGGATACCCCTGCATCCGCCAGGGCCATTGACATGGCCGCCGCCGCCCCCGCGCCGTCTTCGCGCGGCTGAGTAAGGTGATCGGCGTCCGATGTCGTTCCAAAACCGATGACTTCCGCCAGGATCGGTGCATCACGTTTCTTGGCGTGTTCAAGCTCTTCAAAGATCAGCGCACCGGACCCCTCGGCCAAGACGAAGCCATCACGATCCCGATCGAACGGGCGAGAGGCATGTGCGGGATCGTCGTTCCGTCTGCTCAGGGCCCTCATCGACGCAAACGCCGCGAGGGACAGCGGCGTCAGGGCAGCCTCCGAACCGCCCGCGAACACAACATCGGCTTCGTTGTGGCGAATGTGCTTGACGGCTTCACCCATCGCATGTGTGGCCGACGCACATGCGCTGGCAATCGCGATGCTGCTGCCTTTGGCCCCATAGATAATGGAGATGTTGCCGCTCGCGGCGTTCACCATGAGCTTGGGTATCGTGAACGCGGAAACCTTCCCCGGTCCCTTGGCCCGCAGGCGATCGAGCTGCTCTTCGAGCTCGTTGATGCCGCCGATCCCCGTACCGAAGATCACCGCCATACGTTCCGCGTTCTCACGGGACGGGTCGAGCTGCGCCATGCGGACCGCCTCGTCGCAGGCGATCAGCGCAAACTGCACGTATCGATCCAGGCGCTTGACGATCTTCCTGTCCAGATAGTCCGCGGGTTCGAAGGGCGGCACCTCAGCCCCGATGCGCACATCAAAATCCGTGGTGTCGAAGAGTGACACGCGCGAGATACCGGACCGTCCCTCGATGAGATTGTCCCAGAAACGGTCCACGGAGACGCCGAACGGCGTAACCGCCCCCATTCCGGTGACCACGACCCGTCGATCTGGCATCATCTCGACGCGCCGTTCTCTACTTGGTATCGAGGTGCTTTTGGATGTAGTCGATGGCCTCGCCGACGGTTCTGAGCTTTTCCGCTTCCTCGTCGGGGATCGTTAGATCAAACTCGTCCTCGAGCTCCATCACCAATTCCACCGTGTCCAGCGAATCCGCATTCAAATCGTTGATGAACGAGGTGTTACGACTGATCTCGCTCTTGTCAACGCTCATCTGTTCGCTGACGACCTGGACGACCTTTTCTTCAATCTCTACCGCGGTAGGCACCACTTGTTCCTCCAGATGCGACCTCAAGCGCCCTATCCCGTCCGCCTCCGGCGGAGCCGTGGATTCTCGGGAATAGTAGTCGGCAGCCGTCTGCCGAGCAACCGTTTTCTCCGCAGACCCCCCCCAATCTTTCCAGCAACCGATGTTCAGGGATCGACAGCAGCAGCCGATCCAGCGCTCCCACGTGGGCAGTCCGCGGCGGCGGACTACATGTGCAGTCCTCCGTCGACGACTAGGACCTGACCGGTGATATAGGCAGCGGCGTCACTCGCCATAAATGCCACGGCCTCGGCTACCTCATCGACTTCACCGAAGCGACCCGCCGGAATCCAGCCCTTGGCCGCTTCGTTTACCCCATCAGGCAGGCTTGCGGTCATGTCCGTGTGGATGAACCCGGGAGCAACGACATTGCATGTAATCTTCCGCTTGGCCAGCTCCTTGGCCAGGGTTTTGGTCAAGCCGATCAGGCCCGCCTTGCTAGCCGCGTAGTTCGCCTGCCCCAGGAGGCCCATAACGCCCGAGATGCTGCCGATGTTCACGATTCGACCGTAGCGCTGCCGAACCATCAGAGGGCTGACTGCTCGGGTGATCCAGAACACCGAGCGTAGGTTCACCGTCAGCACGTCATCGAACTGGTCATCGTCCATGCTCATCAACAGGCCGTCCCGGGTGATCCCGGCGTTGTTGACGAGGATATCGATTCGCCCGTGCTTCTCAGCCACTTCGTGGACAAGGGGGTCGATCGCTGACCGGTCGGTGACGTCAAGGACACGAGGGTCTATTTTCCCCGGAAGCGCGCGTCGGCTGGCCTCATCCGTCAGTTCCCGCAGAGCGGGCTCGCCTCGTGCGCACGCCACGACCGTCGCCCCGCGTTTGGCTAGTGCCAAGCATATGGCCCGCCCGATCCCACGGCTTCCTCCCGTGACCAGGGCGATTCTGCCGTCCATGAGGACCACTCCCCTACGGGCAATCAACCCGTCAGTGTGCTAAGGGCTACGTCGATCGAGTCCAGTGTGCTGACGTTGACGGCAGAGACTTTCCGGTTGATCTTCCGCATCAACCCGGTCAGCACCCGACCTGGACCGACTTCGTAGAACCGACCCGCGCCCGCTGCGATCATGTTCTCGATACACCGCTGCCAGAGCACGGGCTCTGTAACCTGACGTCGGAGCCAATCTCGAGTCGTTTCGCCACCTTCGTGCGCCCGTGCGTTCACGTTTGCTATAACCGCCATCGCCGGTGTGGTAAAGCTCGTCTCTGCGAGAACCGCGGCCAGACCGTCGGCCGCCGGTTGCATCAGCGGGGAGTGAAAGGCCCCGGCCACCGGAAGAGCCACCGCTTTGCACCCCACCTCCGAAGCCTGCTCGATCGCCCGCGTGCACGCATCCTGGCTACCTGACACAACGATCTGACCAGGGCAGTTGAAGTTCGCGGGGACGAGCACGCCGCTCCCGCGTGTCTGGTCGCAGAGAGCATTCGCCTTTTCCTCATCAGCTCCGATCAGTGAGACCATTCCACTTGCGCATGCATCCGACGCCTCTTGCATCAACTGCCCGCGGCGACGAACCAGGCGTAGGGCGTCCTCGAAGCTGACGGCACCGGCTACGTGCAGCGCGGTGTACTCACCCAGGCTCAGACCGGCGGCCCAGGAGAAAGTGTCTCTGCTGCCACCCCGATCCAAAAAAGCTTCCCAGATTGCCACGCTGGTGACAAATATGGCTGGCTGCTGAATGTCGGTCTGTTCGAGCTGCCCTGCGGGACCCTCAAAGCAGACCCCAGCGAGATCAAAACCGAGCAGTTCGTTGGCCTGATCGAACACCGCCTGGGCCCGCGAGCTGTGCGTTGCGACCTCCCGCCCCATCCCTGGGGCCTGAGACCCCTGCCCTGGAAAGATAACGGCTGATCGGCTCATGGTTTCGTTCCGTCCCGGTTCACCTTTTGCCCGTGGCGCACCCCAGCAGGCCGGCGGCCTACAGCCGGACTACGGCTGTGCTCCACGTCAGGCCCGCGCCGATCCCGACCATGAGGACGATGTCGCCCCGCTGAAGTGTGCCATTCCTAATACCTTCGTCAAGACCCATGATGACGGAAGCCGCCGAGGTGTTTCCGTAGCGATCGATGTTGATGGCGACTTTCTCGGATGGCAGCCCCAACCGCTCGCGGGCGGACTCAATGATCCGGAGGTTCGACTGGTGGGGGATGACGAGCTTCAGGTCTTCCGGTTTCAAGCCCGTCACATTCAACGCGTTATCGATCAGTTCCTGCAACTTGTTGACAGCGAATTTATAAACCTCCCGGCCTCTCATGTGCATGAAATGAAGGCGTTCTGCCACAGTCATCTGCGACGCGGGGAGCCTGGATCCACCCGCAGGGACCCAGATGAGTTTTGCTCGACTGCCGTCGGTACCCATGTCACAGTACAGGATCGATTGTCCGGCGTTCTCCGCCGGCCCCAACACGGCTGCCCCCGCTGCGTCACCAAAAAGAACGATCGTCGCCCGGTCCTCGGGGTCGACGAAGCGTGTGAGCGTTTCAGCACCAATGACCAACGCGTACTCACACGCCCGAGCATTGAGCATGCTTGCAGCGACGCACAGGCCGTAAAGAAAACCCGCACAAGCGGCGTTGACATCGAACGCCGGGACGCCATCCGCGCCCAACGCATGCTGGACGAACGTCGCCGTGGCAGGAAACTGGCAATCCCCCGTAGCGGTTGCGCAAACGATAATGCCCAGGTCCTTTGCGGAGAGTCCGGCGGCCTCGAGGGCTCGCCTTGAGGCCTCGGCCGCCATCGTTGACGTCGACTCGTTCGGTGCGACCCGACGTCGCTCACGAATGCCGCTGCGCGTCCGGATCCATTCGTCGGTGGTATCGAGGTAGTTGACGAAGTGCTGGTTGTCCAGCACCTCCTGTGGGACGTACATCCCCGTACCACAAAACCGAACCGGCAAGTCTCTCATTGTCGCCATGGATTCCGACCCTCTAGACCATCCTGTGTCTCCAAACGGGCGCTTTGCGAGAGTTGTTCACAGCCAGTGTCCTCTGCTAGGTGGGCTACTCCCGGCGTACATCGTGGCAATCGCAGAAGCGGGTTGGCAAACACCAACGATCGTAGTATCGGTGTCGCAAGCGGGCGCTAACCCTCTGCCTCGCGAGCGGGCAGGGTCGCCTTGGCACTGATATAACCGCAACTCGCGCACGCCGCATGGGGCAACTTCGCATTGCCGCACTTGGGACACGGGCTCAGCGTCAGCGACCGCAGTGCACGATGAGCACGCCGTGTTCGCGTCCGGCACTTGGATTTCTTGTTTACTGGAAGCATACAGGCTCCAACATCATCAGCTGACGTAGGTTTCCCGAAAACGACGTCACCTGCGTGCGCCGCTTCCGGCTGCTGTCGTTTTACTACCCTACCGCGCCTCTCGGCAGCGAACGCAGCATAAACTTACGAACGGTTTGGCAGTCCGGGGTGAATCCGGCCCGGGACCGGTCCCCCAGTCGCCGAGCGACCAGAACCGGCATAACTGCACGGATAGCGCGGAACCAGACGCGTAGGGTATGAGCGTCCCACCGCGATGTCAACCGCCGCGTCCTAATATCGGGGCAGAGCCCCGCCGATGCCGCTCTGGGTGGAGCGCAGGCTGCAATCTAGAGCCGTTTACGGCACGTGGAGCCGTCAAACGGGCATCGGAGTCCTCCAGGTGCCCACATGGTTTGACGCTGGCGGAAATGTCGTTGAGGCTTCGTCGTTTCGTCCCGGGGACCACGACTGCGTGCCGTCGGATTGGCCGCTGAGATCGGCCCATGAGCCGCTCGCGGGGACGAGGACTGGCGTCCTCAGGCGTGGGTAATTCCACCCGGCGCACCCGGCCCGCAGGGTCTGGGTGACACCGGGCACGGTGAGCGGCATCAGGCGGTGTCGCCGATGGCGATGCGTCAGCCTCCGTAGTTCAGTCGATCGGACGATGGATCGGAGCCCACAGCCGGGGCGGTCCCGCTCTGGCCTGGAACGGTGGGCAGGACTCACGGTTACGAGCGCCGCCTTCGTTGGCGCCGAGCCGCATGTCAAGCTAAGATGCTCTCGTTCGTTCCGTAACTGGGGGACATTGCGAGAATGGCGCTTTACCCTCAATATCCGGGCGGTACGCTTGACATCGTCGTTGTCCGAGGCAAGGTTTGAAGCCAGTCGGATTAATCTCTCAGTCCTTTACCTCATGATGCGGGGAACGTGAAATGAGAACGGAACCTCCAACGCCTACGGCCATATTTCCTGCCTTGGAAGGCAAGATCGTGCTTATCACAGGTGCATGCCGAGGGATCGGCAGAGCCATTGCAGAGGAGTTCGCCAAGCAGAAAAGCCATCTGATGCTCGTTGACATCGTCGAGGGCGTGGAGCAGACCGCCGCAGAGATCTCGTCAACTTATGATACAAAAGTGAATTTCCTCCTTGCTGATGTGACTGACCCAGCCAGAGTCAAAGAAGTCGTCGATGCAACAGTAGAACCTTATGACAAACGTCTTGACGTTCTTGTCAACAACGCGGGGATTACGAGAGACCGCCTGGCCATGAGAATGCCGGATGAAGAATGGGATGCAGTCATAGCAACCAACCTGACCGGGACCCATAACTTCTGCAAAGCGGCTATCAGATATCTGAGAAAAGCACGAGGAGCCGTTATCAACATAAGTTCGATCGCTGGCCTGGTGGGCAACATTGGACAATCGAATTACTGCGCCGCGAAGGGAGGCGTAATCAGTTATACGAAGGCTCTGGCAACAGAGGCTCCCGAGGTCAGGTTTACGGCTATATGCCCGGGATTCATTGAAACGGATATGACTGCTAGATTGCCATCCGAAATCAGAGATCACTACATCAATAAGACAACTCTGAAAAGAGCAGGTCAGCCATGGGAGGTTGCCCAGGCGGTAGTCCTCCGCGCGGCTGAGTATGGAAATACATATTCATCATGCTCGATCGTGTTAGTTGCAGGAGGGATGGAGCTGGGAGGTTAGAAGTTGAACTTTCCTGAAGTAAAACAACGTCTTCTGCGCGAGTTTCTGTCTTGCGTCGAGAAAGAGATGATCCCCCCGCTCAGTCGGTACTTTCCAGATTACGTAAAACCCGGGAGCGGCATCTCGGCCGACGATTATCGTCTTCTTCCCATAACCACGAGTCTGCTAAGATGGCTTAATACTTCCTCGGACTGTTTGACCGATTGCATGATTGAGCTGCAATCCAATTACCAGGAGTATATTACGGACGCGTTGGGAGGTCATACGGAGAGGGGATGGCGCGAGCTTGGGGTAATTGGCTTCAATCTACTGGACGGAATCGTGCTGGATATACTGGCGATAGAGGAAACAACAAGGCGTCGTGATTGGGCTGATCCGAAGTTGGACTCCATTTATTGGCAGGGTATTCTCCTGCACGCAGTCGTGGATTTCGGAGATTACGCCCAGGCAAAGCAAGTCAGGTTGCAGCCTGCACATCAGTGCCCGGCATCCGACGAAATCAACTCAGACCCCGCAAGGTTGGATGCGTTCCAGACAGGATTGAAGCACAGACATGACGACAATGCTAGAGCTTTCGGATTCGATTACGACAAAGCACTTGATCGTTTTGTGCTCAATCTCTAATCAGAAGGATCCCTGGCCACGCAGCTTTGTCTTGAGCTCGTTTACGTGGCTGTCCAAAGATCCTTGCCGTGTCACTTCTCCTCCTGTGCCTTTGGCCGGGGCCAATGAATGTCGATGAGCTTCCCTCCCCCGTCTACACGACAATACGCCTCCATCATCTACCGAGAAAGAGACAGGATATTCCGAGTACGGCCACAAAAGTGCCGCCGATGGCGATCCTGCCAGGGCGATCGCCATACGCGACGTAAGCCAACGGCAACACGAGGATCGGCGAGATCCCCATCAAGGTGGCGCCGATGCTCGCCTTCGTATAGCTGATCGATATCAGCGACAACCAGATGCCCAGGAGTCCTAGTATCGTGGCGAGGCAGGTAGCGTGCATGGCTCTGCGATTCCTCGCGGCCTCGAAGGTTAAGCCCACTTTACCACACAGTCCCGCGATCACCCAAGCGCCAACGGCACCGGCAGAGACGCGCAGCAAAGTCGCAGAAAGCGGGTCGAGTGGTGTGGCCCCTGCCAGCCCGCTGCCAGTGTGCGTCAATGCTTCGCCCCCAGCGACGTTCATTCCCAGCTTGGCTAGCACCAGTCCTGTCCCCTGACCTGCTGCGCCAAGCAGTCCCGCCACGAGGCCCTCGGTCTTACGCAGAGCCAACGACCGCCACGCGTTGTTCCCACACCGATCAGCGAGGACCATTGCTACGCCCGCGATCGTCACTGTGATCCCGAGCATCACCCGACCACTAAGCGACTCTCCTAAGATCGGCCAAGCGAGCAAGACAGTCACGATGGGAGCGGCCGTCATGACTAGCTCACCTACGCGCGGACCGATTAGTGCAAAACAATGGAGCAAGAACAGATCGCCCACCGCAATACCGATTACACCCGACAACGTGAGCCAGAAAACCTGTGTCGACGTAACAACACTCGGCCAGAGCTCACCGAACACGATCAGGTGTGTCACGCCAAGAAGAACGATAGCCACGGCCATGCGCAGTTGGTTAACTGCCGTCGCGCCGATCCGCTTACTGGCCACGGCAAAGGCGAGAGCGCCCGTGGCCCAACAGGAAGCAGTACCCAGGCCCGCGATCTCGCCGGCGAATGGAATGACGGCAATGAGCATTGTATGTGTCACTTCGGTTACCGGTTGTCTGGTGAGGGTTTCGCGAAGCCTTCCCGGCAGAGGTGTTTCCTCTCACAGGGGGTCGCGCCTGCCCGTGGCCGAGCGCACGTCCTGACGGACCTTCGCAGGCAGTTCGAACAGCGGCATAGATCGCAGGGCGCCTCGTATCGCCCCGAGGTCAGCCTGATAGGCGGCGCACGCCTCACATTCCGAGACGTGCCTGCTGAGTGCGCTCTCCCGGTCAGCAGGCAAAGGCTCGTCCAGACGCACCTGGATCGCCGCGCGAGCCTCTGGACAGGGCATTTGATCATCGGCACGAGGTTTCATCGCCGCTGCACCCCCACCTTGACGAATTCGTTGCGCAGTCGATCGCGCGCCCGATGCAACGCGGATTTAAGCGTGTTAACGTTCATCTCCAACACGTTCGCCATCTTCTCGCAACTCATTCCCTGCATCTCCCGCAGGACGATCAGTACCCGATCCCGCGGCGACAGTTGCGCAAGAGCCGATCCGATTAGCGATTGAAGCTCCGTCAGCTCGGCTCGCTGCTCCGGTCCCAGCTTGCTGGAGCCGGATGCTCCGCTTGATTCGACCAGCTCTCTCTCGCGCCGCAGGCCCCAGCGGCGCTGGCGATCGATACACAATCGATAAACGGTGCGAGTCAACCAAGCCCAAGCGGCTCCATCCGCCACCGTCGATCGCTTCGCCCACAATCGCGTGAAGCCTTCCTGCGTCACATCTTGAGCCTCTTCCCGATCGCCAAGTAGCCAGACCGCGTACGAGTAGACGCGGTCTCCCTGCTCAGCCAGAGCGTCTTGGAAGGCTTCCGGTTTCATCACTACTCAAAGAACGGACAACAGGCCAAAAGGTTGCACAGTGAATTCGAAGAAACACGACAGCCGCTGCCCGCCTACCCCGGCCGCGTGCTTCCACGTTGACACGAGATTCGCTAGATTGTGTTGCCGGTCCGCGAGCAGCCAGCAAAACCGGCATTCCCTGCCAGCGCCGCACATCCGTCCGTGATCTGTTAGTCTACCGGCACTGCCGGCCGTCGAACGGACACGCGTAGCCCCTGAACCCGTGGACCGCGGCTGAAATATCGTTGAAGTCGATCATACCGTCCGGATACGCCGGGCAGATGTCACACCAGGTCCTGGGTGGTGCTGCTGGGGAATTCTTGAAGCACTCCACCAGGGCCAAGATATCCACGAAATCAATGGTCCCATCGGCGGGCATCCACTCCGGTTCGACGTACTCACCGACGATGTCCCCCATGCCCTACTCAGACAAACCCTCATCGTGTGCTCCTGTTCTTAGTGTGTGATACCCCGTAGCGCGTGGCACGACGCAGCAGCCACGCATGGTGAGCCCCTTCCAGACGCCCGATAATATACCAGAGACTACGTCTGCCGTTCAACAACGGCACACAGCCACACTTGTATTCCTGTAAAAATCTGCCGTCGGGTCGTCACAAAGGCATCCCAGCGGAAGGGCAGTACTTGGCGAGTGTGCAGTTGTCGCAATCAGGTTTGCGTGCGGAGCAGACTCCTCGACCGTGCCAGATCAACGCATGACCGATGAAGGTCCATTCCTTGCGGGGGATGATCTCGATAAGGTCTCGCTCGATCTTGACGGCATCCTTGCTGTTCTTACTCGACCAGGTCAGGCCCAGCCGCGTCGCCAGCCTGCCAACGTGCGTGTCAACGACGACGCCCTCGTTCTTGCCAAACCCGCTACCCAGAACAACGTTGGCTGTCTTCCGGGCGACACCCGGAAGAGTAAGCAGACCGTCCATGTTGTCAGGGACCTTGCCGCCATATTCGTCGACGATCACCCGACACGCCCCCTGAATGCTCTTCGTCTTCTGACGGAAGAAACCAGTCGAGTGGATGATCTCCTCCACCATCTCGTGCGGAGCATTCGCCAGGGCCTTGGAGGTCTTATATCGCTTGAACAGCACCGGTGTCACCTTGTTCACCGTCTCGTCCGTCGATTGAGCCGACAGAATCGTGGCGATCAGCAGTTGAAACGGATCACGATGATTGAGCGCACAGTCCGCCTCTGGATAGAGCCTGCGCAAAGCTGTGATAATCTTCCGCGCTCGTTTCTTCCTTGCTTCCAAGGTCTCTTTGATCTTTTGCATGCGCTAGCTTCAGCGTACTTAACTGGGTATTGCCGATTGGCGATCTCGCCGCACTCAGGAGCTGCTCACGGTCGCGGGTGTCGCCCGTGTGCCTCCCAGCTTCACCGACATCTCCATGCCACTCCCAATCACCAGCCCGACAGACCAGAAATCCGCACGCCGGCGCACGCGCCTCACGAAAGCCGCGAGCTGCTGGGCATGGCTGATCGTATTATCCGTCAGCACAACCGCCCGATCGGTTAACCGGTCCGCGATTTGCTCAACATACTTCAGGCAGTTCTCTTTGTCAGCATCGTTCAGCACATAGTCAAACGGACCATGCAATGTTGCAATAACGTCGACGGCGGGGCCGTTCATCAGCTCGACACAGTCGGACAGTCCAGCCTTGCGGAAACTCGCTCTCGCCGCCTCTGTTTTCCGAGGATCACAGTCGATCGTGACCAGGGTCCCACCGTTGGCCGCCAGAGCGGAGGCACTCCAGAGGCCGCTGTACCCGTAGCTTGTGCCGATCTCGAGGCCGCGTTTCGCGCCAGTCGCTAGGATGAGTGCGTGAATGAACTCGCCCACCTCTCGTGGAACGGCCAGGGCGTCGTCCGCCGTCTTCATGAAATCTTCCAGGTGCTGGATCGTCTCTAGCACAGCCGCATTCATGCCTATCCCTCATGGCCTGGACCCAGGTACGATCTGCCGGTCACTCCCGCCTCGCCCGACGGGATCCCTGGAATGCCCGCCGCATCCGCCCACCAGCGTTGGTGCCCTGGACCCAGCAACAGCAACATCTTACTCAACGGATGCACTCGGTGTCAGCGGTTTGAGCCGGGCGCGCAGACTGACCTGTGCAGCCGTCGCGCTGACGACATGGTCAATCGCCTCCGCCAAGTGAGCGTCGGCCTTCATAAACACCTTCATCGGTGAGCCGCTGTCGCCATAGACACGAATCTTTGCGTTGAGCGGGATCTCTCCGAGGAAGGGCACATTCAACTCCTGGGCGGCGACCCGCGCCCCACCGTGGTCGAAAAGCTCGTCTCTGTGACCGCACTTCGGACATAGGTAATAGCTCATGTTCTCGATGACGCCCAAGCAGGGTACATTGAGCTGTTCATACATCTTCACCGCCCGACGGGCGTCCATCACCGCGATGTCCTGGGGGGTGCAAATGATCACCGCACCGGTTACGGGAATCGACTGCGCCAAGCTGAGCGGAACGTCACCCGTCCCGGGCGGAAGATCCACGACTAGATAGTCCAGCTCACCCCAGTCGACCTGTTCCAGGAATTGCTTGACCACCCCGTGGGCCATGGGTCCTCGCCAGATCACCGGTCGATCCCGCCCGACAAGGAACCCGATGCTCATGATCTTCACCCCATCCGCACTTGGCGGAACCATCATGTTGTCGCGCAGCCCGGGACGCGCTCCCTCGATACCTGTCATGGTGGGAATGCTGGGCCCGTAAACATCGGCATCCATCAATCCAACCGACGCCCCGCTCTTGTGAAGCCCATATGCCAACAGAACGGCAGCCGTGCTTTTTCCCACACCCCCCTTCCCCGCCCCGACCGCGATCACGTTCTTGACGCCTGGAAGCGTTGTCGATGCCGGCCTGGAAGGACGAACCCGGGCGCTCCACTCCACTTCAACTTCTCGAACACCGTCGAGCTGCATGAGGGCCTGCTCGATGTCGCCCCTGATCTTGTCCTTCAAGGGACAAGCTGGTGTTGTCAGCTCGATGTGAACACAAACGGTGGACCTGTCGATCGTCACGCTCTTGACCATATCCAGACTGATCAAGTCCTTGTTCAATTCGGGATCGTAAACGGTGCCAAGCTGTTGCCGAACCTGCTCTTCACTGATCACGTGCATTGACAAACCCTTCTCCGGTGATTGGATGCATAAGCGTACGACGCCCAGTTCGCCGCACCCGAGCAACCTTCCTTGGAATATAGCACTAAATCAGTGCCATATCCATAGGAGGAGTATCAGCCAAATCCTGGAGCTTCCTGACGCTGACGGCAGGAGGCGGGCGGGCGCTGCTGGCGGCTTGCCCACCAGTGTCCGCGGGCAGATTCCGATGGACATCGGCACGCGTAAGACTCCACGAAACTGGCGAATCCAAGATTGATGGGCCACTATCCACCGGCGCCGGCCGCCGAGTAAGATTGCCGGAGGCGTTGCGTCGGTGCGTTTTTCGCATTCACGCGACGCGGGTTTAGGACGAAGATGGCACTGTAATGCAGGTCAGGAACGCTCAAAAAGGGAGCCCACAACTTACTTGGCGTCTTGCCGGCCTGTGGGCAGTCGTTTTGGCGCTCGGGCTAGCGGCGGTCGGTATGATCTATGCCCTCCAGCAGGTCCGCGTGCTGATGGTCGGTCTTGAGGCCCAGGCCCAGGGCCAAGCGGCGTTTGTCGCGGAGCGCGTCCGACAGCATTTTGAGCAGGAACTAAACGTCACCGTTCGGGCTGCCGTTCGATGTTCCAGCAGTGAGCTTGATCGGCCTTGCGACCTGGCCAACGTCGTCCCGCCCTGGGTCGGTGGCGTGTTTCGATGGGATGGCGAGGATCTGCAGGCATTGTACCCGCCCACGAACGGGTACGGGAACCTCATTGCTCGGGCAACGGCGCGCTTGCGAGCACAGCCAGCGGATCTGGGTGAGGAGAACCTGTGGCAGCGCCCTGAGCTCCTTTACGATTCTGGAGGCGAATCGGCCATCGCCCTGGCCCGCGCCGATCGGACCAATCCCCTCGGTACACCTATCGTGATCGCGTGTCTTATCCGGCTAGGGCGCCTCGAATCCGACCTTATCCAACCGCTTCTTTCGCGTAACATGGGGCTCGAGCTGGTCTCTTCGGAGGTACGCCGA
>CAYOQG010000039.1:0-25758 GCA_964405925.1 uncultured Phycisphaeraceae bacterium | reverse complement strand
AGTCTACACCGTCGACGTCGTCCAGATACTCGATTTCACCGAGCCCGTCACGCTCACGACCAATGGTGAACCGGCAGGCACGACGGTCGACTTCGACATCAACCCGGTCGTTCCTCCGGGCACGACGGACATGACTATTTCGAACACGGGATCGGCTTCGCCGGGGTCTTACACTATTACGGTTACGGGCACGGCGCCTTCGCTTATCCGCGAGACAAGCGCAGGCTTGGACATATACACCAGCGTGCCCGGAACACCGTCATTGATCGCCCCATCTAATGGTGCCATAGGTGTGGCGCGGCGACCTGAGTTCGAGTGGACGGAAGCGACCCAGGCTGGTGAGTACAAAATCGTGGTGGCGACCGACAGTGGGTTCAGCAACATCGTCGATATGGCTATCAGATTAACCGACACCACCTACCAAAGCTCGATCTTGCTGGACGCTGCCCAGACCTACTACTGGCGCGTTCTCGCACGCAACCCATGCGGAATGGGTAGCTACTCCGATACTTACAGCTTCACCACGCAAGCGACACTCCCCTTGCTCCTCGTCGACGACGACGACAACACACCCGATGTTCGTTCGACGTATACGGATGCGCTCGATGCCCTGGGGCAGGAATATGAGGTATGGAACACCAACAACAGTGATAACGAACCCGACGCAGCCACGCTCTCGCAGTACTCCACCGTCGTCTGGTTCACTGGTGACGAGTATGGTGGCTTTGCCGGTCCGGGTTCCTCGGGCGAGGCCGCCCTGGCCTCATACCTCGATAACGGCGGGTGCCTGTTCATTTCCGGTCAGGACTACTACTATGATCGGGGCCTGACGTCGTTTATGTCTAGCTACTTGGGCGTTTCCACGGTCTCAAACGATGTGAGCCAGTCAACGGTAACCGGCGCCGGATCCGTCTTCGGTGGGATGGGGCCCTACACGCTGTCCTACCCCTTCAGCAACTACAGCGATATTGTCTCACCGGGCGCCTCGGCTGAGCTGGCGTTCTCTGGTAATGCAGGCGACGCCGCCGTGGCCAAGGACAACGCTATCTACCGCACCACGTTCTGGGGGTTCCCCTTTGAAGCTGTGGGGTCTGCCGCTGACCGCGAAGACCTGATGGCGACACTCCTCGACTGGTGCCAACCCGAGATCACCGACTGTAACAACAATGGCATTCCCGATGATGAGGACATCGCTTCTGGGACCAGTGAAGATTGCAACGCAAACGACATCCCTGACGAGTGTGAAACGAACGACTGTAACGAGAACGGTGTCCCTGACGACTGCGATATTGCCGACGGGACAAGCCAGGACTGCAACACAAACGATATCCCGGATGAATGTGAGCCGAATGACTGCAACGGGAACAGCGTCCCTGACGAGTGCGATATTGCTGACGGGACAAGTCAAGACTCGAATACTAACGAGATTCCTGACGAATGCGAGATTCCGATTATCTCCAGCGATCCGCCGGATGGGAGCATCGATCCAGCCATCCCGTACGACCGAGACAATCCCGTGACATACTATGGGTGGGACTCGGTTCAACTCACCTTTGATGGCTCAACGAGCATCCTGACACCCGACGACTTCGTTGTCACTTCGACAGCCGGGACGCCGCCTAGCGTCATTTCCGTACTCTGCGAAGGGGTGCAAGCGACCTTGTTCTTTGACAAGCCCATGCCCGATCAAGCGTGGACCACCATCACCCACCATCTCAGCGAGACCAGCGTGTGTTTGGGGTACTTGCCGGCCGACGCCGATAATGACAGTGTCGCAACGCCGGCGGACATTCTGACGATCATCGACAACCTGAATGGCGTCATCGATCCGCCACTCCCGCTGTGGCGGTGCGATATCGACCGGAGCGCGGAGTGCACTGCATTTGACATCCTCGCAACCATCGATCTTCTTACCGGTGCAGGTGCTTTTGACCCGTGGCTTCATAGGACGATCGGGGAGTCGCCATGCACGCCCGGTGAACCGGTTCCCTGCGAGCAATGTGTTGACCCGGTAGAGGTCGGGCCCGCGGGTTGTCGTTATCTTGCGGTGAGTCCCAATCCGGGATCTTACCCTGTGTCGCTGGCGCTGAGCTGTGACGGTGGCAGTACGAGGAAGTATCTGCAGACACCGACGGAACCTGACAACGTCTCTGCCCTGACGGATGATCCCGAGCATGCCGCTTTCTTGACACCCGAGGAGTGGGGGACAACGGTCTACGTGAGCGGAGCTTATATCGCCCCCAACGTGGACTATACCGTCTACGCCGACTTCTTCGCTCCGGCGTCCGAGTACCACGTACTTTCACCTGGCACGTCCGCAACTCCGCACGCGTGGGGGGACACGGTCGGCAATTTTATCAACGGTCAATGGACCCTCCCAAACGGTGTGGTTGACTTCAACGATATCACGGCTACGGTCGACGCGTTCAAACACGAGCCGATCGCGCCGCCGTGGTGGCGTTGTGACCTGGTACCGGAAGAGCCGGACGGTGTAGTGGATTTCACTGATATCGGCTTCGTTGTGGAGGCGTTCCGAGCGAAGCCCTACCCCTTCGACGGACCCGAGAACTGCCCGTGATGAAAGCATCCGAGCGGGAACGTCACGGGAGCAAACGGGCGGTGCGGCAGCCACGGGGATGGGTGCACTACCGGTGATCACCGCCCGGTGTGGTCCGCGGCGCGAATGGGCCCCTCGACGGCGGCTTTGTAGTCCGCACGGCGGACTGCGATTAGCTCTGCGGCGATGCTGATGGCAATTTCCTCGGGGGTGATGGCATGGATGTCCAAACCGATGGGTGCGTGCACGCGAACAAGCTGCTCCTGCCTGGCACCCTTGTGCTTCAGGTCGTCGTAGACCACCTTGATCTTGCGCCGGCTGCCGATCATTCCGATGTACTTTGCCGGTGAATCGAGCACCGCTCCGAGCGCTTGTGCGTCGTGCTTGTGACCACGCGTCACGATGACCACGTACGTATTCGCGTCGATCGGCCAATTGGATAGTGTCCTTCCTATGTCACCAACAACGCGATTGATCGGCGGCGGGAAGCGCTTGGCACCGGCGAAATCCTCGCGGTCGTCGATTACACTAACGTGAAAACCCAGCGGGAGCGCAACCGCAGCGAGAGCCTTGCCAAGATGGCCACCGCCGGCAATCACGAGCTTCGGCGTCGCCTCGAGGCGAACGCGATATTCGACAGGCCCATCAGAGGTATGCGCGCATAGGGGAACGGTGGCAGCCTCGCCGCGGCGAACGTGCTCCACCGCTGCTCGGATCGCCTTGGCCTCTGACGCGTCAGTGATCACGCTGATGGCGACGTCCATCTGCCCGCCGCACATCAGACCGTCCTCGGCGGCGGAGTCGTTGTCCAATTCAAAGGTCAGTAAGCCACTTCCACCGGTTGAGAGCATCTCGTGAGCCTTGCGCCGAATCTGCGCCTCGGTGCAGCCGCCGCCGACGGTTCCCGTGATCTGAGCGTTCTCATCCACACAGATCATCGCACCCGGCACCTGCGGCGTTGACCCTCGTGTCGCGACGATCGCACAAAGGGCAGCCCGCCGTCCGGCGCGTACCTCACGGATCACCGTGTCGAGTGCTTGTGTAGACTCAGCCATGAGGACCCGCCTATTACGACCTTAGTTCACGTGGACGGACCTCATGGGAAATCGGCGTTCGGTGGTTGGCTGTACGTGCAACCGTCCATCGTTGTGACCAGCACCATGGGGACAAGGAGCATCCACCACTTGAATCCGCCCCCATCGTCATCGTCGCATCCCCCGTAACAGATCATCTGCCCCAAGGCTTGCATCGGGACGAACAGAAGGTTTAGACAAAGCCAGATGACTAGCAGACGTTTCATAGCAGCCTTGACCATAAGGTATCTCCTAAACGGGTCCAAGGCCGAAGCGCAAGCATGCAGACATTCCGAAGCGGCCCCGGAACGTATCGCCACGCCGCGAATATGGCCGATCGAGGATCGTCCTCATGCCTTGGGGTTTTGTCAACAGGATTCATCATCACTCGTAGGAAAGGCCGTTGGCCCTGTTCCCACCCCTCTGGCCCGTGTCTCCATAGGCAGCAGGCTGGCGTAGATGAACTGGTTGAGCGGTGTGTCGACGCCCAGACTGCGTCCGATGCGGACGACGGCACCGTTGATGGATTCGAGTTCGGAGGGTCGGCCCTCCATAATGTCGCGCTGCATCGAGGACGTGGACTCGGGCGGAATGCCGTCCAAAAACGCCATCGTCTTGTCGACGGCGTCCGGGGCAAGCGTCACTCTCTTGGTCGCGGCTACGGTGTGGACCTCGTGCATGGCTTGGACGACCAGCTCCCGAGTCTGAGGCACGCTGCGAAGTACGCCCAGCGGAACTCGCGTCACGGCTCCGACACCGCTTACCGGAGCGATGAACAGAAACTTATTCCAGATCGAGACGTGGATGTCCGTCGGGTTTTTGGCCGCTATCCCAGTTGCTTGTAGCGTTCGAACCAGTGTCGAGATTCGGTCACTTTTGTGATTGTCCAATTCGCCGACGGCAATGAACGGGTCTACACCGATATGCTTGATGCGGTTCGGGGCGACCTTCATCGCCACGATCCGGCACATACCGCCGAGCACATGGCCGCGCCCCAGAGCGTCTGAGAGCTGATCCGAAACCTCGACGCCGTTTAGAAGTGGAAGGATTGCGGTGTCCGATCCGACCAGCGGACGAATCACTTCGGCAGCGTCGGCAATCTGCCACGTCTTGACACCGAGGATGATGTAATCAACCGGTCCAATCTCGGACGGCGTGTCGGTAGCTTCGACCTTGGGGAGTCCGACGCCGCCCTCGCGACTTTCAAGGTGAAGTCCGTCGCGTTTAAGCGTCCGTAGCGTCTCCCCTCGGGCGACAAATGTCACCGGCACGCCACCCGCCGCCAATCGCGCACCGAAGAACCCCCCTACGGCTCCGAGTCCGACAACGGCGATTCTCGGTTCGTGCTTGTTCATGGCGTACGCCTATATACACGAAGGTCGGGCTGGGTTCGAGAAGGCGGGACGGGCACCAACAAACCCAAAGTCGGGCGTGCAAAACGGGGCTGGGAGGCCAGAATCGCGGTTTAGTGGGTTCGTTCCGCGAAAAAACTTTTGCACGAGCACGCTCTTTCTCGCCTGAAGACCGGGCAATACCCGCGGGGTTTCCGCGCGAACCGGTCTCGCCTCCGGCGCGACACCGGCCAGGAAGAGAACTTCCTCTACGGTCGGCGGGGCGGTTGGAGAGAGCGATCATCAGGACGCATGGCATGCCCAAGTCCGCTGGAAGCGAGCGCGGGCATGCCGTACCTCTTCAGGAACGCCACCCGGCCGCCGACAGGCTGATTCGACAGCTTCTTACAGACGCCCCTTGACAACGGCGGGGGTGGACGTTAACGGTGTTAACATGGAAGACACGCGAACTCAAATCTGCGAGGCGGCCCGTACCATCTTCGCGAAGGAAGGTGTAGACGGGATATCGATGCGACGCATCGCCGCCGACGTCGGCATCACCCCCACCGCCATCTACCGTCATTTCACCGACAAGAATGCTCTCGTCGCCGCCATTGTGGATGAGGGCTTCGCGATCCTGGAGAACAAGATGCGGCAGACCCCCAGGGGCCGGACTGGCCGAGAGACGCTAATGCGACTGCTGGACGGCTATACAGACTTCGCACTCGCCTACCCGCAGTATTATGACTTCATGTTTCTGTTACCTAGGACGGATGTACGTCGTTACCCCGATGACTTCCGGCGTCGCGAATCGGCTACCTTCAACATCCTCTTGGACTTAGTTTCCGAGACAATTCAGAGCGGCGAGTTCAAGCAGGATGAGGCCTTGGAAACCTCGTTGACCATCTGGTCACACGCCCATGGTTTCATGTCGCTGTACCGCTGCGGGCGCTTCGGGGATCACCCGGTACGGTTTCGTAGGTCCTTCGGGCGCTCCTTGCAGCGTCTATTCGACGGATTGGCGTCGTGACTCTTTTTTGCGGAGCATGTTAACGGTGTAAACTCAGGAGCTCACCTATGTACGTTCGAAGAGGCAGAAGGCATCTAATGGGAATGTTGCCGGCCCTGGCTGTTGCAGTCGCCACGACTTCGTTCGTGGTCGCCCTTGAGCCCAGCCAAAAGGAACTCAAGTTCTCCGAAGAAGTCGTCGCGGGCGGCTCACAGGATTTCATGACCGCACGCCATCTTCGATTGCGCGGCAGTCAACAAGCCATCGGTCGGAAGTTGGCGGAGATCGCACAATCTCGCCACGGTGTAGAAGTCGTACGCCTCGATCCGCCCATAGCTGACCGCCGACTCGAGTTCTACAGGAGCGTCTACCCGATGCATTATGAGCGGGCCCTCGGCGTGAAGGACCACTTTGGCACCGCCCTTGGCGGCGGACTGGACACCAGCCTGCTGCCCTACAATCTCCCCGCCAACTTCGGCTGTTCGGTGGTCTATTACCCGCCCTCGCACTGCGCTTCCGGACACGCTACGCTTAGTCGCAACTACGACTGGTCCACCGGGACGTGGGCGGACCTGCTTGGCCCCTCAGCGGACAAGAACACGCGGAGGACGACGGAAGATCCCTACGTGATCGAGGTTTATCCCGATCACGGCTATGCGTCGCTCTATCTCTGTGCCTATGAACTCCTGGGCGGGTGCTTTGATGGCGTCAATTCGGAGGGCCTGACCGCTGCGCTGCTGGCTAATGATACGGGGGTGCCACCTATACCATCAAACGCATGGCAAGCGGGCCTGAGTGAGGTTGAGATCGGACGCTATCTCCTGGAAACCTGCGCCAATGTCGAGGAAGCGCGGCAGGCCTTGGCGTCGATTGACTTCTACTACGCGCTTGTTGCCTGCCATTACATCATCGGCGATCGCGACGGTAACTCGTTCGTATGGGAGTATTCGGTGAACCGCAAACGCCGCTACGTAGTTGATGGCGAAGGTGGGCCGCAGTGGGTGACCAATCACCCCATCCACGCGCGCGCGTATCCGACAGCCGAATCGATCCCAGCATCCCAGACGAGCAGCACCTTTACGCGCTTCCGCCGGTTGAATGACGAGATCAACAAGGCTCCAACCAAACGCTCATTGGATGACATCAAGCACGCCAACCGCTGTGTCAGCGCCGTCGCGCCGGGTACTCTGCCGACGCGCACATTATGGCATGCCATTTACGACTGCTACGACAAGTCACTCGAGATCGACTTCTATCTTGGCGAGGAGGATGCTAGTGGGAGAGAGAAGCGCTCGGGCTACCTGCACTTCCAGTTAGACCCGTGAGGGCGGACAGCAATCAGGCGTTCAAGTCGCGCATGAGATTCAGCCGTGTTTTCGCGCGGCGAATTGCCGGGTGGGTCACCCAGTCTACGCCTGAAACTGCTATCCCTCTTCCCGCATAGCGTTCAGGATTTTCTCGGGGGTGATGGGCAGGTCCTTGATCCAGGTGGCGGTGGCACTAGCGAGGGCGCTGCCCCATGAACCGGAAATGATCTGGTGCGACGCGATCTTGGCGGCGGTGCGGTCCAAAGCGACGGCATAGTAGTTGTTCGTGCCGTCGTGGGCGAACACGAAAGCCGCTCTGTTCGTCGAGGAGCTGGCGGGGAAGGTGATCTCGACCTCACAGGTGGCGACGTTGAATTGGGCCGAGGTGAGCAGTATGGCCTTGCTACCGCCGACAGTCTGCGCATGCGGATCGAGTCGAGCGGATTCGTCCAACTACACGGCGTTCGAAGTTCCGATCGATCGCCGTTTCTCGCTCGAAATGACCCTGGAACCTGCCTGCTGAGGCCCGCAAGAATCCCGGATACAGTTTCTGCTATGCACAACCCGTCGGGTCCCGGTAGAAGGTTTCATGTCATAGGCATTCCCCCTTCTCCAGGCTTTCCACGGCGCAACCGCATTCTGGACATTGCCCGCTTCCGCTCCCCCGTAGATCATAGCCACACTCGGAGCATCTCCCCTGCGTTCGACGTACGCGGCGGCGTATCGACGCGCATAGCAATACGACCCCGGGGTAGATCCAAAACAGGAGTGGGGGGGTCCAAGCGGGACAAACCACCACCTTCGACTTGATCCAGGGCTCAAAAACCCCTGGGCCAAAATAGACTGCACAGCCAACGCACGCCCAGTTGAGCGGCCCGTAATAATAGCACTCCTCGATTGGAGTGGAGAGGATGCCGTTGGAATTCCAATCTTCACGGGTTCCCGCTATCGCTGCGTAATAGGGATTACCTTTGGGATCCTTCTTCGGCCACTGGAACGAGGCGAAAATCCACGTGTCAGAGCTTGCTTCGATACCCATGAGCCGTATCTCTCCAACTACCCCGTTCCAGGAAAGCTTGCGACCTGAGGTGGCCAAAGTCACCGCAAGGCAACACCACCCACCCAGGATAAGTATTGTCTGCGCTCTTGAGGCCCGGTTCCGGTGTCGCCTTCGCATGGAATCACCCGTGCTCTTCTGGACGCAGCGTCTGAGAGTCATTGTGTTTCCGCAAGCAGATCTCGGACCCCTTTCCCTGCGGGTTGCTGGTTCGTCCCGCATTTGCCGTTGGCTCCACCGCACTCTCCCACTCCCCCCGAGACATTCACGTTCAGCGTAGCGGTGTAGGTTACAGTGCAACCGGTCTCCCTTACGGTCCCGCTTATTGGTACGGCAAAGGTGTGGCTGAAGCTGTACCAAAGGCAGCAAGCTCCACCCCCGCAATCACTATCCCAACTCCGGCTTTTGGTGCAACGCTGGGCAATCGTCTGACCGATGTTGCCCCCGAGCCAACACAGCGGTCCCGTTGCGGTGAAGGTAATACCGGTGCAGAAGCTTGAATACCCGCCCGTCCCGCAAAGGTGCCCTTCCCTACCGGTTGACGCCAGCCCAAGGGGGTCCAGGTTGCCAATTGGATTACACCTTTGACAACTGTAGATGTTCATCCCGTCTGAGTATCCCCGAGTAGCGTCGAGACTCGCTTTGGCTGGGAGATCATTGTCACTGATCGGGGCGCTCCAAGCCATCATCTTGTATGCCAACGGGTCGCGCTGAAGGAACCGCATCGCCACACCGGAATACTGCCTCGCCCGGTTCTGATAGCTTCCGATCTCCGGCTCGAACAACAGCCCCTGGTGGGCGAGGGGTTGGTCGAGGGAGGTGGCGGTGCGGCCGGGGTGGATGGCCAGGCCTTGCGGCAGGGAGTCGAACTTGGTGGCGTCGGTGCTGTCGTAATCGCCATGAACCCTTGACTCGTCACGCCCCGCGAGGCGGGGCTGTCGCCATGCGACTGCGTGCTCCGCACGCCGTGACGTGTCAAGGGCGGGGTCCAGGTTGAGGATGCGGCATGCACCGGTGACGGTTCCTGTGCAATCCGTGCCGGGCGTACCCTTGGCGTCCTCGAAGGTAGCCGAGTTGCCACCAAAGGCCGCGCCGCCGGACGCGATGGCCGTGTCCGTCGCCTCGATCCTCCGGGTCCCGAGCGAAACGCACCGGCTGACTTGGGGCGATGTTGACTGGGATCGCCGGCGGCTGTCGTTCTACAGCCGCAAGACCGAACGCCACGCCAAGCACAGACGGCGATCTATGCCGATCGCCCCAAGCTTATGTTCATCCTGCAGGACGCATTCGACGGGGCTGAGGATGGCCAGGAGCACGTCGTAGACGTTTCCCGGAACAAGCTGCACCGGACCGTTCGAGGCAATCTTAAAACGGGCCGGAATCGAGCCGTTTGACCGGTGCTTCCAGGTCTACGCCAATCCTGCGAGACCGAGTGGTCCGAACGATTCCCCCAGCATGCCGTCTCCGCCTGGCTCGGTCACGGCCAGCAGGTCAGCGTGGACCACTACCTCCAGGTTACCGACGAAATGTTCGACCGAACTGTCGGGCTGACGGGCGATCCTGCCGATTCGAGACCCAACCCCACGGATTGGTGCGCTGCAAAAGCGCTGCGGCAGGTGCTGCAGCACGGTCTCGCAAAGCGTCGTACGAGGTCGCAATGGAGAAAAGTGACAAGACAACGTCAAAGCCGCAAACCCCTATTGTTGTAGGCTGAGACGCTGAATGCGGCGATGGGTCTGGAGGGATTCGAACCCCCGACCAAGCGATTATGAGTCAGCTGGAGCCCGTGTAGACGCCTGCCCCTAACCGCTTTCCACGCATGGGTTTATAGCACGTAAGTCCCTGAATTACAAGGACTTTCCCGGAGCTGTGACCGTGGCCCCAGTGCGCGCAGAAACCACATACGGCCGCAAGGAGCCACATGCGCAAACCGGCGACAATTCCTGGCCGCGTTGACCAGGTGATGTGCACCCAACCGCCAAAGGCACAGCCGTTTCCAGCACGCTCCACCGAAGACGCGGTGTGCTCTGCGAACCTTGACCGGCGCTCAAGCGGTGGTGTTGCACACCCCAGGCCGCGGCCTCCCCAAGCACAGCCTTACACCAGGACTGTCACTCCTTCGATCGGGCTGACACATCGCGACTCAATGTTGGCGCTTGCTGGTTCCTCTTAGTCTCATCTCACCCATTGGACCACTCTTCGACCAGGTCCAGGTCATGGTGTCGTCATCGGCAAAGGCCATTGTTCTGTCACTATGCTTCACGCGTCCCTGAGCGTCGACACCGTCGGCTGTTGCCCGGATTGTTCTTCCGTCTGGATCCAGGGATATCCAGCCTTGAGAGTGCTCGCCCGTGTTGCTGAACCACCAGTCCCGGTAGCGCCTGGCCTTCGGGTCCCAGGTGATGTACTCGACATACTGCACGCGCCGGTCGCTGCCTGTTTCATGCCAACCCTGCCCCTTGAGGAACATCCCGCTGAGCACCCATTCGTACGTACCGCCTCCGTGACACGAGGGCGGCATTCCCTCGGAGGCTTTCGGCATCATTCCCCTCATATGTTCGACCTGCCCAGAAACCAGTTCCGCGGAACCGGACCAGCTACCCACTAGCCGCTCCAACTTGGCCAGCTCCGGGACGGGCACGACCTTGCCTGCCGGACCATCCATCGTGCCAGGTATTGAGGACGAGCTTCCTTGCATCGCGTGTTCTCCTTTCAACAGAGACCTGCCATTTGCCGAACCTCTGCCAACTATGTTACGGGGATGGACCAATCGACTCAAGCAGGGCCTTCGTTTCTCAGTTTGCTCGGTCTCTCTTGCCGATCTCTCACCCATTTCGTCCATTCACACACGCCAGGAGGTGACGAGAGATGGAGAAACAGGCTTCAAGAAACGCATTCCTGGCCGGGTCTGTGAGAGCAAGCATCTGTGACAACGACGTAACCCTGAGCGACAAGGCTGAACCAAACACTCCATACATCTGCATGGATATGTGCACACGATCTTCGGATTCAGAGTGATTGCGGCCCCACTCGTGGGGAAGGGACCGGGCTGACCAAAAATCGACCCCACCCCCTTTTTGATTCGATTTTGGCGGGTTAGCAACCTATCCCGCCGCTTGTGGTTACTACTTGCAGGTTTTGTTTCCTGGTCCGCCCTTGCACTTGTTCGAGCAGCATTCGCTGTCCTCTGCACAAGGGGAGCCAACGGGCAGGCACTGACAGTACGGATCGCTGTCACACTCACCGTGCGGATCGTCACAATCAGCACCGCCGTCGCAATCATTGTCCAGGCCGTCGTCACACGTGAAGAACGGTAGCTCATAGGGATCCGGCTGTCCGCAATCAACTGCGCAGTTGCAGCTATTTTCGGGGCCCTCGCAGACCGCGTCGCCACAGCAATACTCCGGGACTTGGCCGGGGGTGCAGTCATACCCCTCGCTTGAGCACCGGTCATCGTCGCAGTTGAGATCGAACCCACAGCAGAACTGGTTCTTCGGATTGCCTTTCAGCTTGCTGTTGCAGTCCTCAGGACAGGCGTAGCAATCCTCACCCTCACCAAGGCCGAGCTCGCACACGCTGTTGCCGCAGCCGCAGCCACCCCCGATGCAGTCGTTCGGGCAAGTGATGCAATCCTCGCCTGGATCGCAGATGCCGTTCCCACAACCTTGCACAAGTGTGTCGAGGCTCATCGCACCTGTGTTCCCTGGGTCAAGCCAGTCTCTTAGACGACTCGAGGATGATCCCCCGCCATCCCAAGAAACCGAAAATCTGCCATACCAGTCTGACAGATCATTGCCACATGCAGCGTACCCGCCATGCAGCTGGCCCACGGCATGATGGTTCTGGTCAAAAAGCGGAGACCCGGACGAGCCTGGCTCGGTTGTGCCCGCATCCCAATCGATTACGCGGATGTGCGTCCCGTCGCCAGGGTTGCTGGTCCCCAGGTAGCTCGTCGTCGTGCAGGGATCGTACTCGAAGCTGATGCTCTTTTCGTCGCAACTGGGATGATGAATCGCGACTGCGCCGTTTGGATCCGCATTGCTCCGATCCCACCCGGCGAACGCTATGCCCCAAGCCGAATTGGGATCTTCATCCAACTCGACCAGCGTAAAGTCCGAGGGGGAGTAGGCGGCACGCCAGTAGGAGCCGCTCTGCCACTGATCTAAAGACCCGCCACCCTGCTGCCCGCACGTTGGGCTTTCATAGTCCCAGTAGACAACCACAGAGGCTGCGTTGCCGGAAGTAACGCCGCAGTGGTTTGCAGTCAAGAAATACGGTGTCTGATCTTCGGCGGTGTTGTTGACCATAAAGCCCGTGCAGACCAGACCTCCGCCCCTCGAGTACACGGCGACGGAGGGAATCTCGTCACGCCAGGCATCCCCTTCAGGGCAGATGACGTCGATGTTGCAGGAGCCTGCCTTCTCAAACTGGACTCTGCCGAAACCTCTGTAGCCGACGTTCACGGAGGTCAGCTCGAGGTCGAGTTCATCCCTTGCCGACGGGGGAAGCGTCACCTCCACCACGACCTCGTCCGACGGTACGACCGGAGACCAGAACTCGGCGTGGCCCGCATTGTCCTCGGCGGTCACAGGGCGGAGTAGGTGGCTGTGATCCGCAGCATAGATGAGCATATGACCTGCCTCTGGCATCTGGAAACGGCCAAAGCCCAGATTGAGGGATACCGCGCCTGGCGAGGACACCCGCAGCCGCCACACCAGTGTATTTTCACCAATGCTCTCCCACGTGCCATTGTCTTCCGGCGTCACAAAGACACGATTAGGAATGGCGAACCGATAGGGAAGGGCCAACCGCTCGCGCTCCACGTCCTCCCGTGCGACCGCCTGCAGATCGATCGGGGGGGCGTGTACGACAGGGATAGCTTCCGGTTTGGCCAACAGGTCCGCGTGGATGGTGGCGGTTGGCCGCACCTGTTGCGCAACCGCAGGCCGTGCCAAAATGCAAACAGCCAATACAGCGACACTTGTCAACAAGTACTTACTCTTCATGGTCCTGATCCTCCTTCTCCATGCTGCCACCACGCGGCACTGCGTACCTTGTAAGGCGGCACCACCGACCTGAGATGACAAAGGGCAAGAGCCCGGGACTCGCCTTGACGCGCCTAACATTTCCTAGCGACATGGTTAGCCACCGAAAGACCCTCGACGGCGTCTGATGTCAACGGGAAAGGTCCCCCAGAGTCAAGCGCGGCTGCCCTGAAAACGCGCCGTCAATGCAGCCGTGATCGGAGGCCACATAAAAATGACCAACCTCCCGGCAACTGCCATCGAGTACAGTGTGCGTCCTCGTCCGAAGCTCTTCGGACTGCCGCATTGCGGAAGTCTCGCAAGTGTGGCCAGCAAGGGAAGTGTCGCCACCCTCCAGCACGGCCGTCCGCACAAGTACATCGGCGCGCCAGCGGGACACATCCCGCCGAGAGGTACCCTGGTCACCGAGTTGGTGAGAATCCAATATCGACCGGGCGTTTCTTTTACGTCCTAATCCACCTCCAGTACGATCCGAATCGTCAGCGAACACTCACCGTCCTCAATGTTGATCTCCCTGGGGATGTATCGTGTGGAGAACAGGGCACCCGCCTCGATAATGTCCTCGACGAATTGATGACAACTCCCTTCTATCGAGTCACAGTCTCCATCCCTTTCCGCCCACCAGATTTCGATGATGATCGGGTCGGTGGGCGAGAGCGCCAGTGTCTGTGCGGGGACCACCAGGTCGGCGCTGATTATGTCCTCCGTTATCCACCGAGTATCCTCACAATCTAATGTGCCCAACCATGCCCCTGAGTCCACGAGGATCTTTGGATTGAGGAGGGTCTTCTCGTCCTGACCGGGGAGTCTGGCCGTTATGCCAAACTCCCACTCGTTCGCGTTGTTAGTACCATCGAACGGACCGTCCACGTCGATCAGCTTGTCGACCACGATGCTCACAAACACGTCCGGAACAAGTGGATCAGAACCATGCGGGTCACCCACTTCCTCGCTGTCGAGTCTGCCGTCGCCGTCCGTGTCGGGATCGGTAGGGTCAGTCTCGTCCTGCGTATATGGAGTATCGTCGTTGCCCAAGAACTCATCGAGGTCTGTTGCCCCGTCCAAGTCGGTGTCTGTGTATTGCGGGTCGGAGAACACTTCTCGCGCTACCTCGTCTCCGAGTGCAAGAACGCGCCAGCCCTCCAGCCTCTCAAAGTCGTCCGAGAGCCTGTCGCCGTCGCTGTCCTGCGAAGCCGGGTCGGTTCCGATCTGCTGCGACCCCGCGTCGGACAGGAAGAAACCGGGGTATAGGTAGTTCAGAGCCATGAATGCGCCGAAGTCCGCGAACTCGTCGAAGTCAAGTAGGCCGTCACCATCCGTATCAACTGCTTCCGGGTTGCTCCCAATGGTTTTCTCAACGAGATCGGGTAGGCCATCGAAGTCGGAATCGCCGTTTAGGAGGTCGGGGTAGAACTTGTTTGTTTGCGTCCGCGGACCGCAGTCGTAGCAATCGGACCCCCGTCCGTAGGGCGGCTCGGCACAGGCGTCACCCGGGGAATCGTCGCAGGTTCCGTTAAAGGCAGATGGGCAGCGATTGTTGCACAGCGTGACTTCAACGTCCCAACCGTCGATCTCGTCGGCGTCTGTCAGACCGTCCACGTCAGAGTCGATATACTCCTCGGCGTCGGCGACGAGCGGGTCGGAGTCCAGGTCTAAGATCTCTCGACCGTCCGTAAGTGAGTCTCCGTCGGAGTCTGGATTACACGGGTCACAGGGGTCACAGCACTCAGGCGGGTCCGCGTTGTTGCAGATGTCAAGTTCTTCCAAGTCGGAAAGCCCATCATTGTCTGTGTCGCGTCGTCTGGGGTCAGTGGCCATGCCCTTCTCCTCTTGGTCGGTCAATCCATCGCCATCTGAGTCCTCCAGTCGCGGATCGGGGAACACCTTCAGCTCTGGCCGCCCTACAACCTGAACGATCCAGCCCGTGCGAATCTCCGCGTAATCGTCGAGACCATCGTCGTCCGTGTCCTTGTCTCGATCGCTACTGCCGTGCATGAACTCTTCGCGAGCGAATAAGCGGTCCCTGTCAATGTCTTGCCCGAAGGTCAGTGCGATCGCCTCTTGCGGTTTCAGCAGGAACTCACCGAAGTTGCTTCCAACCGGGATCTCATCGGTGGTTAGGGCCAGCCAATAACGGTTGGGGTCCCCGGTTTGGGCGTTCTTGAAGCGGACGAGGACCTCTCGCCCGTCGCAGAGGCCTTGGATCTCTGGATTCTCCGGATCGGGCTCCGGATCAGGGCAGTCGTCGTCGTCAGAGCAGGGCTCGCCGGGGCCGCGGTACTCGTCGTCGCCGCTCGCCACCGTCTCCAGGAATCCGTTCGGGCCGGCGCTGACTATGACCTGTCCAGGCAAGAGATAGTCGTAGAAGCAGAAGCCTGAATCACATTCGTCATCGTCCCCGCAGGGCCGCCCTTGGTCGTCGCCCAAGATGCAAGTAAAGGTGTCCTGACAGGTGCTCTCGGGGCAGTCCTCGTCGCCGTCGCACCCTTCATTTTGGTTCTCACCGGCGAGGCATCGAGCGAGTAGGACCTCCTGTACGTCGTCACCCTGGGCCCTGGTGCTGGCGATGCCATCGCCGCCGTTCTGGGGCTCATGGATGGAGGGCTTGGTCGTGGCGTTGCAGGTCAGACTGGTCTCGTACCCGGTGGTTTTGGCCTCTGCGTCGTCGCCCTGAAGGTCGCTGTTGTTGGGTTCCGTATCGAGCACGCCGTTTTCCCCAGCCAGGATGATAATCTCCCGGTCAGTAAACCCGGAGAGTCCAATCGGAATCACTTGCTGGTCATCACCGACCGCGACCGTCTGGACGATCCCGTTCGGGCCGGCCACGATGGCGTTCGGCTCCAACGGGTTTTTTTCGAGTCGAAGGATGTCCTGAAGCACGTAGTCCATCGGGAGCCCTAAGGGAATTCCGAACTCGTCGAAACCGCCAAGATATGCGCCCTCGCACAAACCCGCGAAGATGCAGGCGCCGTTCGGACACTCCGACTCGTCAGAGCACGCGGCGCCGGGATTGGCGGAAGCCTCGCTGCACCTTCCATGGCAATCGGTATCGGCGTAGCACGTGTCACCCGGGTTGCCGCTGTTCTCGTCACAGGTTCCACCCATGAAGAGTTTGTCGTCGAAGCTCGCATTGGTGGTGACCAGATACTTCTCTGGGGGATGACCGTCTCCTTTGTCGACCGTGAGCAAGGCCGTACGGTCATGGGCTTCTTGCGATGTAAATGCAAGGTTGCGGCCAAACTCGTCGGTAATATCGAAATTCGCGAGCTTGAACAACAGCCCCCGCGGTGACCGCAGCAGATCCTCAACCAGATTGGGAAACACATCGCGGCTGGAGAAGATGATCGGACCGCGCGGTGCATCGGCCGGACCGATGTTGAACACAGCCGGTTGCCCGGTGATCAGCGTGCTACTTGGCAGCAGCGTGGCCACCGGGACGAAGCGGGTGCGGTCCCGACCCTGCTCAAGAACGGAAAGCTCGATGTTACTGATGGTGAAGGCGATGTCCGAGGCGTTCTCGATGGTGATGTTTGTGTCAATGGCGGCGCCGAACACCTCTCGAGTCACGGTCTGCGTTTTGCTGATCTCCTTCGCCCGAGCGTACGAGTTCTCGAACACCTGCTGCGCAGTCTCGACGGAAGACTGGCTTACTGTCGACGTGTGTTCAACACTCAGGGTGCTTTTGACTTCGGCCTCCATGTTGAACGTCGCCTTTGGGTCCATGGAAACCTCGACCTCCGTGCCGAATTTTGTACCGAGTTCCAAGACTGCCTTTGTCGCTAGCGTATCGCTCTTGCTGAAGGCTGTCTCCCGGCTCTGAGCCAGCGTGGTGCTGGAACTCGTCTCCTCCGAGACCGTTTGACCCTCTTGGTCTACATATGTGTATCGCTCGTCGATCTGCAATCTCATGTCGCCGATGTTGATACGGGGTACGGGCAGATCCGCTATGCGAGGATTGCGGTACAAGTCGAAGACTTCGCGGCGGTCGTTAAAGCCGTCGCCGTCCGTGTCGGCGTGAATGGGCGAGCTTTTGAAGAACCTGGTCTCGGACGAGTCCGTAAGCCCGTCTCCATCGGTGTCCTGCTTCGTCGGGCTGCTGAAGAAGACGCGAAGCTCGTCGCTGTCGGTAAGAAGGTCCGCATCGGTATCGGTGTCTCGCGGGTCGGTCCCATGTCGCTGCTCCTCACGGTCATCCAGTCCGTCCCCATCGCCGTCCGCCGCGAATGCGCTGCTCGTCACCTCCCACGTCGTGATCGTACCGTCGGCTAGCGTGACCACTACGGTCCAACCCTCGAGTTCCTCGGTGTCCGGCAGCCCGTCACCATCTGTGTCCGGGACGTGGCACCCGGCGTTGCAGAATCCGTCACAGTCGGGTTCGCTGGCCGTGCACGGCGGATCATCGTCGCAATCGTCGTCCGTCTCGCACCCACCTTGACCGTCTTGACCAGGACGGCCCGCGGCGCAGGTCCTGCTCGGTACACAGGTGTTTTCGCAGTCCGCTTCTGCGGGATCGCAGGGAGCATCATCGTCACAGTCGTCGTCGGTGTTGCACAGCCCGCTCCCATCCAGGCCTACATGTCCGTTGTTGCACCGCAGCAACTGCGCCTGGCACGCGAACGGTGTTCCCGCAAATGTCGCGACAAACCCTCCCGGGGTAAGCTGGTTGCCGGTCGCGTCCTTGACGTTGACGACCGTTACCGTGTAGGTCACCTCGTTCTGCGGAGCCGTGATCAGCTCCACGGTGGTCCGATCCTGCCCCAGGAAGCTGGCGGAAAACACACCTAGCAGCCGGATTTCGCGATCTAGGGTCTCCTGTACGATGCTGTAATTGTCAGCCTCCTCCGCACCGCTGCCCATGGACTTGTTGAACGTCACCACCACGGTCCTGTTGCTGGTGGAGATCGCACCCACTACGCGCGCCGGTCCGGACGTACGTGGCGGAAGCCCCAGGAACGTTGCCGTTGCCGGTGGCATCATCTCGTTACCTGCCTTGTCGCGAATGTTTGCCACCGTCACCACATACCGCAGGTTCACGACCTGTGGGAGTGTGGTCAAAAGCACTTGCGTGTCGTGCACAGTGAGCCGGCCACTTTCGATGACCAGCTCAGAACAGTCGTCGGACGTGGCTATTAGGCACGTACCAGTGCCACAATCGTTGTTACTGTCGCATGGAAGACCTTCAAAGTCTGCGTCGGACCCGTCGCAGTGTTCCGCCGTGCACGAGGCCACGGTGATTCTATAGTTTGACGGATCATCCGGCTCGCCATCCAGAGGCTCGCCCAAAAGTCCGGTATCACCTAATGGCTCATTGAACGAAACGAGCACCGACGTGGCACCTGTGGCGACCGCGTCAACGACCCGTGGCGGCGTGGTGTCAACCGGCGGGATGCCCAGGAACGTAGCCAAGCTCCGGGCAGGATCGACGAGGAAATTATCGCTTCTCGCGCGAATGTTTGTAACTCGTACCGTATACTGAATGTTCTCTTGCGGCGAAGTCGTCAGGACTACGGTTCTGTCATAGGGATCGACCACTGCGCTGGTGATGACAATGTCCACGTCGGTATCCCCATCCGTGTCGTCAATCCTATAGAATGACTCGTTCTGCGCTGTTGTTGCGTTCACCGGTTCGTTGAAGGTCAGGAGTACGCTGGTGTTACTCAGCGATATCGCACTAAGTAGGTAAAGTTCACGGGACGTACCTCGGAAGGTGGCCCAGCTCTCATCGGGATCGATAACGTTCCCCGCCTTGTCCTTCACGCTGGACACGGTGACCGTGTATAGACTGTCCGCCGCTTGAGTCAGGGTGGTCAGCAGCATCTGGGTCTGGTGCCTGGTCTGAACCGCGTCAGTGATCACCAACGGTGGGTCGATGCTGAAGTTCAGCGGATCGTCAGCCTCATTGTCAAGCGGCTCACTGAATGATACGAGGACCGAGGTGCTGCCGGTCGCGGCCGCACCCGTCACGGTCGGTGGAACGTCGTCGTCCGTGGGGATCCCGAAGAACGACGCCGTGTTGCGGGTAGGATCAATCAGGAAATCATCGCTCACCGCCTTTACGTTGGTGACGGTTAGCGCGTACTGCATGTTCTTTTGCGGTGTCGTGTTCAAGACGACGGTCCGCTCACCCAGGTCTGGTGTTGCAGACTGCACAACGATGTCGACGTCTGAATCACCATCCGGGTCCGCGATGCTGTACACCCCCCGGCAGTCCTCGACCGATACGCATTCCGTTGTTGCCGGGTCCATCGGCTCGCTGAATGTTACGAGGACTTGCGTATTACTCAGTGAGACCGCGCTGTGCAGAAAAAGTGCACGCGAGCTTCCCCGGAACTGGGCGGTGTTGGTCTCGTCATTTGCGACAATGGTGTTTCGTGCTTTGTCCTTAACGTTCATCACCGTCACCGTGTAAAGCCGATCGGGCACTTGGGTCAGGGTGCTCAGCAGCATCTGTGTCTGGTGTCTGGTCTGAACCGCATCGGTGACCACCAATGGTGGATCGATGCTGAAGTTCAGCGGATCATCAGCCTCATTGTCGAGCGGCTCGCTAAAACTTACGAGCACGGAGGTATCGCTGCCTGCAGCGGCACCAGTCACGGTTGGTGGAACCTCGTCGTCCACCGCGATTCCAAAGAACGTCGCCGAACTCCGCGCAGGGTCGATGAGAAAATCATCGGCTCTAGCACGAAGGTTCGCAGCCCGCATCGTGTACTCAATGTTCTTTTGTGGCGAAGTAGTCAGGACCACGGTTCTGTTGTCAGGATCGGCCACTGCACCCGTGATGACAATGTCTACGTCAACATCCCCATCCGGATCATCGATTCTGTAGTAGGAAGTGTTTTCGGCGGTTGTTGGATCCATCGGCTCACTAAAAGTCAAAAGTACGCTGGTATTACTCAGGGCGATGGCACTGAGCAAGGCGAGTTCACGTGAAGTACCGCGGAAGGTGGCCGAGTTCGCGTTGGGATCGATGGCGTTTCCGGCCTTGTCCGCCACGTTGGAAACGGTGACCGTGTAGAGCCGGTCGGGAATCTGTCCAAGCGTCGTTAGTAGTATCTGCGTAGCGTGTCTGGTACGGATGGCATCGGTGACCACCAGGTCCGGTGTGATGGTGAAATTGAGCGGGTCGTCTGCGTCGGTATTCAGCGGCTCACTGAACGAGACGAGCACCGAGGTGGCGCTTGCGGCAGCAGCGTTAACCACCTGCGGCGCTATGGTGTCCACGGGTGGTATTCCGAAGAATGTGACCGTGTTTCGGGTCGGATCAATGCTACGCCCGTCAGTCAGGCAGACCGAGCTAACGCAAACGTGGTCTGCGGTTTCCCGTACTTTGACGGCGTCGATCATGGAATCGTCAGGCACCGGTGTTAGTGCCAAGTATACGTCACCTGACCCGGGGCCCGTGCTCGCCAACGCCGCGTCGATTTCAGCCTCCTGGATTGTATGGTCAAAGCCGGGCATGCCGACACTGGATGCAAATATGACGGGATCGTCGACCGTGAAGTCGACCCCCTGCAATCCAACGACAATGGTATCGGCCCTTTCTGGGTAGTCGAAGGTGAAAATCAGCTCCTCGTCTCTGTCGCCACCCTGCCCGGAAATGCAGGCGCTTCCGGCGCAGCCGGCGGTCTTCACCCCTGCCCCGTCGACACTCATGGACACCGTGCCATCAATCCCGGAAGCATCCGGATCAAACTGTCCGTTGTGATCGATCTTCGTCCGGGCAGTGATGTGGTGGCTGGCAGGCGTTGCATCTGTTGTTAACGGGCGCACGCGGGCAGCGCATACGCCGCCCTGAGCCGTGTCGTCCAATAAGGCGGTCTCCCCATCCTCGCAGGTGAGTTTTGACTTGACGTTCGTAACTTTGATCGTGTATTCAATGTTGTCTTGTGGGGTGGTTGTCAGCACAACAGTGGTCCTATCGTCGCCCGCCGTGACTTCGCTGATATGAATAGCCTCGACGTGATCCCCGTCAGGGCTTCCAGCCTTGTATCCAACGTCCTCGATCTTAATATCGACGTCGGTATCCCCATCTGGATCGGCGATTCTGTAGAACTGGATGTCCCCGACCGTATAGGGATCCATCGGCTCACTGAAGGTAAGCAGGAGCGAGGTGTTGCTAAGTGAAATGGCGCTCTCCAGGAAGGGCTCCCGTGTGTCCGAGCCCATAAACGTGACCGCGCTACTTCCGGCCGTGCTTTCCGTGGCCTCTCGAGTTGCCCCAGATTGGACGTCAACCAGGTACTCGACTTCCTCCTGCTGGGCTGTGGTCAGGACCGCTTTGGTCCTACCCTCGTCTAGGCGGGCATCTACCACTTGTAGCTGGCGTTCATCGGGCCCGGTGATCACGTAGGTGGACGGAAGCTCTGCCACATCACTCGCCGGACCAGAAAAAATGACCTCGACGTAGTGGTTGCTGAGCGCCTTGGCACGCGTAAGCACGGGTAATGCGGCGCCAGCAGGGCGGTCTCCCAATATACCAAAGTCGTTGTCACACCCGGCGGTCAACGCATGCAAGGCCACCACCGCCAACAATAGGATGACATGGTGCTTCTGTCTCATGGCTTGCTCTCCTTTCGCAGACTTGCGGCGCGGCAGGAACCACATCGCCCTCGTCGCTTGGACTGATGCCCCATGCACGCGCTTAGGAAGTGATTCTCATTTTCAGCCACGGTCGCTGCGTAAACACGAAGTGAGCGACGAGCGCAAGATCCAGCAAGACGACCGATTGCCCGCACTCGGCTGTTACGCCGGATGGTTCATTGCGACCACTCCGCGTTACGCTCGTTTGGTTCCGGTAAGATGCGGCGCCCTCTGGCCCCAATCCACCCCCAGGCGGGTCCCTCCGCCAGCCCCATCCCTCGGGCCGTCGTATCCGCCGAATGGACCAAGTGGTCCTAGCTTAGTGCATCCGGGCAATGCGTCAAGCCAACTGATCTGCCTCATTTTGGGACAGCTGATCCCCTTGGGTAAACTGACACACGAACAACCAGTCTGTTCGCGTTCCAGGCTTGTACTCTGTTCCATAAGCAGTACAACCATCGGCGATCGCCTGCCTGCCCCCTTGGACTTGGAGAAGCCGCTAGGTAGGGCCGGGCTCGCACAGGCGACAATCGCATGATTTGTGAAGCACAGTACTCGTCGAGTCGATTCCCTAGGTGCGATCCGATTATCCAGCGTCGCCGCTTCCAAGCTCTTCAACGTGTTGCTGAGCTGCAGTTCGAGACAGAGCGGCTGGCCACTGATGCTATGACACGGCGATGTCATGGGAGGACACGGCGGGCGCTGCATCACTCCTTACGCGCGAACAGACTCAACGCTTCTGCCGCTGTTGCGCACCACAGGTGCGGATTACGGGGCAGCTTACGCACGAGCGTGTCCCTGAGGCCTGTTGATGTGGCCACGAGGATGACCTCGTCCATGCCTGCATTCAGACACTTGCGGGCATTGGCAACGGCGTCTGATTTGCCGGTCTCGATTTCGAAGGCGATGCGTTTGCCGTCGCGTGTGGCTAGAAGATCGATGGTCTTGCCTCCGCCAACCGGAGAGTCATCCTGCAGGTCGTACCCGGCTGCACGAAGACACTCCGCAAGGCGACACACCCAATACTTGTGCTCGGCCCCACCCTGACGGTCACTCATTCTATCCTGTAGTCCAAGCGCTCGTCTGCCTTCCTGAGTCAATGATAGTGTTTTCAACCTCCCTGTTGGCAGCACAATCCAATCTGCCTTCATAACCCTACGACGAATCAATGCCTTCTGGATTTCGTTCCCGCAACGCGAGGACAAGCCCAAACGTCTATATCGTTCCGTGATCGTTGACGTGGGATTCTTCCACACGTCTTTCAGGAATTTCCGTTCCTGCGTTGTCAGCCGAATTGTGCACGCTTTTTCCTTCTCTTGATCTTCATATTTACCATTCCTGGGAATACCTGAAATACCCTTTTCTTCCGCCCTCTTTGCGAAGCGCAAACGGATAAAACTTCTCCTTGGCATAGTGGATCGTGCCCACGGGGTACTAGCCTGCCGCGAGTTCCTCGGGCGGTGGTTTAAGCAGCACATGTTTGCCCTCGAACCCTTCGGAGAGCCGTTGGGCCAGCGTGATTCGAAGGGTCTGCTCGATACTCTTGCGCGTAGACCGTAGTTGTTCAGGTGACACAGGTCCGCTGTGGCATGGACCTTGGGCCTTCCAAGGTCATCCTGGAGATAGCCCTGGCACGCCAGGTTCTTGGGCTCAACCCTGTCCGGATCGATCAGCTCAAGAGAGGGGACGCCCATCGCCGCAAGTTGGAGTGCCACCTGCCGGCCGATGGCACCGACGCCCACAACGGTCGTTTGGCAGGCTACCAGCCGCTCCGGAGGAACAATATCGCGCTGGCGGATGTCACGGTCAGGAACAATCTGTCCGTTCATGGCCACACCTCGCCTTCGCATTCCCACGCTTCGATCAGGTCCTCGGTGTCCCTGATTTGTGTGAGAGACCGGTCGGCATCGAAGCCTTGTCTTTCATCAAGCTCATCGAAGACAGTGCCTCGGCGTACCTCGTGGCCGAAACCCGGCTCCGTAGTCGGCTCCACGTGGATGTTCCGGTCGTATTCCGCCGCCCAAGCGTTATGATCGCTCGCTGGAAAGGCCACGCCGAAGTCCACGCGCGTCGAGATCATGATCTCGCCACCAGGGCCTGCGCTGAATCGCAGGCGGGCGTACCGCTTCCCGCCCCGGCCAAGGACGAACATGACCGCCCAGTCGCACGTGCCGAACACCCTGGCAAATGTCTCCTCGTCCGTTCCGCTGGGCTGCGGGGACATGCCCGGATGTGTGTGCAGCCAAATTCGGGCGAATTGACAGGGCAACCGTCCCGCATCCACCTGGGCATCAAAGAAGTCCGCGACCGTGTCGTCGTCGAAGGCGACGCTCACGCAGGTGACGGACTGTTTCACGGTGGCGAATTCCTCGACCATCATGAGATCATCCGGGGGCGTGAGGCCGAAGCCCCCGATCTTCGTCTCCCCGCGATGGCAGAAGAACAGCAGCTCGGCCCAGGCGGTCGGCGAGAACCGAAGCACGGGCTGCCGGCTGGAGTGTTGATTGTCTTTCGTGGTCCTCAGTCTGTCTGTCCTTTGATTCGTCTCTGTCTTGTGTTTCATCTGATTCCTCCTGTTGCTCGATACAGGTTGGGCAAAGGCCTTCATCATCAAGGCATCCGGTACACGCACCCAGCCACAACACCCTCCGGCATGGCCTGCATCGCGTGGACGCGGAGAACAAGAAGCATTCCGCGAAAGATGTGATGTTCGCGTGTCTGATCTCTTGCGTTACACCGCTAAGATCAGGGCATCGAAGGATGGTGTTAAACAAGGTTCAACACGGATTTCCGGGACAGCGAGCGATGCGTCTCGACGCTCGGCGGAACAGGTTCTCGCTAAGTCCTTGTTGCACAATGGGTTACGAACCGGGAGCCGCGGTGCCATGGAATCGAATCGGTGCCCGCTTTGTTGCTGCCCCTGGCTCGCGAGCAAGACGGAGACCGTCCGGCGGAAGCGCTCGTTTCACTCCGTCCTGCTCGCCGCGCAACACACCCTCACGTTGAGTAGCCCGTCCCGATATTCCGAGAAGAACCTTAAAAGAGCTTCCGGTGAGAGTCCTCGCTTCGGATCCGGCTGCACAACTCGACCCCGTCCATCTCCGGCATCATGCAGTCCGAGATGACCAACCGGCACGAACCAACCCGGAGGATCGCGAGGGCCTCACGGCCATCGTAGGTCTTTGCCACTTCATGGCCGGCTTGTGTCAAGGCGTACTCCAGCCCGGTCAGGGCCATGTCATCATCGTCGACAACCAAAACCTGCGTGGTCATTCCCTTGGCAACTCATGAACTATGGAAGGTATTAGCCGCCTCAGGTAGGACCTGAGATGCACTCTCGATGCAGCGAGCTAGTTCGCTCTGCAGCTGCATGAAGCAGGCCTCGGCGTTACTGAGGTCTCCGTCACGACCCGGGGTCTCCAACTTCGCCGCGAGTTCTCTCACCTTCTCTGCCGCGACGTATGCGGCTGCTCCCTTGAGCCCGTGTGCCAAGCGCGTCGTCTCCTCCGTGTCTCCCGCTGTGATGGCCTGCCGCAGTTTCTCGAGGTCGTCGGGAGCTCGCCTCACGAACTTGGCGATTAGCCGCCCTACGAACTCACGGTCGTTCCCCCAGCGTTTGAGCAGCAAATCGACGTCAAACGGGATAGACCGATCCGTGTCTGGGACAGTCGCCGCCGTGCCGCAGAGCTGCTCTTCGGCCACCGGCTCATCTGTAGTCGATCGCAAAATCTCTTCTGGAAGGTTACGGTTCGGTTGGAGGTGGTTCTCTATCAACTGGACCAATCGATCCGGATTCAGT
>CAYOQG010000038.1:0-25769 GCA_964405925.1 uncultured Phycisphaeraceae bacterium | reverse complement strand
CTGCAACTCTCATCCCCGAATTGGCAATTCCCTCAAACGCGCGCAACAATGGCGAAGCATAGATGGCGTTCGCCAAGCGGTACTCGGCATACATTTGGACGACATCCCAATCCACCAGGAATGTTGCCATCTTCCCACGGTCAATTTCAAGCTGCACCTCATGGGCCAGGAAAGCCAGATGTTTGTCAAGCTCAGTCAAAGCGTCGACCGTTCGCTTGGCGGCATCTGTCAACTGCTCTCGCTCTCGGGGAATTTCAGATTGGTGGGGACGCATGTCTGCTAGACTCCTCGGAGATGCAGCTCCGGAGTCCGGAGCATTTCATGAGCTTGCCCGTTCTCTGGGAGCGAGTTCACGAATCTCTCGCATGGGTCGTTCCAAGGGATAGCGCCATGGGTCTCCCGATGAGCTAGACCCAAGAGCGCGACACCGACCGTACGATTCCAACCGATTTGCGGGTTGGAAAACGTCAAATTCGAGTGCGTGGCCTTGGCACGCTCGAAAAGAACCCGCGCGTACGCCGGATGCCGCTCGATTGCACTACCGTGAAATGCAACGGGCACCTCTTTCTCGCTATTGAGGCCAAGTCTTTCGATCACGGTATCAATCCCACACTGAAGCTCCACTGAAGCTTCATCGAGAATCTTCTCTGCAACAGGGTGATGCTCTTCCTCGGCAAGCTCAAATGCGGTATTCGCCAGACGTGCAGCGAATTTCATGTTTTTATGGTTATCGTGAAGAGACACTCTGCAATACTCGTCAAAGAAATCCACGACCCTAGCCTCTGCGCCGAACTTACGGAGAACCTTGCTAGCAAAGTCCGTCTCTTGCGCGTCCGCGCGGGCATCCGCCGAGCGCGTTAGCCGATGCCAGATGAGTTGGCCAATGTGGTACGATCCACCAAGGTCCCCAGGAAGAAACCCCCAGGCATTGGTTACGTGACGCTCCCCGCCCCGGTTGCAGGCAAACACCGTGCAACCAATCCCTGCCCGTACTAGGATACCAAGCCCTCCCTTGAACGCACTACAGAACCCAGCTTCCCCGATCCCTCGTATGAGCGTCTCTTGATCCTGCGGAATTGGCAACTCGCGGAGGTACGAGGCCATCATGACTGCGTCAAACCTCTCATCGAGACCCGCCACAGCGATAACAACCCGCGACACTTTATCGAGAATGGAGTTGGGGTGCTCGTTCAGGTTCCGTGCGGCAGCTCTTGCCACCCCTAAAGTGAGGTGACGCAATTCAACACAGATTAGCGCGTCCGGCATCTCGCGGTAGTGCAAGCTTCCGGCGGGTTCCGAGTAGGCGCCCACAAACTCGCCCGACGTTCGCGCAAGGACTGCCGATGTCGCCGACAAGGAGCCGGTAATGCCGAGACACAGACACATACCCGATCTCCTACCGCAGCCAGGGGCTGCCTGCAATAAACCCTGCAAAGCATCCGGGGCAGGTCCCTGCGACCGAGGCGAGCACGCTGCCCGAAGGCAGGAATGCCTTGCCTGACTCAATCCCTGCGAGCCATTCTGACCGACACTGGGCACCCAACCGTCGCGCTCCCGCGCGGATCAACGATAGTCCCGTCGGCGGGTTTGCAGGGACACACGAATCCCACATTGTGCTATCATCGGGCTCTGTCAGCTCGTGTCAAGATCGCTTCAGGTGACGTGCTGGTGTTTATGACATGTGGCTCAAAATCGGGCGCGCATCGACTGGAGAAGCAAAAGCGATCATAAGTTCTGCTCACTTCACTCACGCTGGATCAGACGCGAACCTGGACGCCGATCTCCGAGACGCGTCGCTCTTCGAGGAGGCGTTTGCTCGATAGGTCGCTACCCCACCTCTCGTTTTTGGAACGCCAGGACGGCGATACTGACAATGCCTGTCACTAATAGCAGGGCGTATCCAGTGACGAGGGCGACATACTGACCGGTGACGGTGGTCGCCTCGGTGCCCGCGTTGAGGCCGTCGATCACCCAGAACGGGCCGAGGTTGGGCACCGTGTGGTATGCGACCTTGGCCAGAATCGACGATCCTTCGTGCTGGCCAAATGCGTAGTCCGAAATCAGACCCAAGCTCAAGAAGGCGGCGCAGATGACCAGGGTCATAAGCTGTCCAAATCGGGTCGAGGCCGCCACGGCGATTGCGGCAGTGACCATGACCGCCAGGAAGACCAGGTAGGCGGCGATGATGATCTGTCCACCCACATAGTTGCTGCCGAAGGGGATGAGGTCCCAGTGCTCGTCAAACTTGCCGACCAGCAAGACAGCGAGCGTCAAAACAGGAGTCAGCACGGCGAACGTCGTCGTCGGGAAGTCCTTCCCGTAGAAATAGTTGCAAAACGCCCCGACCAATAATGCGGCGAAGAGGGACCCGAACCCGAGGGCCAAGACAGGTGCGTCCCAGGGATCCGTGCTTGTCTGCAGCACGCCGTGACGGACCGAGAGGATGAAGACCAACATCGCCAGGTAATAGGCGACAAACAGGGCCGCCAGAAGCCCCACGTATTTCCCGACGACGAAAAGCGGCCGACTAACGGGCTTCGAGACCACCGTCAGCACGGTCTTGTTCTCGATTTCCCGGCCCAAGACGCCGGCAGCGCTGAACGTAGACAAGAACAAACCACTCAGCAGCAGCGTAGCAAGTCCCAGATCGAGCAGCAGTTTGTCGTCGTCGTCAAGGGTGAACGCCGCGAGGGATACGTTCAGAATGAGCAGGACCGCGGTGGCCAGCAGAATCACGCCGAAAATCGGCTGCCGGATCGTCTCGACAAACGTATTCAGTGCAATGGTGTAGAAGCGCTGGAACATCGGGTAATCTCTTGCCCAGCAGGCTGGACTCTTCGGATCAAGTTCGGCGCCGCGGTGCCTCGATTAATACGGTCTTACGCATTGGCACTTTACAAAAGTTATTGTAGACTTTCAGCTCGATTGGACAAGCAGCGAAACGTCGCACCGCTTGCCAACATCCGGTACGTCCGTCCGCCGAGCCGAGTTCGGCATAAAGACGGTAGAGCGGGGATCACGCATGGCTGAAACCAAGACCGCGGGAGATCGACGCGCCCAGCACGTGGCGTTGTCCGGTTTCTTCCTGCAACTGACCGCGTTTGCCGCCCTGTTGGCGATCTCGGTCTGGTCCAAGTCCCACGCCCTGGCAGCCCTTGCCCGCTTCGTGCTGTTCGGGATTCCGGTTTGGATGGTTCTGTATCTTACCCTCAACCAAGTCCGCCGCGTCGGGCTGGAATCGCTGGAGACCGAGGAGCTGAGGCGAGCCCAGGAGGCGGGCACCAGCCGGGCCCTCTTTGAGTTGGACGATGAAGCCCTGTTGCTGGAGCAGAATCGTTTGAGGTGGATGGTGCAGTGGCTGCTCCCAGCCTGCACCGTTCTGGTGTCTGCCCTGCTGCTGATCGGACACTTCCTGCTCTGGGGCTGGTCGCTGGACCAGGCTTTTGACAAGGGGAGCTTGAGTCGGACGGCCCAGCCCACGTTCATGATGTATTTTGTGATCGGCATCGGTTTCCTGTCGTTCCTGTATGGCCGGTATGCATTGGCTGTGGCGCGGATCCCGGAGTGGCGACTGCTTCGAGCGGGCGCGGTCTGCATGGCCGGGATTGCGCGGGTGTGTCTGCTCGTCGCGATTGCCCTGGCGATGACGACAACTGTCGAGTGGGCAGAGCCTCTGGTCGTCTACATCATTCGTGCTGCACTGATCGTGCTGGGCCTCGAATTCGCGGTGAACTTCGTCCTGGACTTGTATCGCCCGCGGTCCCCGGGTGAGCTTCCCCGGCCAAGCTTCGACAGTCGGCTACTGGGCATGGTGGCCGAACCCGGCGACATCGCCAGGTCGATCGCCGATGCCTTCAATTATCAGTTCGGCTTTCAGGTCAGTTCGACGTGGTTTTACCAGTTGCTGCAGCGGTGGCTGTTCCCGATCGTGGTGTTCGCGTTTGCGTTCGTCCTCCTTCTGACGAGCGTAGTAATCGTTGACGCTGAGGAGCAAGCCGTTGTCGAGCGGTTTGGTCGCCCGTTGCGCGGCGAGGTTAGCGTCTTGCAGCCCGGTATCCATTTCAAGTGGCCTTTTCCGATAGATGTCGTCCACCGGGCTCCGGTCAAGCAGATCAGCGAACTCGTGATCGGTGAAGCGTTGGGGGACGCAGAGGACGAGAAGCACGCGCACGAAGCTGTCATCTGGACGAAAGAGCACAAGGAGTTCGTTCCGGAGCTGATGCTTCTCGTCGCTTCGCCGAAGACGGCTGAACAAACCAGAAATGCAGAGCTGGCGACCCGAAGCAGTCAGAAAGACGCTGGAGAGAGCGTGGCGGTGAGTCTGCTCATGGTGTCGGTGCCGATCGAGTATCGAATCAAGGACATCGGTAGCTATTTGTACACCTATGACGATCCTGAAAAGCTGATGGAGAACGTGGCCTATCAGTATCTTTCCGACTATGCGGCGAGCGTGGACATCGATGAAGTCATCGGTCCTGGTCGAACTAAGTTCAATGAAGACCTTAAGGGCTTGCTTCAAGGGCGACTGGACGAGGTTGGGGTGGGAATCGAAGTCGTGTTTGTGGGCATCCGCGGTGCTCACCCGCCGGCCCAGACAGGAGTGGCTGCGGCTTTTCAGAGCGTGGTGTCAGCCCAAACCCGCATGGGAGCTACGATCAACGCCGCCCGCGGTGAGGCACGCAAGATCCTCACCGCGATGACGGGCACGGAATCGCACGCCCTGGCCCTTGATGAGGCGATTCGTGCCAAGAGAGGGCTGCCGTCGGACGCACCGCAACGGCCAGCCGCGCGGCAGCGAGTGGAGGACCTGCTGGTGGGCAATTCCGAGGAAGGGATCGCCCCGATCAGCGGAGAGGCCGCCAAGCTCATCGCCGAGGCCCGGGCGAGAGCCAGCAGGAAAATCAGCGATGCCCAGGCGAAGGTGCAAGTATTCGGCACTCAAGTGGCGGCCTACCAGGCGGCCCCGGCCCTGTACCTGCAACGCAAAAAGCTCGAGGTCTATGAGGGTCTCAGTTACGTCCGTAAGTACCTCATCGCGACCGATCGGGCCAACGTGATTATCGAATACGAGACCACCAAGGAGGCGGGTCTCGATCAGGTGTTGTCGCAAGGTGTTGAGAGAGAGCGAAAGAAACGCGACCAGCGCGAAGGCCAGCGCAATCCATAGCTTTTTCCAGGAGCTGCCCGGTTATGAAGAACCTCGGACCCATTGCTGCGGCGTTTTTTCTCGCAGTCGTGCTGGTGCTGTATATGTGCACCTTCCAGGTACGATTCACGGAGGTAGCGATCAAAAAGACTTGGAACAAGCCGGCCGAACGGGCGATCACCGAGGCGGGGTTGTATTTCAAGTGGCCCCGACCCGTACAAAGCGTCGTGGTCTACGACAAGCGCATCCGCATCCTGGAAGACCGGACGGAGGAAACGCGGACGGTTGACGGCAAGAATCTGCTCATCACCTCCTTTACGCTGTGGCGCATTGCCGACCCATCCCAGTTCCATACGAACTTCCCAGCCGGGGTCGAAGATGGGGAGAAGAAGCTCCGAACGACGGTGATCACCCATAAGCACGCCGTGACGGGCCAGCGCGAATTCGCCGACTTTGTCTCCACGGATGCAAGCAAACGCAAGATCCGGCAGATCGAAGAGGAGATCAAAAACCTGGTCGCCGCCGACGTGAGAGCGCAGTTCGGTATCGAGGTCGTGGACTTCGGCATCAAGAAGCTGGGGCTACCGGAGTCGGTCACGACCGCGATCTTCGAAAGCATGAAGTCGCACGAGCAGGCGAAAGCGGCGCGGTACACGGCCGAGGGTGATGCGACGGCGGCAAAGATCGTGGCCGATGCCCGTGCGGTCGAGAGCCGCATCATGGCCGAGGTCGATCAGAAAGTGGCCGAGATTACCGCCGAAGCCGAACGTGTGGTCAGCGAACACTACAGGGAGTTCGACAAATACCCTGCGCTTCGGATGTTCCTCGACAGCTTGCACACCGCACGAGAGGCCCTTCAGGAGCGGAGCACCCTGATCCTGGACAGCACGGAATCGCCGTTCAGCGTGTTTGAAGAGAGTAGCCGGGCTGAGGTCCCTGTGCGGGATGGCGTTTCTCCACCACGGGATGTCGAAACGGACTAGACGACCATGCCAGAAACCCAAGACCAATTCGCCCATCGCAATCTCGAGGTCGCGGAGCAGCCGCTCGACGCGGCAAGCCAGTCCCTGGCGGACGCCCTCCGATCAAGCTTCAGCGTCCTGAAGGTTATCATGATCGTCCTGGTGATCCTCTACTTGTTCTCCAACGTCCGCAGCATTGATACCTATGAGGAAGCGCTGGCCCTGCGTGTGGGCAGACTCTACCGCGTGGTGGACAAGCCGGGACTCGTGTGGGCGTTTCCGTTTCCGATCGACGAGATTATCCCCCTGCCCACCAAACGGAGCAACGACACCCTGATTACCAGCCACACGCTCCATCGGAGCGATCAGGAAAAAGGCAAGCCGATCTCTTTCTTGCGCCGGTCTGACGCCCAAGGGCTCGATCCGGTTATGGATGGAGCACTTCTGACTGCCGACGCCGGTTTGGTGCACGTGCAGTGGAAGGTGACTTACAAGATTGACAACGTGAGAAGTTATGTCACCAACCTCTTAGGCGACAACGTCGAGGCCGCAGAAGGACTGATTAAGACTCTTATCGAGACCACCGGCATCCAGGTGGCCAGTGAGCTGACCGCCGAGGAGGTCATCCGCACCCGCGTCGAATACGTGCAGAGCGAGTTGAAACGTCGAATCAACGAACGCCTGTCGGCCCTGGGAAGCGGAATCGTCGTCACCTTCATTGAGATGTACGAGCCTACCCCACCCGTCCAGATTCGCGGTGCCTTCGACGCCACCCAGGCAGCAGAGAACATCAAACAAAGAAAGATCCGCGCGGCGGAGCAGAAGCGCACAAGGATCCTCAACGAAGCCGCCGGAGCCGCCCATGAACGGCTGCTCGCCCTGTTGGAGAAGATCGACCGCGGTGGTACGGAGGAAGAGCCGGTCGAGACACTTCGGGGGCAGCTCAAGGACTTGCTCGGGAACGAAGCGGAGGGGGAGGCCGGTCGGCGCATCAAAGAGGCGGGTGCCTATCGGACGACGGTAGTCTCGCGGATCGAATCCGACGTCGAACAATACAAGACGCTCTTGCCCGAGTATCGACGCAATCCGCTCATGCTGATCAACCGACTCTGGGAAGAGACCAGACAGCAGATTCTCGGAAGCACCGGGGTCACCAAGTTCTTCCGCCCCAAAGGGCTCAAGGAGATCCGGATCAAAATCCCGCTGGATCCTGAAGAAAGGCGAATCGAAGAACAACGAAGGCTGGAGAAAAAGGATTTTGACCCGAGCAAACTGCGGGAGGAGCGTTTGGTGCCCATCGGACCGGAGCACGGCTAGATCGGCTTTGGCCCAGCTGGCGCCGCACTTGGTCCGGCCTCGCGTCGCTCGGAGGCGGCCGGAGGACCTGACCATCCAGAGACGACTGAATGTCGGCATCGGCTGATGGCGGGCCTTGTCACGGCATCATTGAGGCAGGCGACTGAAGGGCCACCCGACGGTCATGGCGACCCGGCGACTCCGACAGACGTGAGTGAGTAACCACTATGGCGAGTAGGGCAACCCCTGTCGTATACACAGTGGGGCTTTGCAAGACGTTCCGGGATTTCTGGCGTCGACCCCGCGTCGAGGCGGTCAAGGATCTCGACCTGGAGATTCAACCGGGCGAGGTGTTTGGACTGCTGGGTCCGAACGGGTCCGGAAAGACCACCGCCATCAAAATGCTACTCGGGTTGCTCTACCCCACAAGGGGGCGAATCTCCGTTTTCGGAAAACCGCCAACCGATGTGGCTGTCAAGTCACGCATTGGCTTTTTGCCCGAGGAGTCGTATCTGTATCGCTTCCTGGTCGCCCACGAGACACTTGATTACTATGGCCGATTGTTCCGCCTCCCGTCACGGACGCGGCGCGAGCGCTCCGACCGGCTGCTCGATATGGTCGGGTTGCGACACGAAGCCAAGCGTCGCATCGGCGAATACAGCAAGGGGATGGCACGACGGATCGGGCTCGCCCAAGCCCTCATCAACGATCCGGAACTGCTCATCCTGGATGAGCCGACGTCAGGTTTAGATCCGATCGGCGCCCGCCAGATCAAGGATGTAATTCGTGAGCTGGGCAAAAAAGGCAAGACCATCCTGCTATCAAGCCACATCCTTGCCGACGTCGAGGACGTGTGCGACAGAGTGACGATCCTCTATGGTGGTCAGCAACGGGCCGCTGGAGACATCAGTGAGCTTCTAAGGAAGACCGATGCCACCCAGATCACCGTGCCCTCACTCTCCGAAGAGACCGTCGCCCAGGTGCGAGATCTGATTCGGCGCTTGGAAAAGAAGGACATTGTGGAGGTCTCCAACCCTCGCGTTCGCTTGGAGGACTTCTTCTTGCGAATCGTCAAGGAGGCCCAGGCAGCCAACATTCGCACGTTCGGAGCGGTGGGGGGCGGTGCGGTGCCCGACTTTCTGAAGCGACCTGCGGAATCGACGACGGAAGAGGTGGTAGAGTCTCTGGTGGCTTCCGCATCACGCAAGACGCAACCCGTGTCGGAGCCGCTACCACCGCGGATGCGTTCCGAGTCCGAGCCGTCTGAGGGAGTGATCGAGCGGCTCTTGGGCACCGCAGCACCGGCGGGAGAGACCACCCCACCGGGGCAAGAGGCTGCCGAACAGGTTTCGCAAGCACCAAAGGGACCGCGGGACCCGGTCAGCGCCGACACCAAGGTGATCGATGAGCTCTTGGGGCAGGCAGACAAAGAGACCAAGCATCAAGGCGAGGATCGATCGTGAGCAAGGTCTGGGCGGTTGCACGCCATATGATCGCCGAAGGCATCCGCATGAAGATCGCCTTGGTCTTTTTGGTGCTGGTCGCTCTTGTTGTGCTCGGGCTGCCGTTTTCGATTAAGGGTGACAGTTCCTTGACGGGGGCGGTGCAGAGCTTTCTGTCCTATGGCCTCAGCGCGACAGCCGTCCTGCTGGGAACGCTCACCATATTCATGTCACGCTCCCTGGCCGATGAGCTTGTCAACCGACAGATTCTCCTGGTGATGACCAAGCCCATCCCCCGATGGCAGTATATCCTCGGGAAGTGGGCGGGGATCACGATCTTGAATTTCACGTTCCTGGTGTGCGCCGGCGTGACGATATACGGGATGGTCCGTTACATTCGATGGACTCACCCGCCGATCGATGAGATCTTCGACGAAAACGAGCTGGAGAACGAAGTGCTGGTAGCACGACACGCCCTGCCGTGTAAGCTGCCGGACTTCAGCAAGTATGCCAAGCTGGAATTGGAGAGGAACATCGAGCAGGGCTTGTACGACAACTTGCCCGACTTCGCCCCAGCCGAGGAGAAGGCACGGCTCACTCGCAAGTACGAAGCCAGGTGGCGGGTGGTCGGACCGGATGAGGCTCGGGTCTTTGCGTTCGAGAACGTCCTCTGCGAGCGCGTACGGAATAAGCAGGTTCAGATCCGGTATAAGACCGACGTATCCTCGTATGCACCCGACGAGATCTTTCGGGCCATGTGGCGGGTGGGCGATGCCCAGAAGGGTACGCCGGTGTATGATATTCCCGTTCGGCAAGTTGTGGGACGCTATCACACGGTCCGGGTGCCCGCCGACGCCGTTGCTAGTGACCATACGCTGACAGCCTATTTCGTCAATGCCAATCCGTTCCAAGGGGAGCGCAAGTTCAGAAACGTCATCGAGTTCCGCAAATCGAGTGAAGTGGAACTCTTGTTTATCGTAGGCTCCTTTGAGTGGAACTTCGTGCGACTGCTGGCACTGATGTTCTGCAAGTTGGTGTTTCTGGCTGCGGTCGCTCTCTTGATGACGACTGTATTTTCCTTTCCCGTCGCGTGCCTTTCCTCGTTCACGATCTACATCCTGGCTGGGGCACGCTCCTTCATCGAGGAGGCCCTTAACTTCTCTTCGGATGCCCACGCCTCCATGTTCTCGTCGGTCACGGAGTTCGTCGTCCAAGGTTTCGCACACATCTACGATATGGCCGATTGGATCATCCCCAACTTCGGGAGATATGATGCGGTGGAGACCCTGGTCAACGGTCGGAACGTGGGCCTTGTCTGGGTGCTTCAGGGAATCGCGGAATTGGCGGTCGTCAAGACCCTCATTCTCCTGGGTCTTGCCATTCTGTTCTTTCACCGGCGCGAGGTGGCGGAGGTCTCAGTCTAGTCCACGCGGAAAGGAACGCTGTTGTCAGTCTGGTAAGTTATGTCGCAGATACTCAACTATACACTTCCAGAGCACCTGGCTGCCAGACGGTCGGCGAAGCGGTATGAATGGTACATCCAGTTGACGGCTGCCATTGTTGCCGTGGTCTGTTTTGTTAGCGCTGGTCTCTTCATTGGACCTGTGAACAAGGTTCGCCAAGAACGTCAACTCGTCATCGACCCGGACAAACTCGGGGTGTTGCCGGCTGACATCGCTCTAATGGGGAAACTAGGGACCTTCCGAGCACTGGCCATCGACTGGGCTGCCATGCGCGCCGAGCGGCTTAAAGAGGAGGGCAAGACGTACGAAGCCCTTCAGCTCCACGAGGCGGTCTGCGCCCTCGCGCCGCGTTTTCCGAAGATGTGGGAGTACGCCGCCTGGAACATGGCTTACAACATCTCGGTGATGCAGTTCACTCCGGAAGCACGCTGGCAGTGGGTGAGCAACGGCATCGAGATCCTCCGTGACAAGGGAATCCAGTACAACCCGCGATCGGCAACACTCTATAAAGCGCTCTCCTGGATCTACTGGCACAAGATCGGAGATTTCTACGACGACCAGCATCTGAACTACAAACGGGCACTTGCCGTCGAAATGGAAAAGGTGTTGGGGGCACCGCCGGTCGCCTTGACCACCGAGGAGTACTTCGACTGGTTCCGTGAGATTGTTGATGCACCGCGCGATTTCCAGGCATTTCTGGCGACTGATAAAGAAGTGGCAGAGCTGGTGCGGCGCCTGGCCCAAGTCCAGCTCTACCCCGATGAGTCGCTCTTGGAGTTTGTTGCCCGCTATATCAGGCCCGAGCTGGGCACCACCGACCTTATCAAAGACAAGTCGCAGGTGGACTCTCTGCTCGCGCAACGCTTGGCGGTGCTCAAAGACCCTGACAACCAGGCGCCTCTCCGCAGGCTGCTCGCCGCGTTGCGTTCCAAGGTCCTCCGTGAACGATACAAGTTCGACCTCGACTGGTGGCTGGATCTGATGGTGGAACAATACGGCCCCTTGGATCTTCGTAACGCCTTTTCGCATTCCCTTTACTGGGCAAGCTTGGGGGATGAGCTGGCCAAGGGTGCTGAGCGTGTCAATCCGAACGACGCCATGAACACCGCAAGACAGATTCTCATCGCACTCAACACATTGGCGATGCGCGGCAGGATCACCCTGTTGCCCGATTTCGACGACCCCTTCTCGTCCTACCTAGAGCTCACCCCGGACGTGCGATTCATCAGATACCTCTATGATACGTACCTGCGCATCAGCAAGGAGCAGTTCGGAGACAGCCCCGACTTCGAGGAAGGGGAAGTGGCTAAAAACTATAGAACGGGATTCATCACCAGCATGGAGAACTGGATCCAACTTCTCTATCTCGAGGGCGGAGAGGAGAATATCGACCTTGCCGAGAACTTCCTAGCTTATTTGCGAGAGAAGAACCCGCATCCCGATGGTTCCACGCAAGAGCGATATAGGCAGAGCGTTGAAGGCTTCGTCATGGGTAGGTTGATCTCTCGGCTGGAGACCTACAAGGCAGCCAACGCGTTTGTCGGCAGTTTCATCCACCGCGCACTAAAGCAGCTCTCTCTCGGACTGACGAGGAGCGGGGCTACTTCGCTGGTGCGGGCAGCCCAAGCCCGCGAGTTTTGGGTGCTCGACACTGAGTTCGATGTCAACGAGCGACGTAAGATGCAGGAGTTCCCCATCATGGTGCGGGACGAGATCGAGGCCTACATCATGCGTCCGGAAATCGCGCCGTTGTACAAAGCCCGCCTATGGGGCAATTTGCCCCTCTTCCAGCGCCAGTTGACGTACGACCACCTGCGGCCGTACTTCGAACGAATCTGCGATACCCAGATGCCTCCCTGGGACGTGACCGTAGCCTTCCCCGAGCCATCGGGCATGGATGAGTTTCGGAAGACGGAGATTCAGTATCACGGCGCGCCCAGGCGCGAGGACGTTCAACAGGGCGAGGGCGGCGATTAATGGTCTCGGCAATCGGCGTGGTTCCCTGAGCTTTACCTGGCCGGTGGCGAATTGGAGCAGCCTTCGGCCTCAACGCTGCTTTATCGCCGCCCGTAGGAGGGTACATAGACGCTCGCAGATGAACTCGCGAAAGACAGTCGCATTGAGCCCGCGTAGCCGGAGCATCGGTCCGCTCACAAGCTCCCCGTGCATGCCGGGCGCCTGCCGTGTCTCGTGAAAGGCAATCGCCTCTGTGGTCACCGTGCCCAAGAGTCGGATTCGGTGCCCGTTCAGGCCAAACTCGAAGTAGACCTCGCGCCCACCCTCCAGCAGATTGGACACGTCCATCTCCATCCGCACGCTCGATCGGGAATATTTCTCAACCAGTTCGGCGAATGTTGGCATGAGTTCGCTTGCCATGACGTCTCGAAGTCGTTGGATGGGATCGGAGGCGAGAGTGCCAGATCCGTCGGGCGTCTGTCGCTGGCGATCCGCCAAGGCAGTGACCAGCGCATCCAGCTCCTCTTCCTGAGACGGTGGTGGGGGTGGTTTGGATAGGCGGGTCTGGGCCACGAGGTCGCGGTAGCTATTGGAGACTCGCTTGGGGGACATCGTGCAACTCTACGCTATGGCCGCGAGTACCACCACACCACAAGGCTTGTTGCGGCTACACCCAGGGCCCGAGGGGCAGACCGGTCCTGCCGACCTGCGTCCGTCTGTCTATGTCGGACCGCCCGGGAACCTCCTTTAGCGCGCCCTGTCTGCGCGGACCCAGTCGCGAGCTGCGTGTCGATGCCGGACGTATTACCGGACAGGTACCGCGGCGCCCTTCACGCGTCCCATCCGGTGCCCCCTCCAAATTGACAGTGTGCAAAGGTATACGTATGATCTCAATGCCCGGTGGGTGGCTAGGCTAACAACGCGAACAGTTCGTCTCTTTAACGCTACGCGACCTCGAGATCACCCAACCGGGCGGAGGTCGTGCTCCTTACCATTCTGGGGAGTTCACGCTTTGCCCACGTTGTACGTGTTGCAGGGCCCCGATAAGGGTCGGACGTATCAGACCCCGGGCGAGCCGGCGATCATCGGCCGCTCGTCCGAGCATATTCCATTGTCGGATGACAGTGCCTCGCGTCAGCACGCCGAGCTTCGCCCGGTGAACGGGAGCTGGTTGCTTACGGATCTTAACAGCTCGAATGGGACGTATCTCAACGGACAGCCAGTGCTTCAGCCGACAAAGCTGGAACACGGTGATCAGATCAAGGTCGGCAGCACGCTTCTGGTGTTTAGCGGCCATGAAAGCGTGGACAGCTTCACCGGCGCTCAGATGATTGGAGACGGTGTCGACCTTGACCTGAGCGGCGGGTCAGCGGAGTCCTCGATTCTGTCCGCCGTCGATGCATCTCAAGAGAGTGTGATCCTGCAACCACCGGAGACCGCGGATGCGGTCGCCGCGTGGAACGTCATCTACCGCGTCGCGGAGATGGTCGGAAGCGTGGATTGCGCCGAGGCGCTCTTGGAGCGGGTGGCGAACATCCTCTCCGATCACCTGATCGTGGATCAGCTCGTGCTGCTGATGTGCGACATGAACACGAAGGCACTCACCCCTCAGATCGTCCGTTGTCGCAACCCGGAGCGTGCCCCACGGCCCAAGGTTGTCACCTCGTGGACGATCATCAACCATGTTCTCCAGACCAAGGACGGTGTGCTGTGCGCCAATGCGATGACCGATGAGCGATTCCGGTTCGAAAGCAACCACGACAGCATTGACCAGTTTGGGCTGCGAAGTATCATCTGCGTTCCCATTATGGTACGCAACGAAATCCTGGGTGTGTTCCATCTCGATTGCTCCATGTCCCATCACACGTATACGCAAGAGCAATTGCGTTTGGTGGTGGCGATCGGGCGTCTGGTCGGTCTGGCCATCGAGAACATGCGATTGACCGAATCCCGCGTCCGGACGGAGCGTCTGGCGGCGGCCGGGGAGACGGTTGCCTATCTCTCGCACCACATCCGCAATATTTTGCAGGGACTGCAGGGCGGTGCTGAGGTTATCGAGCTCGCCCTGAGACAGGAGAACCTGGACCAACTGAGGTCCGGATGGTCGCTTGTTCGCAATAACCTGGATCGCATTTTCATCTTGACCATGAACATGTTGACGTTCAGCAAGGAGCGCAAACCTCGCATCGAGATGGCACAGGTCAACAAGATCGTCGAAGACGTCATCGCCCTTGTGCAGAACCGGGCGGATGAAAGAGGCATCATGCTCGTCACAGAATTGGGCAGCCTTCCCGCCATCCCTCTGGACTACGAAGGTGTTCACCAGGTTGTACACAATATTGTCCTCAATGCCATTGATGCGGCACCTCGAGGAGAGGGACGAGTCAATATCTCGACGAGTTACGACGAGAATCGCGGCCAAGGTGTCGTGTCCATCCGCGACAATGGGCCCGGGATCCCGGAACACGAGCGGGCGAGCATCTTTGACGCGTTCCATTCTGCAAAGGGGCATGGGGGAACGGGACTGGGGCTGGCGGCGGCGAACAAGATCGTCGGTGAGCTCGACGGCCACATCGAAGTCCAAAGTGCGTTGGACGAGGGCACTTGTTTTTGCGTCCGGCTTCCGTGCAACCAGCCGGCGGCTGTCGACGGCCAGGTTCAGGCCACCGACAGCGAGAAAACCCACGGCCCAACTGGATGAGAACGTAGCCTGGTCGGGCTCCCGCGGAGGGCCGGTACTGCATTTGACACCACTACCCCCGTACACTCGAGTGAAAAGACCGCGCAAGTACTGCCTGGGACCGTGGGCGCTGGGCGGTGCTCAGGCTTTCAGCCGACCTGCGATGACTTCGTGTCGCACGGAAGCGCGGCGACTGAATGGTGCCGGGTGCCTGCCAACCTCCGGCACCGCCACGGTGGACCTGGCCGGATTGAAGCCGGCATCCGAATCGCTACGATCACGGCTGTGTGGGAGTCTGCCCAGGAGGTTGCCCGCGATGGCCGAGCCGATATCGGCCGTCGCTTTGAGCAGGACTGGGCGAAGGGACGGAATACCTGCCGATAGCTAAGTGGTGCGCTGAGACGATACCGGACCCATGGCCAAGAAAAAGTCAAACCGTCAAGCCGCAAGACTGACACCATCGTGGTGGGCGTCGTTTGCCGTGTTGGCCGTGGGGATTGCGACCACGGCCGTCGGTGCTTGGCGACACTGGCAAGCCCTGCCAACGGGCGGCGAGCGTGTTGCCACCAGCCACGAGACGGTTATGACCAGGCCTCCCATGCCGGACAACGTGTCTGATTTGGAACCCGTGCTTATCGAGGAGATTGCCGCCTTGGTTCGCGACTGTGGCGACTTTCCCGACGACCCAGAGCCACTCGGTCGGCTGGGGCTGCTGTACGAGGCCCACGGATACAGCGAACTGGCCATGGAATGCTACGCGGGCGCCTTAGCCCGCGACCCCGCCCTTCCGCGATGGCAGTATCACTGGGCTGTGTTGGCCCAGAGAGCTGGAAACGCCCAAGCTGAGCAGGCGTTTCGGGAGGTGCTTGCGAAAGAGCCCAACTTTGCCCCGGCTTACGAATGGCTTGGCCTTACGCTGCTGGACAGGAACGCGTATGAAGATGCAGAGAAGTGCTTTAACCGTGTCATTGAGCTTCGACCGTTCGAGGCACCCGGTTACGCCTGGCTCGGTCGCGTCCGGTTGGCAACGGGAGAATATGAACAAGCTGCCGAGTTCTTCACCAAGGCTATCGGGCTGGCACCACGTTGGGGATTGGCCCACTACTTGCTCGCCCAAACTTACCAGCAGCTCGGGCGCGTGGACGAGGCCAAAATCGAGTTTGCCCGTGGGGCGAACACCGACCCATCCTATGTGTACGACCCCTGGCGTGCCGACATTGCGAAGGCATCCATCGGACGGACCTCGCGGCTGAAAGTTGCCGATTCGCTCAAGAGCGTTGGGCGGGTCTCGGAAGCAGTCCAAATGTTGGAGGATCTGCTGGTGCAGTATCCGACCGATGCCGCCGTGGTTAACAACCTGGCCGTCGCCTACCTCTCGATTGAACGTGCGGCAGACGCAAGGAGAATCCTGGAGCGGGCCTTGCAGGCCGAACCGGATGAGTACTTGACGCATATCAACATGGTGGCGACTCTGCTACAACTCGGCGATCTTGAGAAGGCGCTGGAACAGGCCGACGAGGCCGTACGCCTGGGACCAACGATCGGACGACCGTACTACGCTAGGGCAACAGTCCTGGCCAAGCTCGGACGCGCGGAAGAAGCGCTGTCCGCCTATCGCCGATCTGCCGAACTCGACCCCTCCTTTCCGAGAGTTCACAGCGCCATGGCCCAGACATTAACCAGGCTCGGTCGATGGCAGGAGGCGGTGGAAGCGTGGGAGCGAACGGTCAAGCTTCAACCGCAGTCTTGGCTTAATCAATACAATCTCGGCCTGGCCTACACCCGTGTCAGACGCCTGGACGAGGCGGTAGCGGCTTTTCGCCTAGCACTTGCGCTGGACCCAGGTCCGTCGCAACAGCCATACGTTCAACGCGCCCTGGATCGAGTGTTGGCGGACCAAAACGGGGATTAAGTGAGAAGACGTCAAAACGTCAAAACTCGAACGAGTGGAGGTGTGACGTTCCGATTCCTGAGCTTCTTGATGGTTTGATGAACGTTGGATATCGCTTGGCAGGATGAGAGGACACGCGAACAAGAAACGGGCCAATACTAGCGTCCCAGGGGACTCGCCGCGTAAGTCAGCGTGGGCTCAACTGGTGGTGACGGTTATCGGTGTCGCCTTTACCGGCCTGGGCATGGTATTGATCTTGACCGCACCACCGCCAGCCGACGGTCGGCTGACTGCCGAATCAAAACCCGAGGTCGTGGTACAGGAGACTGCCCCCACGGGTGAGGCTTGGTTCGAAAACGTGGCTCCCGGTTGCGGGATCGGTTTTCAACACGTGACCGGTGCCGGCACGCCCCTGTATATGCCCGAGAGCATGGTCGCCGGCGTGGGCGTTCTTGACTACGATCGAGACGGGTACCTCGATGTGTATTTCATTCAGGGCGGCAGCCTGCGCAATCGCACACGGAACACCCCTGGTAATCAGCTCTTCCGTAACCGGGGTGATGGGACATTCGTAGACGTGACCGCCGAGGCCGACGTCGGGGACACGGGTTACGGGGTGGGGTGCACCTGCGGCGATTACGACAATAATGGGTGGACGGACATCTACATCACCAACACTGGGCCGAATGTCCTCTACAGAAACAACGGGGACGGTACATTCACCGACGTTACGGACGCGGCTGGCGTCGGCGATCCGGGGTTCAATTCGAGTGCCGCTTTCGTCGACTACGATCATGACGACGATCTCGATCTGTATGTCGTGGACTACGTCAGTTGGTCTCCGGAAAGTGAGGTTGTGTGCAAGGCGTGGAACGGTGAACCCGACTACTGCACGCCGAACGCCTACAAGGCGCCGGGCCAAGACACCCTCTATCGCAACAACGGCGATGGGACATTCACGGATGTGTCCGAGGCTGCCGGAGTCTCTGCCATATTCGGAAACGGCCTTGGTGTCGTCTGCGGCGACCTGAATAATGACGGTTGGATCGACATCGCCGTCGCCAACGACCTGCGAGCCAACCAATTATGGATGAACCGCGGAGACGGCACCTTCTTCGATGAAGGGCTCGAGCGCGGAGCCGCCTACAGCGGCGACGGCATGGCAGAGTCGGGCATGGGCATTGATGCTCAGGACATCGATCACGACGGGGACCTCGATCTGTTCATGACTCATTTCGGAGGGCAGACCAACACGTTCTACCTCAACGAAGACGGGTTCTTTGTGGATCGGACGACCCGCTTCGGACTCGGCAGCAGCCTTCCCTTCACCGGTTTTGGCACGGCCCTGATCGACTTGAACAACGACGGATGCTTGGACATCTACGTCGCGAATGGCCGAGTGATCTATGGCCGCGGTGAGTGGTATGAAAAAGATCCGTATGCCGAGCCCAATCAGCTCTTCGAAGGACTCGATGATGGGACCTTCCGTGAGATCATGCCGCTTGGTGGCACGGATGACTTGCTCGTTCACTCCAGCCGGGGTGCCGCATTCGGTGACTACGACAATGACGGGGACATCGATATCTTCGTCGCCAACCGCGACGGACCCGGCTACGTGCTCCGCAACCGCTCAGGCGAGCGATCGAGTTCGCCGGCCCAGGGCAACCACTGGATCATGTTCCGTGTACTCAACCGCTTCGGAAGCGACGCGATTGGTGCGCGAGTGGAAATCGAGACTTCGGGTGATCAGTCCCGATGTATGTCGGGACGGCACATGCGAGATGTTCGCGCAGCCTACAGCTATTGCGCCAGTAACGATCCCCGGGTCCATTTTGGCTTGGGCGAATCAACGGGCGTCGACAATGTGAAGGTCACCTGGACGAACGGCAAGGTTCAGGACTTTGGGGCCTTCGAAGCCGATCAAATCGTTGGCTTGACCCAGGCTACTTCCTCTGATTGAGAGAGGTGACGGTTACGTATTTTGACTCCGTCGCTGTCCTGCACTGATCGCATTGACTGCGGTCTGGGCCACGCCCGCCGTTGCAGGGTGACTCAGGTGGGACGCACCCATTGCAAATGGAACTCTCACTCAGTACAACTGTGAACCGAGGGGCTGGGAGCTTGTTGAAAGACGCCGAACGGTACTCCCCGGTGTAGCGTCACCTCTTAGGGGTGACGAAAGACGGCGACTTCACCGCCGCCCGCGAGGGGCGGCGCTACGTTCTTCAACGGACTGGTAGGGTGTGCACCGGCGCAATCAGGCCCGTCGAGGTCACACGTTGCCGGGACAGACGGTGGGTGGGCGTGAAGCAGGCTCTGGACCGAGAACCTTCACCAACCATGGTGGACGTGCCCTGGAGGCTGATGGTGCTGCGTATGGCAGGCTCATTTCTGGTGCTCTCGCTACCGATCATCGGAGTTTTGGCTCCCACCACAGGTGGGCAGGAGACCACCCCACCGCGATCTGATCCTACATCCGAACATGTGGAGGAGCTGCAGAGATGCCGCGAAGGGATCGTCGATCCCGAGGCTCGCCCGCGCAGCCGACGTCGCTGGGCTGCTCAACTCGTCTCATACAACTCGCCCGAAGCGAGGGCGCTCACCCTCGAGCTGCTAAAACTGGGGGATCGACCGGAAGTCCAGCGGGCACTCACCGCTGAGATCGCCGATCGGGCTCGGCAGGCACCCGAGAAGCTTGACTCCGCGTTTGTCGATCCCCTTTTGGATCTCCTCGGGGCGGAAAACGCGGACCTGCGATCCCTGGCCGCCCAAGCGCTAACCAGGTTTCCTGGGACGGATGTTGTGGACAAGCTCGGACAAGTGGCATCTCGCAACGACGCCCCGCTTGCGAGACGTCTGGCCGCCATCGATGCCCTCGCACCCAGTACGCACCGTCGTGAGGTCGTCGCCCAGCTCATTGCCTTGCTGGGTACGGAGGTTCCCGAAATCACCGAGCGGGTTATCGCCGCGCTGGACACCGCAACGCATGAAGGATTCGGGGACGACCTGGAAGGATGGCGAACCTGGTGGAGGCGTAAGTCCAAACTTACCGAGGAAGCCTGGCTTGCCGAGCGGGCAGGTGTAGATCGGGAACGCCTTCGACAAGTCACATCCGAGTATGAACAACACCAGGAGTCCGCGAGGCGCGAACAGGAGGCGGCGACGAACCGGATCCGCAGCCTGCAGCGCGAGCTCTTCCGTGTTTTGACTCCCGAGCAAAAAGAGGCCAAGCTGGTAACTTGGCTCAATGATCCGATGGTGGTCGTCCAGTCAACGGCTTTGACGCTCATTCGTGCCCGCATGGCGGACGAGGGGAAGCGTCCGGAAGGTGCTGTGCTGGAGGCCCTGCTAGCGAAGCTTGCGGAAAGCCCGCGCAGCTTGCGCCCCGAGGTGCTGGAGATCATACAGAATCTCGACGAACCGAGGGTCGTGGTTGCGGTCCTCGCACAACTCGAAGGAGAGGCGGACCCGGCCATACGCAGCCTCATCTTCCGGGCATTGGGAAAGCTGAACGACCCTGATGCAATCCCAGCCTTCATCAGTGAAATCGCGTCACCGCAAAGCTCACCGGACTGTGTTCGCGAGGCGGCCGCCGCATTAGGCCGTGTCGCCTCTCAGTCAGGCGTCGCGGAACACACCGATGCTGCCGTTCATGCGCTCAAGACACGCTACCAGGCCGTGTCACCGGAGGAGAACACGCTTCGGGCAGCCTTGCTTGCGGCGATGGCCGGTGTTGGCGACCGGGCGTTCACCGCGGAGTTTCTCGCAGCCGTGGAAACGGACGAACCAGCCATCCTGCGGCCGGCGATCCGCGGGATCCAGGCGGTCGGTGATCGTTCCCGGTTACCTCGCCTGCGCACGTTGACCGCTCACGCGGACCTGTTGGTGCGCTTGGCTGCCATCGAAGCCGTTGGCAGCCTCGGATACGAGGACGCGGACCTTGAGAGTCTGCTCACTAGGCTCAACCCGACGATTGAAATGGATGTCTTGGCTACCGACGCGGCTTGGCGCGGTTTTCTCGCCATTTTGAGCAACCGCTCGCTCGACCAGCGAATCGAGGCGGCTGACCGTTTGCGAGACCTGCCGCAGTTCGAGGCCCAATACCTGGAAGCGCTGGCCAAATCCGTGGCCGCGAGTAACGGCGACGTCGATCAACTGACCGTGGTCTACGACCGGCTGGCAACTATACGCCTTGCCCAGAACCGTCCTGACGAAGCCGTCGAGCCGTTACGAAGGCTCTATCAGGTACAGTCGCGCAACTCGGATCCAAACGCCACGGACTCCGGATTGCGCTTGCTTCAAGCATCCCTGCGCAGCACTACCGAGACCGGTGCGGCAGATCTGATCCGCCAGCTTGCCCCAACGACAGACGAGCCCCAGAAAGCTAGATTAATCAGCATTGTTGCTGAGTATTTTGCGTCTTCCGAAGCCAGAGCTCACATCGAACGCTCGCGCGGTCTGCTAACCGAGCTTGAATCGGTTCCTCCCGACGTTGTGGGCACGGCGTGGGCAGACATGCTGTCTAAAGCAGCCGCGCAACTCCAGCAACGTGACATGACTGAGGCACCAATATCTCCATCCTCGGCAGAAGACCCCGGACCAGACCCCCCGTAGTTACGCAGAAGCTCTGTGTCAATTTCCCCAGGGTTGAGCCGCGGGCTCTCAGCGCACGCGCATTCATTACGCTACCACACTCCGGCTCTCTTCGAGATGCGGAACACCAGAACGAAGTTCGCTCAAGCGTCAATCGAGCACGCGTACACCGCGCGATTCGCTTTGCGAGCCGATATTATCGGCACTGACGCAAAGACCGATGACCACCTTAATCGATCTTTCCCGTTGACCGATAACTCCGCAGAACTACCGTGGCCTTCGACAGGTCTAGCCCGCTCCCTGGCATGCTAGTGTCTGTATGGAGCATGGAGTGTACGGTGAGGATCGGTGTTTTCGAACATGGATGGTGGCGCCAAGCATGTGCGGCGCTTTCACATCAGGCGATCCACTTACCCATCGGGCGACACGCTAACCGCAACGCCTACGCAGCGGATCTGCAGTCGCGGGTCGCAGCAGGTTCCGCGGCGGTGGACGTCCTTCGTGACCATCCCGTCGACTTGCTCCTGGACAATGGCGGGACCGGCCTTACATTTGTTCCGAGCGCAGACCGTCCAGACAACCTGAGCATCGCCCACGAAGTTGTCGGCAAGCCCCTTTGCTCCCACTTTATCGATCCGATCGTGACCGCCTTCCAGAGTCTGGACTGGTCGGTCGTCTGGCAGTGTCTGAAAAGCAGCAGTTGGGTGAAAGCCGTCTGGGATCGAGCGCAGGTCGCGGAACTCGTGCGGTTGGGCATACCGAATGTCATACATCTGCCCATGGCTACCCAGGACAGACCGTACGACACCCGCCCGCTCGATCCTGGCAAATGCCGTTCGGTGGTCTCGTTTGTGGGGGGACAAAACACGAGCTACTTTCGCTGTGCGGCGAGCGTTGCCGCAGACAGCCTCTTCGCCGGTACGCTGGCCCACGCCGTTCGCGGCGACCTGAGGCACGCGAGCTTCTTCGATATCTACCACGACCTATACGCGTTGGCCGAACCCGTATGCCCCGACGACTCGCTCGACACGCAGGTTCGCAAGGCACTTGCGTACTTTGGCGCGAAGCTCTTCTATAACGCAAGCCTGTGCATCCGCAACCGAGACCGCTTCGTCATCTTTCTAAAACGCAAGCTTGATGACACGTTTCGACTCATCGGAAACGGGTGGGAGGCGGCGTACGGACTCGAGCAGGAGTCCCCAATCGAGACCGCCGACGAATACTTCAGTCATTTCCGCGAGACCGCGATCAACCTCAATTTGGTCAACGGCAACGCCGAAACCGGGTTGAACATGCGACACTTTGAGATCACCGCGGCTGGCGGATTCATGTTGTGTCACGACCAGCCCGAGATAAAAGAGCACTTCGAAGTTGGCAAGGAATGTGTCGTCTTCCATGACGAGGCCGATCTGCTGGAGAAGATTCGCTATTACCTCAGTCGCCCGAGCGAGCGCACCGCCATTGCCCTGGCAGGACAGAGACGAACGCTGTCACAGCATCTATACAGCCATCGGTTGCAGACGATTCTCCAGGAAGTCAAACCACAGCCGGAACGCGCTGATGATGATATGCACGAGGCACAGGAAACCGCCTGTGCCAAGACGTAGGAGTCTCTCATGGGGCGTCGCCCGATTCGAATAGCCACGACCAAACAACTGGAGCGATCCGTCCGCGAAGCCGGGTTTGACACCTACTTGCTGCCCGGACTGCCCAGCCTCGACTTCAACCGCTCGCTCCAGCAGCGCCTTTCGGATGGGCCCGTCTATCGACCGTTCCTCGAAAAGCACGACGTCGACCTCGTCTTGGACTTCAACACGACTGCCCTGACGCTGGTCGTGTCGGAATCCAATCCGGAGCAAGTGGCCTTGACGACGGCTGAGCTGGGCATCCCGCACGTGGCCTGTTATCTCGACCCGATCACGTCCACCATGGCTCAGGTTAGATGGGCGGATCATTGGCAACTGCTCGAGAGCAAAGCCTGGATCAAATGGATCCCCGAAACCACGCATAGCCAGGAGCTTCTCCGATTGGGGATCCCCAATGTCGTGACCCTCCCCATGGCCGCGGGTAACGGCGAGTTCGACACCCGCCCGTTGCCCGATCCCGATCCCGGACCGGTTCTGGCCTTCATGGGTCACCCGGCCACATCGTGGTTTCGGTCACCGCAAGCGGTTCTGCCGGGGCAACTGTTTGCCGGGATGACCGCCGCCGCCGTGCGCGCGGACATGCCCGACCTGCCTTTTCACAAAATCTTCTACGACCTCTATCAGTTCGCCCAACCACCCAACTCGATGGACGACTTTGCGACACGGTCGAGGAAGAGCGCCGAGTATTTCGCCCAGAAGTTCACCTACAACGCCTACCTGGCCATCAAGCAGCGCGATCGATTCGCCAGGTTCCTGAAGCTGAAGCTCGGTGACAGATTCGAGCTCATTGGAGATCACTGGCAAAGCCACTATGGTCTGCCGCATACCCCGCGCATCTGGGACATGAACGCCCTCCACGAACGGATGCGGCGAGTCCCCATCTGTCTGAACCTGGTCAAGGGAAACTGGGAGACGGGCTTGATCGTCCGACACTTCGAGATCCCTGCTTACGGTGGTTTTCAGCTCGCCTATCACATGGCGGAGCTGCCCGCCTGTTTCGAGATCGGCAAGGAATGCGAAGCGTTCCATAACGAGGCACAGCTCCTCGACAAGATCCATCACTACCTCGGGCATCCTGACGAGCGTCGCGAGATCGCAGCGGCTGGGCAGCGACGCGTCCTCGCCGAGCACCTATATAGCCATCGCATTACGAGACTCGTCGAGCTGCTTCACCAGGCCGGCGTTCTCCCGAAGAAATGCACCACGGAAATCGCCGCAGCGTCGACGCCAAAGATCCACGTAGACGGGGTCGCCGAACCAGGTGTCGAGGTCAACCTCGCAGTTTCCACCAGATGAGCTTCACACTTTTTTCAGTCTGAATGCGCCGATTGCGGTGTGTGAACGTGAATTGTCCCGATACACGCCGCAGCACGACCGCAAAGGCCAAGGCCGGCAGCTCGGCGCTACGCGTATCACTGCGCCCATGCGCAGACTGACATTGGAGATCGTAGCCACCCAGGATCTGACGTGGTCGGCTGATCGGTGTGGACACCATCTCCTCACGTCAGGCGGGTGATGGTGTAGACCACGGCGATGAAGCCGAGAATCCAGGGGATGACGCGAATAAACGCGTAGCCAAGCTCAAGTGCCACCTCAGCGGCTGTGCGCGGACGCTCTTGTGAAGAGCTGTCCAACGCCTCGAATAAAGAGTCGAACGGCAACTGAGTGCTGGCCTCCAAGTCCTCCAACATAGCCGATGCGCTAGGATACCGATCGGCGGCCCGATTCGAGCACGCCCGTACGATGACATCGCTGACACGCTGGAGGTCCCAGCGCATGCTTCCCCACTGGCAATCGGCGGGGAGTGCGGGAAAGCTCGGTGCATCCCGACCGGCGATCATCTCATGGAGCACCTTGCCGAAGGCATAGATGTCCGCGGTTCGGTCCATGATCCTGTCCGGAGGCATGTAACGTGGCGTTCCGATGACACGCCCACTCTGGTCAGCCGCGGTCATGACGCCGATGTCGGCAAGCTTGGGGTGACGATTCACGAAGACGATATTGGTCGGCTTGATGTCACGGTGAACGAGGTCGAAGCTATGCAGCTTGGCCAATCCTCGGAGCAGCCGGCGGGCCAATTCGAGGGCTACATCGACCTGCAACTGGCGGCCACGGATAATGGTGTCCAGGGTCAGCGGCCGGTAACTGGTGGGGAACGCATCCCGCACGGATCCGCGCATCGTGCGATCGTCGGCAAGCTCCATCGTGTAGTACAACAGCGGCCCGACCTCGCCCACGTGATAGACGGTGATCAAGTAGGGGTGTCTGGTGATTTTACGACAATAGGCCTCCAGAGCCGCTCTCTCCCGACAGACCACACCAGCCTTGCCCATGCGCTCCGTATCGATGATCTTCAGGGCACGATATACGCCCACGCGGTCGCGAACCGCCCAGACCGAACCGTACGACCCCTCACCACAAAGCAAGACCCGCTCGTAATCGGGTATTGGCCAGTCGGCTGACCCGAGCGCGCCAAGGCCACCCTTACTACCGGGTTCATCCCCGTTCCCACCAAGCCCACGCGGGAACCCAGCCAGATCCCCTTCCTTTGGGGTCGGGCGGTCGGCAACATCCGGTGCTTCAAGCGAAACCGTACCCGTCAGCACGCTGAGCTCACCACCGCTGACAACCCCACCATCTCCGTCCTCCGTTAGCGTTGTCCCAGCATCCATCCGTTGAAAGACAGTCCGCAGA
>CAYOQG010000037.1:0-25907 GCA_964405925.1 uncultured Phycisphaeraceae bacterium | reverse complement strand
TGCGTGCTCTCGAATCCGAAGGTGGTCAACAGGTCGTCCAAGTACCGCTCGTTACGTGGGGCTGAGATGATGATCTCATCCAAACCGTCGTTGTTCAGATCGCCGATCGAAGCCACACTCTGGCCGAACAGACCCTCCCGCGCGGGTTGATTCAGAAAGCGGTGGTCGATGAAGTCAAACTCACCGGCCACAAACCGAGCACCGGCGATCCTATTGGCCTCCTGTCCGTCGTCTGCCCGAGCCGCGATGACGCCTGCCCGGTTAGTGCCCTCGCCGTCCAAACGCCAGCCCTCACGGGTTTCCTGGCCCACCAGCTCCAAAGCGACCGCGGTGGTCTCGAGCCGCGGCGTCCCTTCGCCGACCCGCGGTTCGTTGTCCCGATTATCACTGTCGAAGTAAACGACCATCCCGCCCGCGTAGTATTGGATTTCATCGTCGTCTTGCTGCTGCGAGTCGGTCATGTTGTTGACCAGATCGTCAGGGTAGCAACCCAGGGCTGCGTAGAAGTTCAGCCGCGTGTACTCGACACGAAGCGTCGGACGATCTTGTTCGTTCGCGGTGAACTCGCTAGAACGGACAGCCGTCTGGTCAACGCCTTCGGACGGGTCAGGCACAATAATGAACCGCAGCTCATTCCCGGACTGGGCAAGCTCGCCGTCAACGAGTTGCTGCATGACATCGGAAATGTCCACGTTGACCTCGCCAACCGTTTGACCATCGACCGTACCGACGGTCTCCACTTCGTAATCGACACCTGGAACGGGGGGGCCTCCCCCGATGGCATACGAACTATACGTCTCGCGCTCTTCAAAGTTGGTGCGCGCCACATGAAGCGTGCCCGCACCGCCCCGGTTGAACACACGGAACTCGATCGCTGCCTGGACGGTGGTAATGTCGATGTCCGCCGGGGTATCCGGCAGCAAATCCAAAACGTCTCTAAACTTGATCAGCGCCCACTCCTGGTCCCCTGCCCCGTCATCCATCCACGTAAGCTGCTCCGAAGAACCAAAGCTCGTGTTGGGCTGTGCGCTGCTGATCGTGACCTCCTCGACCCCCGACCACAGGATGGATCGAATCGTCGGTGTTTCCTGTCCCGTCTGGACGGTCACGAGATTCTGGCGGAACATAACCTCGCGATCGATTGTCTGGTCGCCCCGGGAGAGGTCCTCGTCACCGGGATCGAAGTCGATGCCGTCAAACGCCCCATGCACGTGCGGCAGGCCCATGAGGATCTCGGGCCGTCCGTCGCCCGAGAGATCACTGATGAAGCTCACATCCACGATTCCGTCGGTGCGGGGAACACCGGGGATCATTCGCCCGTCAGCGACTTGCCTGATCGGAGGAGCCTCAAAAATCGCCCCGGATATCGTCTCACCGACCGAGTTGACGGGGATGGCCCCGCCGAATCGGTTCCCGGCTGCCCGGACCGCTGCCGCACCAGCCTGCGAGCGCGTCTGACCATAAACCAAATAGGCCTCGCCCACCGTGCCGAGGTTTCGCGGATTCCCAAACTGCGCCACAAGCATGAAATCGTCGACACCATCGGCGTCAAAATCACCGACATTGGCCACGGTCGAGCCTAGGTTTGCACCTGGGTTGAAGCCGTAGAACTTCGCCCCGGATTTGGTGCGTCCAATGTCATACAGGTCCACGAATCCGGCAGCCAGTTGGACCACGTTGATGGTTCCGACCGCATATTGGTGGACGCGCGGATTCGTGCCGTCGTCGGCCGTCGCACGGATGTAATACGGCTCACCATTCGGACGCGGTGGGATGACCGAGAGGTCGATCGGGATCTCAAAGGAGATGGCGCTGAAATCCCCCGGCTCAATCGAAGGTTCACGCAAGACGATAATCTGCGACGGATTCGGATTCGCTGGATCATCGTTGTTCGGATCGAGGTCCGTATCGAGCAGGATGTACAGCGTCAACCGGCTGTCCGGATCGTAAGCGATCGACGCGTCCGGCGCGAGAAGCGATGGCTGCACCGTAACGTTGAGCGTATCATCCTGAGCAACACTGAGGTTGAACGATGGTTCCGTGACCGCCACGATGGGCGGCTGGGTTTGCGGCCCCTCACCGGGCCCAACGATCGTTACCACGACCCTCTGGTTCGCAGCCGTGCCCGCCAACATCGCGTATTGGGCCACCACTGCGTTGGTGCCATCGTCGATCTCGCCACGGACGTTGTAGGTCCCCTCCGGGATCAATGTTGTTCCGACGGTAAAGGCATCCGGCCCGGTCAGGTCATTCTCGTCGATTGCGTCGACGAGTAGGATCCGGCTGGTGCTGTCCGTAGTGTTCTCCAGCAAGAAGCTGATCTGCGCGTTATCATCGCGATCGCGATCCGTCCAGCGAATCAGGAACGGATCACCCTGCCCACGAGTGATGTTGGTCGACGGTTCCAGGAATGTCAGCGTCGGCGGATCATTCCCGAACTGACCGGGACCTTGCACAAGAAGGGGACTGGGCGCGCTTCCGCAGGAAATGAGGCCGGCAACCAACCAGACCACACAGGCAGCGGAAAAGAATACGCCGATTCCGATCTTCACAGTCTTGGGATCTCGCATAACCCACGCTCCAAGGAAAAACGGGAAACGTCCAAACGTCGAAACATCTGAACCTCAAAGCAATTCCCGTATTCTGACAATTCGACCTTTCGATTGCTGAACGTTTTCATCCCCTCCCGACATGCCGGGATCGGGACAATGTTATCGCTACCCACAGGCGTACCGCCGACGGGTCTTGCTGGCAGACCGCGACGATCGTTGCGGAATCGAACTCTCTCCAAACCAGAGCATCCAGGATGGAGCGACGTTCACGCTCCTTGGTCCGTTGCGTTCACCTGGGGATTTCTGACGACACCGTGAGGTTTCAACGATCCGCCGGCGCCGGCCGGCTTGCAGTTGACGCCCCGCCGGTTGGCGATCGGTCTTTGAGCCCAGGGGCGTAGCCTGCGACCATCGAGGTTTCAAACTCCGGCCGCGTACAAACGGCGCGACCGGCTGTCCGTCGGGGCTGGCACACGGGAACGCAAACAGCCAGCCACTCGGTGGCTGCCGCTCCGCAGACCCGTACCTGCCGGGTTGACTCCCGGCAATGAATCTTAGTGGGACCTGCAATGTCCAGTCAAGCGTTAACACGCTCCACGGGCCGGGCATCCACCTCGTGAAGGGGATCAAACGGCGGCTTGATCAGGACAGGCCTTCGCCCCCATTTCTGCTGATCGGAAGAGCCATCCCGCTGCCGGCCAGGCAGGCGAGCAGACACGCCAAACAACCGTAATACGCCGCTAGTTGACCGGCGACGATCGCCGCGAGGACAGCCTCAACTCTGCCGCAGAAATGTCGGGTTTGACCTCAATCGCATCGCCCCCTACGATCTCGCTCACGTTGACTGGGCGCCCCGCACCCACTCATCATCGGGGCCATCCACGAGTACAGCGCGATGACGGGTGCATGCGGCGTCGGGTGACCGTCGTATTCGAGAACCCCACTGGTGGACGCCGGCAGTCGCCTGTTTGCAGTCGGCAGTGGCCGTCTGGCACCTGACAGTCGCGGGTTTGTGCCTGTAGTCTCTGGTTTCCGGCCGGCGGTTGCCGTCTTCCGGCCGCCTCGGAATTCCGCGGCTCGCGCCGAGCTCGACGCTTTTCGGAGGAGTGCTCACATGACGCAATTTCAGCCGCCAACACCTTACGAACCGCAGCCACCCGGAGGTTACGACAGCCTCAGCCGAGAGGCCGGTGACCCCCAGCGGTGGAGCGCCTCCGCCATCACAGGGTTTGTCTGCTCGCTGCTGGGTTGCACGGGAATCGGTGCCATCTTGGGAATCATCTTTGGCGTTGTCGGGATCGTCGTCACTCACAGTGGTCGGCGGCGGGGGCTTGGGCTGGCCATCGCGGCGATTCCCGTATCCCTTCTGACGGGATTGGTCTCAGCCTTGGTGTTCATCGGGATGGCCGGCTTCTTCGGTCTTGGAGTCTTCATGGCACGGCTTCCGGAGGTCCTCTCTGGAGACACCGCGGCGATGCCGGCGGCCGTTTCGAGCATTCGCGGGCTCGCCTCGGACGAGTTCAACGACACCGTCACTGACGACGACCTCGAGGCATGGTTGGAGGCGGTTGCATCCAAGCATGGGCGGCTCGTCGAGCTGCTCGAGCCGAAACCCGTGCAGACAGGTTCAACGGGAGTCAATCCCGCTTTCGACCTATCAGCAAAGTTTGTGAATGGCCGGGCCAATGTGCGAATCGTGCTCAACATGCAGGAGCCCTGGAGACCCAAGGTCCAAGATATCGAGGTCGACGGGCTGTCGCCGCGCAGACCAAAATGACAAATGAGCGGCACAGGTGCGTCGTGATAGGTCCTGGTGCGCGGACCCTTGGCAGGATACCTTCTCCCCGATGAAATCCATGAAAGGTGACTTCCATGCCGCCATCCGGTGCCTGATCCCGCTTCTCGTTTGTGTTCTGAGTCCCGGCGTGAGCGGGATCACTGGGCGGGCTCCTGCAGTTGACGAATCACACGACGTCATCGCCCCATGCGCGCAAGAGCAACCAGTGACGCTCATCCCCATCACTGGTGAACTGATGACCACTTGCGGTCCCGGCTGTGCCGAGGTGTCCGGTCTCGCCTGGTACCGGGACAATCTCATCCTCTTGCCACAATATCCAGAGCGTTTCCCAGACGCGGCAGACAGCAAGCCACCTACGATGGGGCGGCTGGCACCAGCCGGCGGCGCAACCCTGTTCGCGATCCCGAAATCGGAAATCATCGCCTATCTGGATGGCCATTCAAAGCGAGCGCTCGTGCCAAAGTGCGTTCACTTCGTCGCGCCCGACTTCAGGCAGAGTGTTCGCGGGTACCAGGGCTACGAGGCAATAGCTTTTGACGGCGATCGGGCGATCTTGCTAATCGAGGCCAAGGGCAGCAGAGTGAACGGTCGGGCCTGCATGACCGGCTACATTGTGACAGGCAAGATCCTGAACGACCTGTCGGAGCTTCGCATCGATCCCACCGACGGTGACGCGACTCTTCCAACGCTGACGGAGATTCCGCCTCAAACCATGCGCGACGGGGCAACCGTCGTCCTGCCGAACATGGCCTATGAAACGGTCGTCCTCGTGAAGGGCACCATTGTGACGCTCTACGAGGCCAACGGGTGCAATGTGAACCCTGCCCCCGCCGCCCATCGATTTGACCTTGCGCTCCGACCGCTACAGTCTGTCTCCCTCCCAACCATGGAATACCGAATAACAGACGCGACATCCGCCGACGCAGACGGGCGATTCTGGGTGATCAACTTCTTCTACGTTGGCGATGAGAAGCACCTTAAACCCGCCAAAGACGAACTTATTACCCCTGAAAGTCAGGGCTGCACCCACAAACGCACGAAAACAGTCGAACGACTGCTCGAGCTTCAATACACGGCAACGGGCATCCAACGCACCGATAGGCCCCCGATCCAGCTCGAGCTGGGCCTGTTTCCCCGAAATTGGGAGGGTATCGTCCGCCTCGACAACCGGGGCTTTTTGCTCGTGACGGATCAATATCCCATCACCATCCTGGGGTTTGTACCGTCGCCGTAGGTCAGCCGTGTTGCGGGCTCCGCAGGCGTGGCGCTGCTCTCGAGTCTTCCCGCGCCGGTGCTCCCAGAAAAACACCGCCTCGGGCCGGGAATCCCGTCTTGCGGCTTCACGCCCTCTTGGCTACCTTATCTACATCGCGGTCAACTCCGGCGGTGGCGTAACGAGGATAGGAGTCACGTGATCCAGAGACTCGGTATTGGGCTCCTTGGCCGATGGCCGGTTTGGCAGGTCCATACGGAGCCAAATGGTTAGTCTTTGGCAGTGTCCGTGGGCTGGGCAAGCGTTGTTCGGTGACGGAACCGTGCGATCGACAACTCTAATTGGAAAGGGTGCGACAGATGAAGGGTTTCAGATTCCCGGTTTGTGTCGGCATGGCCTCGCTCTTTTGCACTGGGTGCATGCCCGACTTAGTGGTTTCGAGCTTCCAGATGACTGGAACACCGACGGTCAACTCCGAGAACGCAGTCGAGTTGCCCGTCCGCGCTGTCATTAAGAACAACGGGACAGCGTCCGCCGACATCTTCAAGACTTGCACGGAGTATACGGGCCCGCAAGGGAAGTACGTTGTTGCGTTCACCGTTCCCGGCCAAAGTGATATCTGGTACCCCCACACTTCTGGCCCACTGGGTGCCGGAGGCACGGTCCAGTTCGACGGCAAGGTTATCTTTCATCCCTCGACACATGGAGTGGACGTGACGGTTACCGCGACAGCCGATTGTTGCAGCGGTGATGAGTTCATGCCCGACTATTGTCGCGTCAAGGAGAGCGACGAGACGAACAACGTGTCGTCCCCGATATCGGTCACACTGCCGTAGCGAAAGGCGACACCTCTTCGGCGGTGTCTTGCGCTTTCCAGCGGATTACCTATCCGCGATCCGCGATCGAGACGATGCGGTTTGCCTAACGAACCGGGTCGAACTTTGCCGCGTTGCTCCGCGCTTTTCGAAGGGCAGGCGTGAGGTCTGGAATGGATCAGGAGGTTTTCAAGAAGCCGACAGAGCGTCCCTCACCCGGTTAACGCAAAGGGCGGCTGGCTGTCGAACGCATACTGCCGGAGACGCCTTCTCTCGCTCTGTTCCGGGCTAGAGGCCCAAGGGAATTCCTGGTCGGTCATTCCGGGAAACTGTCGCGCGGCAATCAGATGGGGATCGAAATCGAGGCGGCCCTCAAGTTCGGAGCAGAGCTCGCGTTTGCAGAGACAACGGCGCTGCGCGGATCACCTACAGAAGAAGTTCCCAAACCCGCAGATGGCGACGCGAGTTGACGGGACCTCTTCCCAAACGGGGATTTGGCGACAAGATGGTGCACGTGCCACTGCTCTAGGGTAGTGCGACAACAATGGCGCTACTCCGCCCGGGGTTCCAAATGGGCCCACCTGTCCCGCGCTGTCAGGGTTGCCTGGGCGACGGGACATGTCTTCCGGGACCGCCTTGTTTCAAGCTTACCTGGTCTGCATCGAGCATCGTGCGCAGGATAGGGTCCAGGACGTTGGCGAAGGCCCGATGACCACTTGCACTGAGGTGCATATCCTTGCGAAGGAAGAGGCGCTCTCCCGCACGGTGAAGTTGACGGAACCGGTCCACGGGGTTGCATACGGTGATGTGTTGCTCGGCGGCGAATCGTTCGAGTGTCCGATACGGCTTATCCACGTCGAAGTCGGTCACGTCATACTCCGTGTATGCGATCGACCGGACCAGGGCACGACGGTCCACGGCCTGCAAGGATGGGATCAGGGCGATCAACAACCGGGCACCGTGCGTCCGCGCCAGAACGTCGAACTGGAGCAGATCCATCTTGGCTTGCTCGACCGACGCCTGCACCTGCGGCGGGTAATCCAGCATCGCCGCATGCAGGTTGATATCGAGCGCTTCGAACCCCGCCAACTTTTCCTTCAATCCAAGACGGACAGCCGCACGAGCAAGCGTCTTGTTCGCATTGATGCCGTCGACACACGCTGCGTACGCGTAAGAGCTTTGATACAAGAATGCCTTAAGGCTTTTGAAGAATTCGACATCCGAAAGCGAAGCCGCGGCTCGAGAATCGGTTGACTGCTCCTTCTTGACACGCACAAACGGGCCATGGGGTGACGCGCACAGGTCGTTCTGGCACAACGCGATCAAGACCACATCGGGCTTATAGCTCATTCCGGTGTCCTTCAGGTACCGAAGCTCGGACGGAAGCTGGTAACCGGTGACACCCAGATTGATCACTTCCGTGTTCGGCAACTTCTGTTCGAGAACCGCCGTGAAGATCTCATCATCCTCGACGCCGAAACCCCAGGCAAATGAATCCCCAACGATAACCACCCGCCGAATCCCCCGCGGTCGAGGGACCGTATACTCGCGACTCCCGCGCAGGCCCCGTGAATTGGTGGTGAAGTTCGCGTTGAAGAATTCGTGCATCCCTCGGACGTTGGGCTTGGGCCGCCAACCGTGTGCTTCGTTGTAGGTGTAGTATTTGCCTCTCTTGAAGGTGTTGATCGTCTTCGGCGTCAGGTCGCGGTCCCATGTGCACCGCAGTGCGACTTCGAGCACCACACACGCAACGAGCATCCCCCCGAACACCGCGATCAGGCGCATAGCGACCCACCGGGTCCGTGAGGTTCCCCCATGAACGGATCCCCTTTTCCAAGGGGGGACTACAGGGGGCTTGAGACTCGATACTTCAGACCGCGTACCGCGCGTTCGCGGCCGCGCCGGTCCTCTGACCCGCGGTGCTTCAGCCCGCGCGGAATCACAAATGCCTATCGCCTTCGCCTGATCCAATTGAACGCCCTATGGTGGGACCAGTGCCACCACACCCGCTCAATACGTATCGGACACGCCGTAGGAGCCCTGGAATTAGCGAAGACCTCACTCGACCAGAGCAGGGATCGTATGGAGAGCGTGGGGCGCGTCGCGAGGTGCCGCCCGGTGCCCCGCGCACGTGCGGACGAAGTTGGGGAACGGCTTTTCGTCGGATGCTTCTGGTACCCGTCCGCCAGCCCACGTGGAAGGTACTCAGACCCCAATCGACATGCCGAGTGCCACTGCCCTGGAGAAGTGCCACAAGTATGGCGTCAATCCGCGCGGGCTCAAGCCCGCGGCTCGGGGCAAGCGAACGTCAGACCGGGACGGGGCGCAGCAAGCTGAGCGAGGAGGTCTTCATATTGGCGGCGGAGGTCGGCGTTGGACTTGCCAGCGCGGAGGTACGACCAGGGGAAGGCTTCATCGGCTGATCGCTCGCGGTGGGCGTAGGACGGGTAAGCGCGATCCAGCAGGTACAGGCGATTCGGCGCCAACGATTGGGGCAATTGGGTTCGTTCGCTCTCTTGTCCGCCAATGAGGGCGAACCCGTCGGGAGCGCCCTGCAGCACGTCGAAGTGCAGACACCATTGCACCGCGCCACGCGCGGTTGGTGCTGCGCGGCAGAGCCCAGGCGATCCGAGCGGCAACCTCGAAGGCGGAGGCGTCGACGGCCACGATCTCGCGGGTCACCACATCGAGGCGCGAATCGTGGGGCAGCCTACCGAGCCGGCGGACGAGATCATCGACGAGTGGCTGGAGCGGTGCCAGATCGAAGACCCGCCGGGCGTCGGACAGCGTACTCTTGGGGACCCGCGGCAGGCGCATGCGCCGGCGAATTCCATCGTGCTCGAAAACGTCCTCGATCGTGCGAAGGCTGGCAATGGCCGGGTTGAAGAAAACAATGAGATGTGCAGCCAGAATGTGGTCGGCGAACGATTTGCGATTCCCACGCATCGGCTGGGCATGCAGGCACGCCAACTGGTCCTCGAGCATGCGAATCGACCGGCGTCCCACGATGGGTTCCCGCTTGCGGGCGCCCGGCAGAACGACGTCGCCAGGGCTGCATTGGCCACGCTCCTTTGCCATGTGCGTAGTGCACCAAAGAAGCGAACAGCGCGCAAGTTAAGATCTTGTAAAATTCGGAGCACAGAAATCCGGGACAGGGTTGCGCAAGAGCAGTGGCACACCTGCGTCTCGGTTTTTGCGGTCGCGCTACGAAAATGTAGTGGTCCGGTTCGTCGCCATTCGCTATTCACTATGGTGTTCGCACCCCGCGCTGGCGCTTGGGGCCAGGATTACGGTCCCGGTTCGGATCACGGTCGCGGCTTGGTTTTTGTCAGACACGACTGAAGTTTTCTCTGAAGATCAGGGTGTGCCCAGCAGTTGACTGTGCGTTACTCGTTCTGCGCGGCGGAGGTGTGGTTTACGCCGATTCGGAGGTAACCGTTCACGACGGCTCCGCTTTCGACGCGGAGGGTAGGGGCGGTCAGGTCGCCCTTGAACCAGCCGGTCTTATGGATGCTGACCTTTCCTCGGACGGTGACGCGGCCTTGGAGCTTGCCCTTGACGGTCAGGTTACTGGCTTTGACAGGTGCGACGACGTGCCCTTTTCGTTCGACGGTGATGTCGCCAAACGTCGAGAACTCGCTGACCGCATAGTAGGTCTTGATCTTGAAATCTTCGAGGATCAATCGGCGCTTGCAGTGAGGACAGAAGACCGACATCGCCCGTTGCGGGGCTTCGCTCGGCTTTTCGCACTGCGTGCAGATGACCTGCTTTACCGCGGACCGGCGCTTTGTTGTACTCGACGGCATCGCAGAATCCGCCCACCCTGGCCGGACGCCGCTTCGCGTAAACGCAGTTGTGCGCTCGACGGGCGTGCGTCGCTACCGTTTAGCGCCCACGGCCGCTGGTTGGTTTGTTTGGGGCTTGCCGGGCATCACCGCCTGTGCGGAAACCGTCGCCGTCTTGGCGGCCTCAACGGTCTTCTTGCCTGTTCCGTCCACACCGACGACGCACCGCCCGATGAGCACCGCGCCCTCCGCCACCTCAAGCCGCGCAGCCTGAAGATCACCTTCCAAGCGGGCGTTAGAGCTCAGCTCGACCTTCGCTTTGGCCTGGAGGTTGCCCTTGACCTTGCCCTCGATGCGGATCGTTCCGGCTTTGACGTCGCCGACGAGGGCGGCACCTTCGGAGATGACCATCTGTCCTTCGCTGTTAACCTGGCCCTCAAACTTCCCCAAGAGGCGCACACCTTTTTCAAATTGCAGTTCGCCCTTGAAGACGGCATCTGCGCCGATGGTAGTGGGGAATTCAGAACTCGGCTCGGCCATCATGACCCTCCCTGAGGAACGTCCGGCATCGAGAACATCACAAAAGCTGTAGCCAACGGCTGCCCTCCAGCTCTTCTGTCCTGCGATCCTGAGTTCCTACGTCTTTTCTGTTGCAAATCCGCGACAGCCTCCTGCCCGCCCGTTGGGAGGCACGAAGCGGGGATTATAGCCGACGGCGTGGCCAGTTCAATGTGTCTGACGTGTTGTACAGCTCGTGGGTCTCAAATTTTCAGATCGGCGGGGTCGCCCTTGCATAATGGTCTCCAAGACCTACGAGGTGTGGTCACGTTACGTCAGGTCACGTCACGCGACGCGGCGTTCGCAATCTATGCCCGGGAAGAAGTCTGCGAGGCAGGCCGCGGGCGCCGGCAAGCACGGCGCCGTCCATCCGGGGCCTATGTCTCACCCGCGCGAAGCTCACCCGGCGACGACAGGCGACCCAGGCCTCAACAAGGGATATGCGCGGGAGATGCCAATCACCGCCAGCAGGGCGAGGAGCGGGTCGGTAATGTCCGCTGTCTGGACTGCGGATGGGAGGTGCAGGCCCTCGACTGCGAGAGCGAGCAGAAAGAGTAGGATACCCGTTTTGAACCATGCACCCCGGGCACTTGTTCGTCGCATGAAAACGGCCAGCACAAGGGCCAAGACCGCGTAGTTCGCCAGCGTTGACAAAGTGTCGGTCACCGCTTGGGAAACTGGACAAAGCCAAAGGGCCTCGAACGGGATCCAGCGGACGTTGGTCCAATCGACGCCGTCGAACCGCAACATACTGACCTGGACCGAGATGAGGACCAATGCGGCGCTATGACACGCAGCCAGCGCCACCAATGCCGCTGTTGGAACCGCACGCCTGAGCTGTGCGTGACTTTCTTGGCTTTGGGCGGCAGCCGCCACGAACACCGCCCACCAGGCAGATAGCCCCACCGCCAGTCCTCTGAGCATCAACGCCGCCAGGTCAAAGACGTGTGAATGGGTGAAGAGCTGCAAGCACTCGATAACAACCGCCACAGCCAATCCCTGCGTGAGGGCTGAGCCAAAGGCGACAGCCCGTGTGTGGGCGGTGTCTTGACTCGACAGCCGACCGACCCGAAGCCTGTGGCCGAGCCCGGCACCGCGTGCTTCAGCGAGTCTCTCTTTGCACTGCGACGGCGGGCTGTTGTGCGTGAAGCGTTTCTTCTCGACTGCCGCGAGGGCAAGAAAATACCCCAGCCCCGCAAACCAGGCGGCGCCCATGAGTTGCTCGAGCATCATGGCGTAGGGTGGCTCACCGAACGGCGTCAGTCGCGGCTCAATCAGGTCCCACCGTGCCCGTAAGAAGGACGCATGGAGGCCGGCCGTATTCGTAACGAAGTCAAACGGCGCAAGACAGTACAGCACCAGACCAACGGTCAACATCGATGACAACGTAGTAAAGGGTCGATCCATCATGCCGCGTCGAAGCGTTCGTAGTACTTTGACTACGGCGTTGAAGAGAACGGCTCCAAGAATCGCTCCCACTGTCGTACCGGTGACATTGAACGCGACGTCAATCCAGGATGCGCAGCGAGAGGTGATGCCCGTTTGCACGACTTCCGCCATCACGCTTACGGTTGCCCCGACAAAGACGATCCGCGGCAGACGAGCAAGTCGGCGTCCGATGTCACCCCGCCCGCTCAGTGCGAGCAGCAAGCCAACAGGGATGTACACCAGGACGTTGATGAGAGCATCTGTGCTGTCTGAACGGAGAAGGCCCACCTCCAATAACCCGAAGGCGTTAGTGGGACGAAACGCGGACCAGTCCACATGGAAAGGGAGGAGCGAGCCATAGAAGACGGCACCGATAGTGGCGATGGGCCAGGCGACCGACAGCCCGCGCATGGATCGGCCGGCGGCGCCCGCGGCGCCCACTGCCGACATTCCCCTCACGACCTGCGCGGACAGAGGCTCCTCCCCCCCAAGAAGCAGCCCGGACGTCACCACCGGAAACCCCCGTCCGGCAGCACCAAGGCTGACGTAGATTGATCTGGCACGATCGGGAGGTGTTCAGAGTCGGGCACTTACGGCACCTGCCCTGCTGTCGTTCCCGCTCGAAGTTCCGATATAATCGCGGTCGACGGCGGATCGCGCGGATTAGTGGGGCGACACGCTCAAGCGCCGGGCTTGAAGCCATCGACCTTGACGTTTGCGCGGACTGCACGGCTCGTGTGACGCACGATGCTGCGCCGCCACGCAATGAAGACTCTCGTCCGCGGGGAGGGGCGCTGCGCGACCGGACCGGGAGACGGAGAAGAATCTCGTCATGAAGGCAGCCTTGATTCGAGAGTTCGGCGAACCGGATGTCTTTCGGTACGAAGATGTGGCTTTGCCCGAGCCCGGCCCGGGGGATCTGGTCCTTAAGGTTGCGGCCTGCGGGATCAACCGCTACGACCTCTACCTTCGCATGGGCGCTGTCTTTACTGACATGCCTATGCCACACGTTATGGGGGCTGACGTAGCCGGGACGATAGCAGCTCTCGGCGCAGGTGTCACTGGCTGGCACGAAGGTGATCGGGCCATTGTGGCCCCCGGGTTTCCCATCGATCCAGCGCATTGGGATACAAAACCGGAGAACCTCGCCCCGAGCTTTGAGGTGACGGGAACCCACACGTGGGGCGGCAACGCCGAGTACATTCGAATGCCGGCCCGGTTCGTCGTGAAGGACGAGACAGGTCTTCCGGTTGAGCAGGTCGCAGCCATGCCCCTCGTGTTGATGACCGCCGTCCACGCGGTGGAGACGCTTGGTGAGGTACAAGCGGGACATAGCGTGCTTGTCCAGGCTGGCGCGTCAGGAAGCGGAAATGCCTGCATCCAAGTCGCCAAAACGCTTGGGGCCCGAGTTGCCGCGACGGTGGGCTCGGCCGAGAAGGTCGAAACCGCAACCCGGGCGGGCGCCGACCTGGTGATCAACTACAACGAGCAGAACTTCGCCGACAAAGTCCTGGAGTGGACGGATGGTGAAGGCGTCGACGTGGTCATCGACAACGTCGGGGCGAGCGTTTTCGAAGACAACCTGCGAGCATTGCGACTTGGGGGAATCTTTGTCAACTTCGGTTTGGTTGGCGGCATCAAAGCCACGCTCAACATCCGCGATCTGTTCTTCCGACAGCATCAGCTTCGCGGATCATTCATGGGCAGCATGGAGGAGCTCAAACGTGGGCTCAAGTGGCTGGCGGAGGGGAAGGTCAAGGCGTGCGTCGATCGCACCTACGCGCTTAAGGACGTGGCTGACGCCCACCGATACATCGAGTCGCGCACCGTCCGTGGAAAGGTTGTGCTGATACCACAGGAATGCGGAATGGTAGAAGGCTGAACGCGGAATTCAGCATTCAGCACGCATAATCCCGCATTCTGGTTTCTGGTGTTTGATGAGTCTGCTCCTGTACCGTTTTGATGATGCTGAAGCCTTCCCTCTCCTTGAAACGGAGACGACCGCGCAGGGGTCAATCCTGCTTGGCGTCGAAGGACACGATGCTGACGCCTGCCTTCGCGTCCAACTCCGCCGGAAGCGCGAGGAGCGTGACCAGATCCAAGCGGTGATCGGATTGCCACTGGCGGCAGTGGGCGGAGAGCCGCAGAGCTGGATCCTAGATGTTATCGGCGATGGTAGCGGTGCGCTCTTGGAACTCGAAGCCGGTGAACGAGGTGGATGGGGTCTGACCTACTCCTTGGGCTGCATCGATTTCTTGGGTCGGCGTACGTGTCGAGCCCCGGTGCAAAGCCCGACGGAGTACTGGGGCAAGCGCAAGGGTTGTGGCACTCAAGGCGTACTTCCGCCCGTGCAGCCGTTTCGGCTGGCCTTCATTCTGGGCGAACTGTGCGAAGGCATTGATTTGAGGCTGGTAGCCTTGCAGGTCGACGGTGACGCTCAACTCGTCCCGTCGGGTATCGCAATGGGCCCTCATGACTGAACATGTCGACAGGCCGGGCAACGCCATGGAGCGCGGTCGGGGCGCCGTGACTGCGCGCATCCAGGGGAGACACCTGCAACTTCTTCCAACGTCGCCTTGGGGGAATCCCCGCACATCCCCTACTTGCCACGCCGGCAGTGCGGGTGGTATTGCGGGTGATAAAAGTCGAGCAAACTCGAGACCTCTCTGATTCGCTGCCGACCCGACGGTGCGCGTTCCGATAAAATGCCACCCCATGAAGCTGTAACTTGTCCGTGTTAGCTGAAGTGGAGAAGTAACAGTACCAGTTGTTGGCTGATCTTTTGCACATGAAGGGCCTGGAATGTCATTGGCACTGCAATAGTGCGTGACGAAGCGATGGCAGTTGCAGGGAGGGATGTTTTTTTGTCTTCACTTGGAGCACGGACCGCGTTAGGATAGCCTACTTACACTTTTTGGCGATCGGAAGTGCCCGTTCGGGTGCGGAGCCCGAGCAAGGCACACCGGGAGGGCTTTCCTACGGAGGAACAAGAGATGTTGAAGTTCAGTCGACTCGTATGTGTATTGGCGGTTTGTTTGATTGTAGGAGTGGCGGTGGGTAAGGCGATCAAGGTCAAGGCGATCACACCCTACGCGGGAACCGAGGAGGCAGGGACCGGGGGCGACGGAATGGCTATCTTCAATTATCACCCCGGGAATACCGAGACGGAAGCCACTGTTGCCATCACCGACTTCGTTCCTGGGGCGCTATATGGTACGTGGGTCGTGCCCGGTGGCGAGGTGAGCCTCCCCGGAATCGCAAATTCTTCGGGCAACGTGAACTGGCATGGGTCTTTCCAGTTTGACCTTTGCGCTTGGAACGAGAACGGGATTACGGTGTATATCTGGCGTGATCTGGATGGAGATCTTCAGCCTGCGGACGACGGGAGCGAGTACGTTGCGGAAGGCTGGGCCTCCTGCGAGTAAGACCTGAAGCAGGGCGAGACGTAAGGCTGACACTACGACGCCTGGCGGAGCGGAACCGGTGAACCGGGCCGGTTAGCAAACACGCAACCCGTGCCCGGGTTCCGGCGCCGCCCCGCCAAGCCTCTCTCGAGCCGACGCGTCGTCGTTGAACCCTCGACCAGGTTCGCCCTTGGCTCCCCGGCAATCGCTACTTGCGGTTGTCCTCAGTGGTCGGCGACACACATCCTCTGGAGCACCTTGTCCCCCGTTGCGTATCCTGGGCAGGAGACGAGGCGTGAGCGCCTGCGCGCCCGGTGCGGTAAGCCTCCCTATGCTGCTAGAACGGTGGCATCAACGACTCGGCAAAACGTGTCGGGATCATCGAGCATCATGACGTGACCTGTTCCGGGGATGGTTGTGTTGCTGCAGGCGGCGGCTCGGACGAAATCCGGCACGTCCCAGTCTTTTGCGGACCGCTCGCCGGCGATCAGATGGATCGGGATACCGCGGTCGACGACGCGGCGTACAACGTCAAGATACGCCGGGTTCAATGTCTCCTTAACGATGGCTTTGGACATCGCGTAGACCGTCGATGCGGGCTGGTGGTCCAGAATGTCTGTCATCCACAGGACGTTTCGCTGGGTAGGTTCGACCTCACAACGCACGGTCCATGCTCGTACGTCGCAACGCATTTGGTCATATTCCCGCGTCCACTCTCCAAGTGACTTCTTGACGATCGCGCTCGACCAGAAGGCATCCTTCCGTGTGAAGTTGCCTTCGACGTTGATGATGCCGCAAACGAGCTCGGGATGCCTCTCTGCCAACAGCATGACCACGGCTCCGCCCATACTATGGCCCAAGAGCCACACGGGTGCCATCGAGCATGATGCGATGTGCGACGCGACATGCTCCGCTTGCTGGTGCAGCGTTAACCGATCCCCGGCCACGTTCTGGAAGTCCCCGTATCCAAGCAAGTCAATCGTGCGAACCTCCGCCCGTCTGATCCTGGCCGCGGGATGAAAATACTCCAGCGAACCGACAAGACCGTGGATCATGATTACTACGGTCGGTTCAGTCATGGTGAACACTACCGCTCTTGTCAAAGCGCCCGCGTCAAGATTACGGGCACATTGGTGAACCAACGCCTGACCGCATGCAACGGGTGCCACAGCAGCGTCGGCGATAGGCACACGCTGGCGTCCGGCACTTGGATCAACGATTCCACCCTGCCCACCACAGGCCACACACGATCGACAGGGCCAACAGCACGATCAACCAGGTATCGTAACCGGTGCTCGGAACGTCACGCGCGAACGTACGCCGCCCGTGCAATCCAAAAGCTCGACCTTCCATTGAGAGCGATAACGAGTGGGCGGTGCGTACAGCCGATACCAGAAGCGGGAAGCAGAGGCACCTCAGCATCAGCCACCACTTTCGCGGTGGGGCGCTATCGTACGCCACGCCGCGGACGAGTTGTGCTCGACGCACATGCTGGGCTTCCAGTCCAAAAACCGGTGCGAGACGCAACGCGGTTACAAGGGCAAACCCCCAACGATAGGGGAATCCCAGACGCATCAATGCGCAGGCTAAAGACATGGGCTCCGTCGTCATCACGAACCAGGCACTCAACAAAATGATTGCCAGCAATCGGCCGGCGACCCGCATCGCGGCATAGAGCCCCTCCGTCGTAACTGGCCCGATGGTTACCTCCCCGTCGGTGTTCGTGAGCACGTGAATCGCGGCGACCACCACACCGAGCATCAAGAACACACGGATTCCAGGCAGACGCCACGGAGGAATCCTAGCCACCCACAAAAGTGCCATAGCCCCGCCTGCCACCGTCAGTGGAAGCACGGGTGAATCGCTCAAGAAGATGAACAAGGCAAGCCACAAGAACCATGCGAGCTTCACCACCGGGTGGAGGCGGTGAATCACGGATGAATTTGAACGAGGCATCACCATCAGTTTCATCATCTTCAATGCGCCGCAGTCAAGCGCTTACGATCGATTCTCCCGTCGTCGCTACAGAGCGACTACCGCCGGTTTGCCACGCTGGCCGCCTCCCCCTGCTTGGCGTCGACGGACGCAGTATAACCTGTCTCTACCACGGTGTATGCCTCATGTCCCATCGCCCGTAAACGATCAAAGGCCTCGGGAACGGGCGCGTCCAACAGCAGTTGACCTTCGCAAATAAACAGCACCCGCGTACAGCTCTGGAGAATCACACGCGGGTCATGGGTCACCACCAGACAGGCGCCAAGGTCATTCGTCCGCGAATCAGTCTCTAGGGCTGCTTCGCCGCCGCTCATCTCGATGGGGTGACCGCGCACGACGCTCGTTAGAACGTCGAGCAAAAAGGCGGCGTTATCCCAGTCCTGCCCGGCGAACGGCTCGTCTAACAGCAGCAAACGCGGTCGATGAAGCACGGCTGAGATCACGTTGAGCCGCCGCTTCTGCCCCCAGCTTAGTCGAAAGGGATGGTCATCCGTTCGATCGTCGAGGCCGGCTGCTGTCAGCAGCCTAACCCCTCGTTGTTGAATCGTCTGGTCGAGGCACTTAAACGTCCGTGCGGCGAACAGAGCCTCGTTTTGCACGGTATCTGTGACAAGCTGATGGTCGGCGTTCTGGAAGACCAGTCCCACGTGCCTGGCCAATTGCGAGGTCTTGGCCGCCGACACGGATGCGCCAAACAACTGGATGGATCCGCGGACCGGCTGCACCAATCCCAACAAGCAGTGCAACAGCGTTGTCTTCCCGCCCCCATTGGGCCCGAGGACACCGAGGACTTCTTCCGATTTTACGTGGAGGTTCACGTCTCGGAGAATGGTCTCTCCGCCCACCTCGACGGTTACATGTGACGCATCTATGACAGGCGAAGCCTCTGTAGGTGTCGCACATCGGGCATCAAATCTGTCACGTGCGGCGGTCCGGGTCACAACGCTACCCGAATAGGTCTGTTCGAGCTGGTCGCTGGGGATGTCCGCCACAATCCGACCCTTGTCCATGTACAACAGCCGCGGCTTCAGCGGCAGCAGATGAGCGAGCTTGTGCTCGATGATCACCACCGTAAGACCTGTGCGCCTGCAGAGATTAGAGAGCACCCGGAACAGGTGACGCGATGCTTCCGGATCGAGACTGGCCGTTGGCTCGTCGAGTACCAGCGCGCTCGGCTCACCTGCGACGATTGAAGCCACCGCCACCCGCTGCTGTTCACCTCCCGACAGTGTCCCGAGATCCCGATCGCCCAAGTGTGAAATTCCCAGCAGTTCCATCGCCTCGCGGCTCCGCCGGCGAATCTCCTCGGGTGCTGCGCAGTGGTTTTCCATGCCGAACGCGATCTCGTCTTCAACCGTCAGCGTCGCGAAGTGAGCTTCGGGGTTTTGCTGGACCAGTCCAATCCTCTCAGCTATCCGAAACAATGGTATTTCCGCGACGTTTAGCCCGTCCACAAACACATTGCCTGTCGCATCGCCCGCCTGCCGCCCCACAAGGAGCCCGCACATGGCCATTGCGAGCGTCGTCTTGCCCGATCCACTCGGACCGGCCACCGTCACAAACTCACCGCGCTGAAGGTGTAAGGAGATGTCCTCAACCGCGGAGAACGAGGCCTGGGCAAACTGCCAGCTAAATCGATCAAAGCGTATCACGATAATGGGCGCTCTTCGACAAGCGAATCGCTCGCTGCGAAATATACTACGGACCAACGGGTTGAGCCTGCGTTGGGCTCCGCGAGTTCCGGTTTGGCTCTTGGCTGCCCGTTGCGCCATGCGTCCTTGAGAAGTACATGGCCGTGCCGATGGCGGCCAAGGCCAGCCCGACCAGACCGAGTCGCAGCCAAGTGTGGATGTTGCTGGGACCGCTTGTGATCGGTCTCTGTGTGCCAACGACGCCCGCCCTACGTAGTCCCTGAATCAGAGACCAGCCCAGCAATCCCGCCAAAAACACACCGCTCACAAAGGCCACCACCGCCAGCAAGACGAGGCCGAGATTCACAGACCGGTAAGTGGGCAAGGAGAATACGAACTTGAACACGAGCAAATTGCTTGCCGCTCCCATCCCACCGGCAAGCATATAGGTCAGCAGACGATCTCGCCGCCCCGCAACAAGCCACACGAGATCAACGACAACCCCACCAAACCCACTCAGCAAGACAACGAGCAATCCGTGAGGATTTCCTGAAAAGAGCTCGACCGCCCCTTTGAGTAAGGCCGTCACGGTGCCCACTCCAGGCTTTCCCACCAACCCCACGGCCAGGACCAGCCACAGAACGTGAATCCCCGCCAGAAACTGCAGTCCACCCGGCAGACCGGTCAAAGCACGGAGCGATGCCCCGATCCAGCTCACTGCGGTGCTGGACACCCCGCCAAGCGCAGCCAGGGCCGCCATGGTCATAAGCTCGCGCAAGGAGAAAAAATGACGGTCGGCTAGCCCAGCTTTCATGGCGTACTTTCGCTCGTCGGTTCGACGTGGATGCGACGGAGGTTGACCACCCAGAAGTTTCCAGGCAGATGGGGTGGAACGAGCTTCAACACGCACTTCTCGTCTGTCTCTGTCAGCCAGCAACCCTGGCCGTCCTTGATGGCCACGATAGCCCCAGTTAGGTCTTCGAGGCGGGCGTCAACTGCGTACCCGTCTTCGGCTTCGAGGTTGACGATCATCGGGCCAGGTTTGAGTTGCGCTGCCGTCAGCAGGGTCTCCAACGCCGGTCCTTGCCAACTGGTCAGCTCGTTGTCCTCATGGGTTTTGAGCATCATCACGTCGTCGAGCTGTACCATGGGCATGCTCGCCAATTGCTCAAAGCTCAAAACCGTGGGCTGACCGAGCCCGCTTCCTGTCAATTCGATGCTGGTGTTCACCTTGGGTGTACTTCCTCTCTGATGAGTGTCTTTTCTATTACACCCGTTGCACCACATGAGCGACAGCAACATCGCGCATCCAACGCTCCATCGTCTAACGTCCTTCAAATTGTCCCTTCTCCTTTCCAAGCCGTCAACATCTACCTGTGTGTCACCTGGACGGGAACAACTGTCCGAACCCCACCACATCGGCCAGGTCCACGTCGCCGTCACAGTCCGTATCCATCATCCAACAATGCTCGACTGAGAAATTAAGGGGCGGCCATGTCCATTCCGGTGGGTCGCAACCACCGGGCACATGGTCACAGTACGGTCCGGTGAAGCACTCCTCGAGGCGCGGCCAGTCATCAAGGTCCACGTCCGTATCGTGATCGGCGTCGCCCATGATGACAAAATCATCAGTCCGGAGTGTGATGAGCTGATAGTAATCCCACCCGTCACTGAGCCTGGTATACTGTTCGAACACGCCGGTGACCGCGCGAAAGTTCGCCCCCAGATGCACGTAGGGATGATATCCGTCTGGATCTCTGTCCCAGTTCATATAGTCGGCTGCCCAGCAGTCACTGCCATCCAGCCCTTTCAGATTGTAGTTGTCTACAGCTTTTCCGAGGTTCCACGCAGTGACGTCGATGCACTGGACTCTAAGAAGCATAGACTCGTAGAGCTCGGCATCGTGGCTTTCAACATACCACTCATCGAATGGATGAGGGATGGGAGCGGGTATCATGCTCGGCTCGACGTCAATTGGATCTGGAGGTGAGTTGTTCCTGCTGATAACTGAGAAGCTGGGGTTGTACGGGGTCTGCCACTGAAGAAAGGTTGTGCCTCGATAATCCTCCGCCTTCACATTCGTGAGTGTTACCCAATCGCCGATCTGCACGTGGTCGTAGAGGTCACTCAAGGTCCAATCCTTGACTTGAATTCCACCCCAACCACCTGGATAGGCCGGGTCCTGCAGAACGATGCGAGGACGCGTCCCAGCGAACTTGCCCACGACAATCCCACCGGTACAGTCGATCACTTGCCCTTGATAGGCGCTGGCATCACCGTCCACCGTGTTGGATTGAATTTCATATATGGTCAGTGGCTCGTCACCGGCTTGCGCCACAGACACAATCCCAAGCGAGAGGCCCGTCATAAGCACTTGCCAATGGAAGTTCCGCATGCTGCCTCCTTCATTTGCTGGTTACGCGCACAGTTTCCCTCTTTAACTCCCCACTCCGGAAAGCGCTTGCCGACTGCCTCTGAAACGCGCAGGCCAATCGTTACGCGACCCGGTACCAGCGGTACCGCAGCGTGATCGTACCCCCAATGAGTAGGAGCATTCCCATAACGACCATGCCCCAAGCTGATACCGTTGGAATCGGGAGGAGGACTATATCCGCCGCAGATCGAGTACAAAGCTGATAGTAATCCCAAGGGGGGTCCGTTTTCGTATACTGCTCCAGCACGCCGGTGATGCTCAGCAGATTGACACCGGTTTCGATGCGCGGGTCATAAGGCGCCCCCGCGTCCACATTCATGTAGTCGCTCGCCCAGGCGACGTAACCGCCCCGGATCAGCTCGTAGTTGTCCTCTGCCTTCCCCAAGTCCATCTGGCCGACCCGAACATCTTGCAGGGTGACAGCCATGGCTTCGTACTGTTCGGTGACACCATGATTGGGTGGATACCGCAAGTCAGCCACACTCAGTACCACAGGGGCCGGCGGAGCTTGTCCCTGGCTTTCAACGGTAAACCCCGGGTTGTAGACGGTCTGGTATTGGAGCATCGTGTTTCCAACAAACTCCTCGACCCGGACGTTCGTCAGAGAGACCCAGTCACCGATCTCGACGTGGTCGTACAGCTCCCACTCCCCCGGGTCCGAGTGCCATATCCAGTCCTTCACCTGAATCCCGCCCCACTCATTGGGGCGGTTCGGGTCCTGCAAGATGATCCGGGGTCTGTACCCGGGGAATTTGCTGACAACAATGCCTCCCACGCAGTCGATGGTCTCTCCGCTGTGGGCACTGACATCCCCATCAATCGTGTTGGATTGTATCTCGTAGATCGTCAGCACTGGTTGAGCCCGTGCCTCACCACCGACAACCGACCCGACCATGCTCAGGGTTACGAACGCGAACATCCTCCTAAGGCCTTGCATCGGATAATGTCCTCTGTTCACATCCCCACAACGCGCACGCACTCACCAACGGCCCCGCCAGTCTGACCACGGTCACCTGCAATAGCCAGCCGAGCGAGCGGTCGCTGCGCCAATGGGCTTCGAAGCACGACTAATGCTATGCCGCGCACTCACGCCTTCTGTAGACAACCTTCGCCGTCGTGAGCAAGAGCAGTGCCAACACGAGCACACCCCACTCGGAGACTGTTGGTATACCCTCGGCAGCTTCAATGTCGTCAGCAGATCGAGTCACGATCTGATAATAATCCCACCCGCTGGAGAGCTTTGTGTATTGCTCGACGATGCCGGTAATCCTTGCCAGTAGTGCTCCTGTTTGAATCCGAGGGTCATAGGGACCGCCCGCATCGAGGTTCATATAGTCTGCTCCCCAGGCGACCCAAGTGCCCTGGAGAAGCTCGTAGTTGTCGGACGCCTTGCCAAGATCCTTTTCTCCGACGACTACGGTATGCAGTGTGACAACCATACTCTCATAAGGTTCGGTGCGCGGGTGATCTACCGGCACGGGAAGGTGTCCAGCGTTAAGCAGGATAGGGTCGGGTAGGGGGTTTCCGGTGCTGACGATAGTGAATGATACATCTGGCGACCAGTCCCTATTGTACTGCAAATGGGTTGTCCCGTTAGCCTCCTCAATGACGATACTCGCGAAACTCACCCAGTCACCAATATTCACATTGCCAGCTAACTCACCATTATGCCAGTCTTTCACAATGATTCCGCCCCACTTGGAATAGGCTGGGTCCTGCACGTAAATGCGTGGTTTGCCACCAAACCAGATGTGTGTGACGATCCCTCCCGTGACATCGTGGATCTGTCCGTTGTACGGTGAATCGCCGCTGGGATCAGTTGTATACTGGACGTCGCGGATCGTCAGAACATCTCCAAACGCGCTGCCAGCCAAACCAACTGTCAGCAACCCTCCCAAAACCACCACACACACTCGCCTTTTCATTGGGAACCTCCTTCTCCTACTTCATTGGGGTATAGGGAATCACGCACCCGTTGCGTAACCCATCCATCTGCTTAATCTTCATCATCCCCGACATCGATAATCACATCGTCACTGGGTTTTTCCCCGGGCGGGGGTGGGAAGGGATACCAATCGGGATCGCTCCGCGGTGGGACCTCCAACTCCGGATCCCAGTCCTCTTTCCAAACACTTTGCTTCCAACCCGTGTGTCCATCGCAAAAGAGAATGTTGCCGCCGAGGCCCGACTGGCCATGCCGATGCCGGGCCGCGAACGACTTGGGGTATGTCGCGCTATACTTCCCTGCCCCTCGGTACCGCTTCTTCTCGTCGAACCCCTTTCTCGGGTCGAGCAGTTGGTCGTACAGAAGAATGACGCGAGGTGGTCGAACGATCCTCGACGGCGACAGGAACGAAGGCATGGGATACCCGATCCCGTCGTCGGGTGGCCAGGCGTTGGCATCGAGTTCCAGGCAGGAGTTCATCGCATAACTGAAGTAACCATCGCGACGCGGCCGGTAACTATATGCTCCTTCCCCCTCCAAAGGGATGCCCATCGGGCACTGATAGAACGTTTTTTCGCCGGGACGATTGAAGCGCGGGTACTCACGCCAGGGCTTGAGATCCAGCATCGGGGGGAGCATATCCATCCACCCATGCCAATCAGCGAGGTCTTCAGCCGTGATGAAGGGATCGTCCAACTCGCGTGGTCCGCGATCGAGCCCGTCGCAATGGGGCCAAACACCGCTGTTTTCCGCTTCGTAGCAGTTGAACGCGACACCCCATTGCTTCAACCGACATGCGCACATGACCTGCTTCGCCTGTTGCCGGGCCGCACTCAGCGATGGGGCGAGAAGGGCCATCAACATGGCGATAATCGCCATGACCACCAGCAACTCGACAAGGGTGAAGCCGCGTGCCGCTGTCAAGCTGACGTCACGCCGATGTGCTTCTATAAGCATATCGCGCCTCAAAAAAAGAACCGAGGAACTCCCTCAGCCCAACGATTCCTGACCGCACGAACCGTGCCGGCGACCACGCCTCACGTTAGAATCATAGCAGGTCTCGGCGGGTTGCAATACCCCGGGCATGCGTTCGCGCGGGTTTCGGTGAAGCTCTCTAAGTTGGTCAGAGATGTTAAAATGGTGAAACTAGTCTCCGGGCCGCGCGGCTCTGGAAAGACAACATACATCTTCCGCTTTGCGAACCTGATGACTGTCCGCCACCGCTGCGTTGGTGGGGTCATATCGAGAGCTGTCTTCGTGGGAGGCCGACACACAGGTTACGATCTGTTCGACCTTCGAACCCACGAGCAACGTCCCCTCGCACGCCTGAAGACCTCCCCGGGTGCGGCGGTTACGATGGGACCGTATGAATTCGACACGGATGCGATTCGAATCGGCAATGCGGCGATCGTTGCCGCCGTTCGCGATGGCTTTGATGTCATCGCGATCGACGAGGTGGGCCCTCTGGAATTCCGCAGCCAGGGCTGGGCACCGAGCTTGAGGATCGCCCTCGACGAGTGCACCAAGACCCAGAAGCTGATCATCGCAGTTCGCCCTTCGTTGTTGGAGGAGCTGCCCCTGAAGATTCCCTCACCCCTGTGGGAGTCGGCCAACATCATTTCGCCACCGTGGCCGGTCTTGCACGATGCGTAAACGGGCGCCTTGCGACTCGACGCCCTGGTCCGTCCGAACGGCTGTCGCCGACGATTGACGAGGTCGTTGCGAAGTGTGATTCTTGCTGAGGCAAGGCGAACCGCCTGCCTGTGCGAAGAGGGCTTTGTGGCCGTCCGTGGAGAAAGCGTGTGGCAAAGATTCAGCCAGGTCCGCGCAAAGGTCACCTAAGAGAGGATACGGCCCTTCCGGGTTCATGGGAGGGTCGCGTTCGTATCTGGGTCGACGTCGGCGGGCGGAACGCGCTCGGACCTGGAAAGATGCGTTTGCTCGACGCAATCTATGCCAGTCGATCGCTGTCAGCGGCCGCAAAGCAACTCAAGATGAGCTATCGCCAGGCCTGGAAGCATCTTCAGTTCATCGAGGAAAGGACGGGTGTGGCCGTTGTTACACCGAAGCGTGGTGGGGCGGGTGGTGGTGGGATGGAGTTGACCCCGGAAGGCAAAGCCCTGTTGGAGGCCTACCGCAGCTTCCGTCAAGACGTCGAAGAGCACGCACAAACGGCGTGCCAAAAGCACTTCGCCCGCTGGTCACCACCAGAACCCGACGGCGAAGGAATCTAGAGTATTCTCGGTTTTCATGTAGCGCCGCTCCTCGTGGGCGGCGCACCTATGCCCGGCAGAAACCTGCGCCGGGGACAAGCCCCGGCGCTACGCAATTAGCGGGTCTGCTCTAGAT
>CAYOQG010000036.1:0-26221 GCA_964405925.1 uncultured Phycisphaeraceae bacterium | reverse complement strand
GGGCAACACCCATACCGTCGTCAAACGCAAGCACCTTCATCGACACACCCAGCAGCGCAGCGTTCGTGCTGCCCGGACAGACCGAGCTGGCAAGCCCGTCGATCCTGGCTTTCCCTTTGTCAGAGTGCAGGTTCTCTTGGAGAAAATGGTTCGGGGCGTCATAATTGCTCAACAGCGCCTGGTCCCAGCATGTGATGCAACGTGCGGTCCCCGAGAATTTCCACTCGTTCATGTTCCAGATGTCGAACTTGGCCTTCGTGGTCACCGGTCCGAAATTGTCCTGTCGAAGGTCAACGCTTACTGGCAGCAACGTCAGGTCGGTATCGACGGTGATAGGCCATCTGCAGTTCTGCATATCCCCATCGCAGCCGCCGGTCAGACCCATGGACCCCACCGCATAGAAGTCGAGCAAAAGTTGATTGAAACAGGCGTCATACTCGCTTCCGTCCAGATGAAGCGTCCCCGGCGTTCCGGTCTGCGCTCCGTGGGCGGCATTGTGGGCCTGGAATGCGTAGGCGTTGTACTCCCACGCCGAGCCGTCGTGGTAATTGACTAAAACAGCATCACCCTTCAGATGATTCCACCGTATTTCCTCACCGTTCTCGTTGACCGCGACAGCCACCACATAGCCCCGCAGCACGCGGTCACTCGAATCAAGGGAATCCGGATCGGGGCGTCCCGGAAGCCACCCTGGATCGAGGATGGGGAAGGGCGAGGCTCCCGCTGGTTGACCGGACAACGCAGCCCAATACACGGGTTCGTTGGCTGTAAGCTCGACCCTGTTGTCCACCCAGTTCCATCCGAAGTGATCGTGTGTCAAACCGCAGGCACCAACGGGCGGATAGTTGTCGATGACATCCACTGCCGTCGCACATGGCACGGCAGGATTGTCACAGCAATCGACAGCCTGGGCGGTGATCTGCACGGTTGCGGGGCAACAGGTCAAATCGGAAATCAGCACGCGACCCGTGATCGTGAGCGCTGGACCGCTCGGTGGCAGCGGATCGAGCTCGAGCGGTCCCAGCGTGGCGTTGTCTGTGAGCACAACGGCTGTGATGTCTACATCGTTCGGGTCTACACAACATCCGTCTGTGACGGTAATCTCAAAGTTAATATAGGCTTCGCAGTTTCGGTCCACCTCGACCGGTTGGACCGTGTTCGTGATGACGCAATCGATGGTCGGATTTGTGGTATCCACGATGGTGAAGGTCGCCGTTGTTGTCGCCGTAAGCCCACATTCGTCCACGGCTGTAAAGGTCACGTCGATCGAGCCCGTAGGACCACAATCGATGACGAAATTGCCCGGGTTATAGTCGTTGCTCCAGGTGACGTCGCTGCAAACATCGCCGGCCACCGCTCCGCCGTTAGTCGTGAGCCACTCGGTCAGCTCCGGGACGTTGAAGGCCCCGTCACACTCAACCGTGCGGTCAGAAGCTGGGACATCAATCGATGGTGGCGTAGTGTCCACAATCGTGAACGTGGCTGTCGTGACTGCCGTCCGCCCGCAGACGTTCGCGGCTGTAAAGGTCACGTCTACCGAACCAGTCCCATCGCAATCAAACTCGAAGTTACCCGGGGCATAATCATGGCTCCAGGTCACCGCTCCGCAGGTGTCGGTGGCAGTGCCGCCGCCGTTGTTGTTAAGCCATGCGTTCAGTTGGCCCACGTTGCCTGCGCCGTCACACTCGACTGTCAGGCTGCTGGCCCCGGTATCGATCGTGGGCAGACCGCACGGATACAGGAATCGCATCACCGCAATGTCCCCGTCGCTCAGGTGGTCCCTCTGGCCGATCGGACTGGGGGCAATGATCGTTCTCCCGCCGTTCGTGCAACCGGCGTCATTGGGACATGTGTTACAGACCGAGAAGGCACACTCTCCGTAATGCATGACGGAGTCGTAATCGTAGGGACCGTGAGCCGTGGAAGTGGCCACAATATTGAAGTTGTGGTTGCAGCTAGCCCCGCTGCAGCAGGTTTGGCAGACGTTGCCCAAATCGATTGTCACGAAGGCATCGCGGTCTGTTCTGGACTGCTCGTGCCAGAGGCCAAGGGCGTGCCCGAGCTCGTGGGCCATGATGAACTCCCAGCCCCAGTTGAATATATTGATAACCTGCCCACCGCCCTGCACGCCGACAGCCGACGAGTTGCTATCCGAATCTTGTATGTGGACCCAGTTGGGATCCCCGCCCTGTCGGGGCCTGAAGTCGACACAGGCCACTTCCTCCCAATCACCCATCGCGACCAGCATGGCTGCCTGGTTAGCTGCCGTCGTGTTGGCATCGAACTCGTACGGAACGACTCCACCAGGCCAGGTGTTGGGTGCAAACGTTCCGCGGGCAGCGAGCGTTTCGTAGAAATCCACCGGGACGATGATATCGCCCTCGATGATCATATGTCCTCTGGGAACCTCTGGCACCTCACCGACATTGGCCGCCCCACGGACCACCCCGTAAGTCGACAGCACGACGACGATCACAGCCGACAAGAACTGATGTAGTGAGCACCCATTGGGTCCACGAACAGCCACCATGGCTTCGCCTCCTGATCGTTAGAGTTGCTGTTTCCTCTTGCGACACCAAACTCCGGGAACTCTAACAGGCGGTGGAACACTGTGCAACCCATGCAACCGGAAGCGACTCAGGCAAAGTCGCTCCACCGTTGTCACCCTCGGCGGTAAGGAGGGTCGCCGCGGAGCCCACTCTTCTCGGGTTGTCCAACTGTGCGGGGCCGACCTAGAGACCCTGGCTGCCGCTTGCCGCGAGCGTTCCAGCATCGCTAGACGGAGATCGGGGTATCGGGTGACTGGGGGGCGATGTTGTTGGCGCCGCCGTCGGCTACGAGGTTGGTGGCTCTAAGGAGCGACTCGAAGGTTCCGGCGTCGGTCCACCAGCCATCAAGCACCTCGTACTCGAGCTCGCCTCGCTCGATGTACATGTTGTTGACGTCGGTGATCTCGAGTTCGCCTCGCTGGGAGGGCTTGAGGGTGCTGATGAAGTTGAACACCTCCGCATCGTACATGTATATCCCGATCACGGCGTAAGGGCTCTTAGGCTCGGTAGGTTTCTCCTCGATGCGGACAATACGATGACCCTCGAAGACCGGAACACCAAAATGCTGTGGGCTTGGCACTTGTTTCAGATGAATCCGCGCGCCCGAGGTCTGCGTGAAGAAGTTGGCTACACCGCGGCGGATGTCCTTCTCGATGATGTTGTCACCGAGGACGACGCAGATCTTCCCGCCATCGGCGAAGTCCTCCGCCAGCCGCAGGGCGTCGGCGATGCCCCCCTCACCCTCCTGATAGGTATAATGCAATTCCTTGAGCCCGAAGTGTTTGCCGTTGCCCAGCAAGCATAGAAAGTCACCCGCGCTGTTGCCACCGGTCACCAGGAGAATCTCCTTGATCCCCGCGTTGACCAGACATTCGAGCGGGTAATAGATCATCGGTTTGTCGTATACAGGCAGCAGGTGCTTGTTGGTCACCTTGGTCAGTGGTGCCAATCGTGTGCCCAATCCGCCAGCCAGGATCACACCCTTCATGTCACAAGCCCTCGCATGGTTTTACAGGCCAATACGCATCCCTAGGGGTTTATTGGCGTTCGTATAGCAGGGCAACCTCGTACCTGCAAGCCCGCCTGAAACGGGACTGTCAGACTTGCACAAGCGTGTCCGTCCTTGGTGGGAGTCGCTGACTCTGCGATTCGCTCGAAAGCGCTGACGCTGCTTCGAGGCGGCTCTCGCCGTCTATCCCCCAATGCAGGCGGGGCCAGAGGGCGTTCAAGTCGTGCGCCTCTCGTGGCCCCGCCACACTGCTTTCGTGGATAAGTGCGCTCCTTATGTGGAGCGCAGCGCATCAAACCTTATCATGGCCCGACACACCGTGGAAGGGCGGCGGACATCGGCGGATCGCCGTTCACGAAGTACATCTGCACCAACACATCGCCCGGGTAGTCATTGGTCAGGTCGATGAAGGTGTCCTGAATCACGTTGCCACACCAATCCCAGCGGATCTCGACCTTCGGGAAGATCAGAACACTACCCTTTTCGACGTTGGAGGTCACTTCGCTGCACGCCGCTGAGGCATCCTTGGCCCACCGGCGATCGCTGCGCCGCGTCTTGGGCGGTTCACCGAGGACGTCAGCCTGGATCACACCCTGCTGGGCACCTGCACCCACCAGGTTCATACCCGCCTGGGCAAAACCCTTCTCGCCATCAAACGCGAGCATCTTCATCGCCACACCGAGCAGCGAAGCCTCCGCGCTGTCCGGACAGACCGAGCTGGCAAGCCCATCGATCCGAGCCCTGCCCTTATCAGTCTGGATGCTCCTTAGAAGGAAGTGGTTGGGGTCGTCGTAGTTGCTAAGAAGCGCCTGATCCCAACAGGTTATGCACCGCTCGGTACCGGAGAACTTCCATTCGTTCATGTTCCAGATATCGAACTTGGCTTTGGTCGTGACCGGTCCGTCGTTGTCCTGCCTCAAGTCAATGTCCAGCGGCAGCAGTGTCAGATCGGTGTCCACGGTGAAGGTCTGGGTCGTGCCCGAGAGCGCCGTCGCCCCCACCGCGTAGAAGTCAAGCAGCAACTGGTCGAAACCGGTGTCGTACTCGACACCATCCAGATAAAGCACCCCAGGGGTCCCGGTCAACGCCCCATGGACGACGTTCCGGGCCTGGAAAGCGTAGGCGCTATATTCCCAGGCTGAACCATCCCCATAGTTGACCAGCACCGCGTCACCCTTCAAATGATTCCAGCGGATCTCTTCGCCGAACTCGTTGACCGCCCACGCCACGACGTACCCGCGCAGCACCCGATCGCCCGAGTCCACGGAGTCGGGATCGGGGCGCCCCGGAAGCCACCCCGGGTCCAGCGTGTCGAACGGTATGGTTCCCTTGGGCTGGCCTGACAGCGCCGACCAATAGCTCGGCTCGTTCGCGGTCAACTCGACCATGTTGTCTATGAAGTTACAGCCGGGGTGGTCGTGGGTGAGGCCGCAGGCCCCGGCTGGCGGGTAGTTGTCGATTACATCCACCATAGTCACGCACTGCGGTGCGGGATGATCGCAGCAGTCGGTGGCATCGGCTGTCACCTCCACGGTGGCCGGGCAACAAGTCAAGTCCGACACCTTAACACGCCCAGTAACCGTCACGCTCGCCGCGGTCGGTGGCAACGGATCGAGTTCGATCGGCCCCAAGGTGGCGTTAGCGGTCACCACGTACGCGTTGATCTTCACGTCAGCCGGATCGACACAGCAATTGTCTGTGACCGTAACGCTGAACTCCACGTAAGCTTCGCAGTTCTCGTCGACCTCGACGGGTTGAACGTCATTGGTGATGCTGCACTCGATTGTCGGTGCCTCAGTGTCGATGATCGTGAACGTCTGATCCCTTTCGAAGAAGTTGCCGCACAGGTCGGTTGCTCGATAGGTTCGCGTGACGATCAGCGGATCGCCGGGGCATCCACTACCACCGTTGTCCGTGTCGCCCTCCCATGTGATCTCGACCGGTCCGAAGCAGTTGTCGTCCGCCTCCAACAGATCGATGTCGGGATCGGGAAGCTCGGTGATGCATTGAAGATCCTCATCCGCCGGGAACTCGGTAAACGTAGGTGGAACGTCGTCCACGATGTTGTACTGTTGAATTCGCTCCACGTAGTTCCCACATTCGTCCGTCACCCGATAGGTGCGCCAGACGATCAGCGGATCGCCCGGGCAACCTATGCCGTTGTTCTTCGTGTCGCCCTCCCAGGTTACTTCGACGGGTCCGCCACAGTTGTCGGTGGCCGAGATCAAGTTGGGATTAGGCTTGGGAGTCTCACCGCGACACTTCAGGCCGGCGTTGGCCGGGAAGACTGTGATCACCGGGGCCTCGTCGTCCACGATCGTGAACGTCTGGACCTTGTCAGTCGGGGGGTTCCCACAGACGTCCGTCACACGATAGGTCCGCGAGATGATCAGGGGATCACCCGGACAACCTCCACCGCCGTTGTTCACGTCTTCGATGTGTCTGACCTGCACGTCGACGCAATCGGTCGCCTGCACCAGGCTTGTATCGGGTGCCGGGACGTCGCTCTCACACTCAAGCCGCCGATTGGGGGGAAGCGTGACCTCGGGCGACTGGTTGTCTATGACGGTCACTTCTGCCGTGCACTCGGAGGTAAGATTTTGATCGTCCTCGACAGTAAGCCAAACCGTGCAACTGGTCTCGCAAGTCCCATCACTCCCGACGATGAGAACGGGTGTCGGACTGGTGTCGTCATTGAAGGTCGCGTCCGGACAATCCGTTTCCCAGGAGTAGGAGAGAGGGGCCTCCTCTGGGTCATAGCTGTCGCGGGCATCGAGCATGGTCTTGCCGTTGCACTGCACCTCATAGGGTCCACCCGCGTCACATACCGGGGGGCGGTTCCCGAAATCAATGTCGAGGATTTGCCAGTACAGGGCATACCCGCCATTCTCGGCGTCCAGGTCAGAGAATTGACAACCATAGTCCATGTCCATATCGACACGGAAAACCCCGTTGGGGCGATTGCCGCCGGCTGTCCCCCAGCTATTCACCATGATCCAGTACGGGTTCGCAGGATCGTCGTCATTGTATCCCACGCACAGTACGGCGTGCCCGCCGTGGTCGGGGCCATCCTCATAAGAGCCGCCGCAGTGGCCGTCAAAATCCCAGATGGCGGTCTCAGGTTGATTATTCCAGAAGTTTCGGAATGGACCGAAGTCAGCTAGAAAGAAACTGAACCACACGGGGGTCTCGTTGTTGAGAATTGTTCTGATGTTTGTGATGGCCGTGGCTTGGCTCTCTTCTTGCGTGGCAATTCGCAGCTCATTGATATGAGGGACAAGATAATTGGGCGTCGTGCTGATACTCGCGGCGGCGATGTTTGTGCTACCACCACAACCGGTGTTTCCGTCCTGCCACTGGGCGCTCGAGTTACTCCAAGGTATCATGAATCCCACAGCGCCGTAAAAACTTGCGAAGTCTGAGAGCCATCCGCCGCAGCACGCATAGTCATCACCGGTGCCACCAGCATAGGCGGAGTTGATGAGTTGAACGGATAACCTGTTGAACACGCCGTTCTCGACGTGATGAGTGATCTCCGCACAGCCCGTTCCGGCCCATGCCCAGCAGTTGCCGCACGACGCTTGGTTGCGGGCAGCCGGGACGTAGTCCAAGTGGTGAAGCAAGGTGTATGACGTTCGCGCCTCATACTCCTTAGTAGGCTGCAGCTTCACCTCCGGAGCTCTGCGGTAATCAGCAAACCACCTATTCATCGTTTCCCTGTCAGGCCGCATGATGGGGTACTGTGTCTGCGCCACGACAGTGGCAGTCACAGCGAAGGTCATCATCAGTAGGACCGACGTAGTTAAAGTTGCTCTAAGCTTGTGAGTTCTCATCTTCATACCCCCAGTGGTTGCGCAGAACGACCAGCAGCGTGTCTCGGCTAGCCTGCAAAGTAAAGCGACAGCAACAGACAGAAGGGCGTGGACCCGCGCCCACGGTTCTTCTCCTCCTAAAATGGCGTTTGCTCCGCAAAACCAGCGCAGCCCGATGCAAACGCCCGATATTGCCTGCCCACTTATCAGACCTGCATCCAATTGTCAACCGCAGAAAAGAAATCGCCATGAGTCGGCAGTGCTTAAAGCCCGATAATATGACGCCGGGCCAGGTCCCGCACCAGCCGTCAGAGTAACCGGGATACCTGCCACTGGCGTGTCGCGTCCGATATAGCACCCGGTCCTCGGTCCCATGTCGCTGGCAACTGCCAGCAGAAGCGACGCTGGTGGCTTTGGACACCGCTTGTTAGTTGTGGCCCGAGAGCCGTGCATGCACCCCCGGCCATAACAGCTCAATTGTTGGCACCGTTCGAGCCCAGCCTCGCCGAAGTCGTCAAGCTCGGGTCCAAAGACACCAACGTCAGCCCTGTACCGGCCTCGTGCCCGGGGACCTCGTTCGGTAATCGAACCTGCCCAAGGCGATCCGCACCGGTGGTCTCGGGCCACCTCTCTTGTTTCCCTACGGCGGAACGCGGATGGCGATCTGCGTAGATTTGTGACAACACCACGGCAGTTAGTCGCACGCGGGTGGATGAAGTACGTTGCCCGCCGCCAACTCTCAATAAAGGCCTCCCTCGCGCGCTGCGGAGTGCTCACGAACGTGCATCCTCGGTCATCCGAATGTGGGCAATCCCAAGCATGGTGCTTCGGCACCTTGAGGGGTGACGCCAATGGCTCACGACGCCATCGAACATGAGGGCCAGCACAGCGCAGCCGACCCAACGGATGATCGCAAGCGCGTCCGTGAATCGGGCCGATTACGCGACCGGTCCGTCGTCGGCAATCCTGCGACCTGTTCTGCCTATTCTGCCAGACGTCGGTCGACGACGATCATGATTCCTATCACATGCTGTTCGTGTCTGAATGACCATGTTGCTCAGGAAATACCGGCCCGGCGACCTGCACGCAGTTTACCGGGCACACAATGGATGGCCGCCAGTCCCTACCTTTTCACCCGGTTGACCGGTCTGCCGTCCCCGCCGACGTCTCATCGCCCTCCGTTTGTGGCCATTCGTGACTGAATTGTGGCACAAACGGGCCCCAGAACCTACCACCGAATTTACCAGAAACGCCTATTCTAACTCACCCTGGGTATGCGCAACCGGACCCGTGATCTCGATCGCAGTACAGATCACGGTTCCCGCAATCCCGAGCAGGCGTTCCGCCGGCCGAATGCTGAAGTACCTGAACCTAACGTTCTACGGCCCACGAACCTCGGCGCCCAGGTCATTTGGTTAACACGAAAACCTTTTCGTCAAGTTAACATGAATGGCCCATCCAATGCTTGAGGCGGACTCCCTATGTCCGCGGTTGCGACATGCTGGGAAAACTAGGAAACATAGGATTTGACTTTGTCGAAACTCGTGTTATTATAGGGTCTAAGTCCGGTGCTTCGAACGGTCGGGCGCGGTGGCCTACGTGGAAATCGGAGTTACCGGACGCGGGAGTTTTCTTGCCTAGTTTGACAAACCTTTGCCTATATTGCACTGTTATTAAAACAGGCAATGGAGGGGGACTAGGCGAGCAGGAGTGTTCCTGCCTTCTACAACCTAGGTCATCCTGGAGCCACAAGGCGCCGTGTCCCCAAGACAGCACGGGAGGGGAAGCCCATGTCCTGCGCCTTGGTTTCGCGACGCGCAGCGTCGGATCGGTTCGCGTCTGTTCCAGATTCGGGCGTATCTTCACGGCCCTCGTGTCGGGGCCCAGCCGCTAGGGAGCGGTCGTTGCCCGGCGCGAAGCCGACGGTTCCACGACGCCACCGGAAAGTCCTTATCGGCCTTATGGCTGTAGCGTGCGTGATGACCACAGCCGGCGAGGCGCTCGGCCAGCGCTGGGCACCGGATCGCCAAGCCGCCCGGGCTAGCAAGAACATCGCGCCCACCGCGCACGCGGGCGGGAATGTCAGCGGGGTGGTGGGTGAGCATATCAAGCTGGATGGGTCGCGATCGTACGATCCGCAGGGCTGGATAACCGAGTACGCGTGGGATTTCGGCGATGGATCGACAGGCAGAGGCAGAGTCACCAGCCACGTGTATGACGCAGCGGGTGCCTATACCGTGACACTGCGTGTCACAGACAACGGGCCGGGCATCCCCCTGACCGACGAATCCACCGCGATCGTGACGGTCAACCCATCCCCCGGATCCGAGGAACTCAGAGCCGACTTCAGGATCGAGAAGCTCGTCTACGTTGATCCGGTTAGCGGAGATGAGGAGTGGGAGCCGGTGGGTATGTCGGCCGACGACCCGATCGAGTACGGCCTGCGGGTCAGACTGAACGCCGAGGATTGGTCAGCCGGTGCTGCGTATTATCTCTGGGACAGGGATGGGGCTGGATTCGGCGACTATGCTGGAGTGCAATTCCGAACGTACATCGGCCCCGACGAATTTAACGTATCACTGACCGTTTACGATGCGTCGGCGCAGGACACCGACACGATCACAAGAACGATCTACGTCGACGCGGGCATGGAGTCGCTCTCGATCATGCCGTGGCAGGAAGATGGAGCCCGGCCGATCTCGTTTACCGTTGAGGGGACGCACCTATGGGCTGTGACACTCTCAGGCAAGCTTGGGGTGGTGGATCTTTCAAACCCGTACGATCTTCCGAGAATGGAGATTGTAGCGACTGACAACATCGATGACAGCGACGTGCTTGCCACAAGCGAGGGTAGATTGTTCGTAGCCAGACAGGACGCAGGGGTCGACGTCTATTCGGCGGACCCGCAAGGTTTTTCCCTGCTCGGGTCTTTGAGCCCGGGCGACCTGGACGCCGACGGGGCTGCGTTCGTCGGGGGTGTCGGCAGCACACTCTACGTTGGCACGATTATGCCTTATGAACTCCAGGTTTACGACGTGAGCGAACTGGACGTCACGAGATCACCGACTGCCCCAACCTACAAGAGCGCCATGCCTATCGAGAATGGTCTCGTCGCAGGATGGCAGATTGGAGATGGCGTTCTGATTGTCCGCAACTCTGCACTGACACTGACACTTGTCGACATCCGCGATCCGCTGAATCCACACATTGAAACGGTCTTGGATCCAGCCGCCTCCTGGATTACTCGAGCTGGGGTGGCAGGGAACCTTGCATACGTCTTGGCACCGGAGGGGCTTAAGATCTGGGAGATCGTTGTTCCAAGCAATCGAGCAGAGCCAATCAGTGCTGTGCCCCGGTTTTCATTCGATGAACTGGCGATCCCCTTGGGCGTCGCGGCGAACCGGTTGTACCTGCAGCACATGGGCGCTATCAAAAAGTACGACATTGCGGACCCCAGTGCACCGTATCAGATGGACCTGTTCAATCCGAACGGCGAGGGTTCGTACGGGGGATTCACATATGTGCCTCTTGACCCGACGTTGCCGCAACACCCGATCCTGATCGTCGGGACCAATACCTCCAGCTTTGAGTCGGTTCTGCCTTAGGAGCTTCCGGGTGTCCGGCGGGATGCCTGCGAATCCAACCCCATAACTCGAACGGGGACGTTGCCTGCGGAGGCGCGTTGCGTCGGTCGGTCCTGCGCCGCCCGCTTGGCGCTCGCGGGTGTAAGCTCGTGTGAGTGCGGGGCTCGGCACAGGGTGGCCGCCATGAAGGCGCTTGTGTTTGAGCGCTAATCGGCCACGAGCAAGTGCCACCCGCCCAGCCCGGGTTGCATTCCAGACCACGTAATACCCAAACCATCGTTCACTTCTAGCCTATTTGGCTTAAACATCCCATATTGCCGACATTGCTTGATTTCCGACCGAACATCTCGGCAGTCTCTGCCCTTGGTTAAGGAATCGTGTTGAAAAGGCGCGCTACGCCGCTCGGGGTGAGCCATCGAACGCAGTCGTTTTGCGCTCCGCGCCAAACGCACTTCGTCAGGCGTCGCTTAGAAACGTGAGGGCAGACGCGGTGGGTGGTAGGCCCGGTCCCCAGGAACAGGCCCGATAACCTGATTTGCCAAAAGGCCGATAAACTGACTTGACAAAGGCCCGATAAGGTGGTCAAAGATAAGCGTACTTCGGGCTAAGGTACAAAAGTTTTGTGGAGGGTAGCATGAAGCACTTTTGGCACGGTGTCTCGCACCGGTCACTTGGTTAACACTGTGTGCTCGTGAAACGGGTGCGCACATTATTGAGGAGGTTCGGAGGATGTCAATTCGAAGTCTTATAACTAGAGGCGGAACAACGTTTACGGCAGGTTTGGGTGCGCTCCTGGTGATGACATCTATTGTCTCAGCGCAGATCACGCCGAACGGTGTGCTTGACCAGGAAGCCGAGGCTGTGCTGGACATCAATCCCGCCAGCGGGCTGCCCGACATACTCGACGGTCGCGAGGGCGTGAAGGGTGCGGCGTTCTTCCGTTTGGATGGGGTGCGGGACGCGGATATCGAGGGGTCTTTTCCTGATTCCGGCCCTGACGGATTCGGAGATGCGGGATACTCAGATATCCAGCAACTGGTTGATTGCAAGGTGTGCCTTGGCGAACGTGCCATTGTCAGGAGTTCGCTCAACACGGGCAAGCTAATCATTGTTTATCTTGCGGACACCGACGGGGTCATCGGGCAATGCAACGCGGCTGCAAGCAATACCGGCGATCCTTGCACCAAGGATACTGACTGTCCGGGCGGGACCTGCACGATCGACCTGGGCGCGGACGACAGCCTCCTATACGTCGGATTCGACATTTTCAATGGTAATCCCAAGGACGTAGGCAACCTGGGCGGCATTGAGGATGTTGACTTCCACCACATCGATTTCGTCGACACATTTCCCGTCGGAGACATCTGCCAGGATGGTGTGGCCGACTTCGATGGCAACGGTGTTCCAGACTTCACCGGTGTTCCGTTTGACGTGGACGCCGACGGCGATCCGATGTTCGCCACGCGGTGGGACGCAACTCCTGGTTGCCAGCCAGACGACGTAGCAGAACTCGACCTATCTGAGGAGCAATACCGCACACTCCTGTACGTGTGCGCACCCTTGCTTGAGGACCTTGACAACGATCCAGGTACCCAGCTCCCTGCAAATATCGGGCAACTCTTTGTGAGAGCACCAAATGGCGATCCCCAAGTTGACGCCGGGCTGAGTGCGAATCTCGTGCTTCCGGCTGGAACCAGCCTCGGCGATTTCTTGGAGAGCTATCCAAGCGAAGGGGACCTAATCGCGAACGTCATGGGCGATGTGGAGTTCGTTGTCCGTCACGTAGATACCCTGGTACACGCCCAATGCGGCCGGGCCACGATCCCTCCGGTAGTGTGCACGGGCGATTTCGCCGTGGACCGTTTCCAGTTCGCCCAGGGTGGAGTCCGGACGATGAGCGACGCGGACGCAGATGGGTCCGACGAGGACTTCATCACCGCTACCTGGTTTGCACCGATCCCCGAAATCGAGGTGACGAAGGATGTGCGGTGCGAAGGGGAGACCGTGTGGGAGGACGACAAGACGGTCGAGGCCATGCCCGGGTCGGTCGTTGAGTTCAAGATCGAAGTCGAGAACACGGGGAACGTGGACTTGGCTGTTTGTCTGGAAGACGTGCTCGAAGCGTTTGTCCCGGCCTCCGTTACACCGGTTGACGATTCGCTTGAGGTAACACTGTATCGGACGGGCATTGTCAACCCCGACCCGAGTTGCAACCCGAACGACTGCGTGGTCACGCATCAGAATGCGCCGAACTTCGACCCACCGCTGAATCGCGATTTCATCGGCAGTCCCTTCGACCCGGGCGACCAAGGCTTCCTCGACGATCTAGACGGCACGTGCAGCTATTTGGGGGTGCTAAAGGGTGTTCAGGTTTGCGACGATCCGGCGAATCCGACCCTGGGTGACAGGGTGGTGATCACTTTTGAGGCGACGGTGGACGGTACGTTCGATTCGTGTTGTGATCCAACTCCTACGACGCTTGATGTGAAGAACAGTGTTACTGCCATCGGCGATCCTGATATTCCGCCGGGCAATACGCTGCTGCCGCCTGACAACGATGAAGCCAGGGATGTGCACGGCGTCATAGTCAAGGACCCGGCGAATAATGTAGACACGCGGCGCGAGAAGGTACAAAAGTATGACGACAACGTCGTAATCGTTGACGTGAAGTGCCGGGATATCAAGTTTGACAAGTCGGTGTCGGCATGGAATGTGGATGGCGATGCGCTGAACCCGAATAGCCTGCCGCTTGGCGACCCAACCCAGTTTCCCATCCATGTCAAGTATGACTACAGCGTGCTCAACGATGGCGAACTCAGGGAAACTGTGACGATTGTAGACAAGTACATCTGCGCGGATGTGGCAGCGGTGGCCGGTGTTTCGTTTGATCCCGCCCTCTGCCCCGTATGTCCGCCACTAGGCGTGACTGGGACCATGGACCCTTGTGGCGGTACGTTCTCGCGGAGCTGCACGATCAAGTTCGACTCACCGGCAGCACTGGCGGACTTTTTGGAGAGGGATGATGCCCGGGACGATTGCACAGCCAACGACCCAATCGATGAGCCTGATCCCCTCTGTTATAAGAACTGCGCCGTCGCGACGGTCATGGCCGCCGATCTTCCCGAACAGTGCAACAAGGAAGACACCTATGCGGACGAGGAGATTATCTGTGCGACCCATTGCGGGATAGATGTTATCAAGGAGGTGAAGTGCGACGAGGACACTGATTATGCGCCGCGGGTGTGTGACGATGGCAACCCGGCCACAGAGGGCGACCCCTGCGTGGACAAGAGAAACTGCGACGGCGGCGAGTGTGTGTCCAGTGAGCCGAAGCAGGACACTTTTGCCCGCAATAGCGGGGGTGCTGGCCAAGTGCTCAACTTCCGGATGACGGTCAAGAACATCGGCGGGTCTCCGTTGGAGGAAATCGCGTTGACGGATGATTTCACGTGTCGGCCGTGGCTGGTGAGTGGTTCGTTTGAGGCGAGGGCGCTTGACGAGACTGGCACGCCAATAGCATGGCCTTACACCACTCCGACGCCTGGGCAGCTCGAAACCTGGTTCGACAACGATCGGTCGAGAAAATGCTTCGATTTTGAGCCACCTATGACCCCAGGCCGTGCGGTGGAGTTGACTTTCGACGTGCGTATCCCGGCTGACTATGACGAAATCAACGTTGATCCGGAGTGCGAGAACTGTCTGACAGCGGAAGGGTACGTCGAGCAGGATTCCGATTGTCAGCCCGAGCTTGACCCGGACGATCCGTGTTGGAACCAGGATTGTGCCAAGATCAACGTGCTCGTGCCGGACATGGAGTGTCAAAAGGAGGTCTGTGCCGAGGATGCCACCGGTACCAATCACGGCTGCGCGTCGAATGAGGTTTGCCTTACACTCAAGGAAAAGGATATCACCTTCCCGCTCACGCTGACGTACAAGTTCTCGGTTGAGAATCCCGTGACCAGCAGTGACACGCGGCTCAAGAATGTAACGATCTGTGACCCAGCTTTGTGCGGCCATGCGGCTGCGTATTCGGGAACTTGTGGGCTGGTCGCAGGATGCTGCTTCGATCTCAATAACCTTGCCCCCGATGATTCTGATTTCGGTGAGTGCACGGTTATTCTATCAGACCTTGCTGAGTGGGAAGCGTTTGCCGCACTCGACGGGCCTGAGGATAAGTGCTATAGGAACATGGCTGACGCTTCTGCTGACCCCTATCTGGAAGAAAAGGATGTGGAAGAGGACATATGCGGCGAGCACCCCCTCGATGCGCACTGCGGGGCTTGCGTCTGCATGACCAACCGCGTGTGCACCTGTACGAAGGCCAAGTTTGACATCTGGAACGAGTGGGAGGTGAAATTCTCGGGCACGCACAGGTGCATCTGCCACTGGGATGAGACGTTGATCAGCGAGTATGATCCGCCCAACCACATGCTTATCGAGTATCTGCACACGGACAAGGGCAAGGCGCGGATCGAGGGAATGGCAAGTTCGGTGTGTCCAGAGGTGCTCGAGTGCTGCGAGGAGCCCAGGGACGCACCGCTGATCGGCGTAGCCGCGAAGTGGATTGACTTCGGCACAGGCACGGACTTTCCACCGCGAGCCGTAACCGGCATCCCTATGACCGGGATGGGCGTTGAAGCAGCCCAGATCCTGTACACCCCGTCGCCGGCGCCTGACCGCGCATTGGGCCTCGGTGCAGAATCGAGTGGTCGCGGCGACCCGAGTCAACAACTGACAGCCACCAGGCCCGATCGCTTGCAGAAACCGGCCAAGGCGGCGGCTGAACCATGTGAGGGCCTTTCGTCTTTGACCACCCAGAAGGGGAGTGTGCTTGTCTATCCCAAGGTCGAGGTCAAATGGGGTCCAAACGGCAACGTCGTGCAGGACGTGTTCCTGACGATGTTGAACGACTACACGGAAGACGTGACGGTTCAGCTCTATTTGATTCTGACGTGTGACACGTGGGTCGACAATACGATCTTGCTAACCATGAACGAGCCGGCTTACTGGTCGGCAGTGAACGGTGCGCCGAAGGGTGCGATATCCTTCAGCTCTCTCATGCCGTTCCGAGTACCGGACACCGATCCGCGCAACCCGGGTGGCACCGTTCTGCGTGGGTACCTGTTGGCGTGGGCTATCGATCCGATCACGGGTAGCGAGATTCACTGGAACCACCTAGCCGGCACCGCACTGACGGTCAATTATGTGTATGGGAACGCGTGGGAATACTCGACATGGGCTTTCCAGGCGGTTGCCGAGGTGCCCGGGTCACCCGAAGAACCGGAGGGCGCACTGTTGCCAACGCCCGGTGAGTTGAACCTCGACGGTGTCGAGTATGATTGGGCTCCAGCCGTACTGCTGCTGGATTTCTACGCGAGTGGAACGAGAGTGAGTTCCGGCGGCATGGAGATTGTCCCGATCCAGCGTATCGACACCGATCTGACACTCTGGGCAGCCATCAAGGATCTGACAGAGCCCTAATCGAGAAGCGGATACATTGCTTTCCCGTTGGCGCGCGCTGCTAATGGGCGGTGGATAAACCGCCGCCCATTAGCTCGGGAAAGTATGATCAAGCCGACTTTCCGTGCACACGGCTCGTTTGTGGGCTGCCGGTGACTCTTCACGGCGCAGGATCGGTGGGAGGGGCTTACGGTTACGCACGTCGTGTGGGAGGGTAACGCCACTACGAACGGTTTCTCTGTTGAGGAGGATAGAGAGATGTCAATTCGAGGTTTGATGGGCAAGAGCGGAATAGGCGTCGTTGCGGCCTCGGCAGCATTCGGGATGCTGTCGCGGATCGCTTGGGCCCAGGTGACGACCGACGGCCTGCTTGATCAGGAAGCCCAGGCGGTGCTTGATCTGAACGCCAGTGGGCTCCCGGACATATTAGATGGCCGCCAGGGCGTCAACGGCGTGGCATTCTTCCGGCTGGACGGGATTCGAGCGGCCGACATAGAAGGTAGTTTTCCTGATGCCGGTCCCGATGGCTTCCGAGACGCCGGCTACTCCGACATCCCCACTGTCTGCACAGATTGTCTGGACGATCGTCAGATCGTCCGCAGCGCGCTCAACACGGGTAAGTTGACCATCATTTATCTTGCAGACTCGGATGGAGTCATTGGGCAGTGCAGTGGTGCTTCGAGCAACCCAGGCGATCCGTGTACTAAGGACGCTGACTGTCCGGGCGGGGCTTGCACCACCGATCTGGCCGCGGACGACAGTCTGTTCTATGTGGGCCTCGATATCTATAACGGCGACCGGCGGGATGTCGGCAACCCGGCGGGCGTTGAAGATGTGGATTTCCACCACATCGACTTTGTCGACACGGTCCCGGTTGGGGACATCTGCCAGGATGGCGTGGCGGACTTCGACAGCAACGGCGTGCCGGACTTCATTGCTGTTCCGTTCGATGTGGATGGTGACGGCGAGCCAATGGTTGCGACACGGTGGAACGTTCAACCCACCCAACCATGTCAGCCGGATGATGTGGCGGAAGTCGATTTGTCCGGAGAACAGTACCGTGTATACCTGTACCTCTGTGCTCCATTGCCAGAGGAGCTTGACACAGATCCGAGTGCGCAGCTACCTGCCAACATCGGACAGCTCTTCCTCAGAGTAACGGACGGGAGCGCGATTGTGGCGTTTGGCAAGAGCAGCAACCTTGTGTTGCCGGGCGGCACGAGCGCGAGCGACTTCTTCGCAAGCTATCCTGCCGACGGCGACAGCGTCTCTACGATTGCCGGTGACGTCGAGTTTCTTGTTCGTCACGCTGACACGCTGATTCACGCGCAATGTGGTCGAGGTACCTTTCCACCCGTCAACTGCACCGGCAACTACGCCCTGGATCGGTTCCAGTTCGCCCGCGGTGGAATACGGACGATGAGCGATGCCGACGCCGACGGATCTGACGAAGATTGGGTGACAGCCACGTGGCTTGCCCCGCTCCCGGAAATCGAGGTCGGGAAGTTCGTCCGTTGCGAAGGGGACAGCGAGTGGCACAAGTCGGTCGAGGGATTCCCGGGCTCGACCCTCGAGTTCAAGATCGAGGTTGAGAACACCGGCAATGTGGATTTGGCTGTATGCCTCGAGGACGTGCTTGAGGAACTCGTGCCGGCGGACGTCACACCCGATCCCAGCTCATTGCGCGGCGAACTTTGCCGGCCTGCGGACGGACCGTGTGTGCCAATCAATCCAGCTTCGCCTCCAGACGGCGTCAACCAGACCTTTTTCATACCAAGCCCACTTGGGTTCCTGGGTGCGGTGGCCGATGGCACATCGTGCGAGCCCGGTGAGAGCAGGAACTACCTTGGGGTGCTCCGGCGCGTTGACGTTTGCACTGATGCCGAGAATCCGATCCTCGGTGATAAGGTTGTGATCACGTTTGTGGCGACGGTGGATGACGCCTTCGACGCATGTGCTACTCCGCTGACAGACGTTGATGTGACGAACGATGTCACTGCGATCGGTGACCCTGATATTCCGCCGGGTACTTCTCCTCTGCCACCTGACGGTGACGAGGTCTCCGATAGCGATCAGGTGACGGCCGATCTGCTTTGCCGGGATATTACGTTTGCGAAAACTGCGAGGGCAACCAACCGGAACAACCAGCCGCTCGATCCACAGGGGTTGCCACCTTTTGACCAGTCGCAGTTCCCAATCACGGTGACATATACGTACAACACCACCAACGAAGGTGAGCGGGATGAGGTAGTGGCCTTCACTGACCCACCTCTGTGCAAGGAGGTCGATGATCTCGTTAGTGCTGGGTGGAGCATCAGCTTTGGAACCTGTCCGATATGTCCGTCAGGGTGGACCACAACAATACCGCCGAACCAGACAAGGTCGACTCGGTGCGAAGTAGAGTTCGGGCTGGCAGATGGTACGGGCGGGCCGGAGGCGTTGGGAGCATTCCTGGCGTACGACGACACGCGCATAAACGTGTGCGTCGGCGGAACTGACACTGGTAAGCGGTGCACCAGTGATAGTGATTGTCCCGGCGCTACTTGCGAGGAGTTGCCTGGTGCCCCTGACCCACGGTGCTACCGGAACTGGGGCGTCGCGGTTGTCTCGCGCCTCGGTCTACCCAATGAGTGCGACCGGGTAGACATTTATAAACACGATGAGACCGTGTGTGCCGGCGACTTCTGCGTTTTGGACGTCATCAAGGAAGTGAAGTGTGATGACGACGCGGACTTCGCGCAGTGGATATGCGATTCCAACTCGAGCAATCCAGGCGAGACGTGCATAGACGCAAGGGACTGCGAAGGCGGCGAATGTGTTTCCAGTGAACCCAAACAGGAGACGTTTGCCCGCAATGCGAGTGATTTGGGGCAAGTGCTCAACTTCCGGATGGTGGTAAAGAACATCGGTCCTCCGCCGGTCCCGGTTGTCTGCCTGACGGACGACCTGAGCTGTGAACCGTGGCTTATCAGCGGGTCGTTCCAGGCGCGGTTCATCGACGCAAGTGGCGTAGAACTGCCATGGCCATTTGCCACTCCCACCCCGGCGGACCTGGAGACTTGGTTCTCGACGGATCGGACCAGAAGATGCTTTGAGTTTGACCCGCCTATTCCACCGGACGAAGGCCTCCAATTCACGTTTGATGTTCGCGTTCCGCGTGAGCACGCCATATTGAATATGGATCCCGACTGCCATAACTGCTTGGAGGTAGAGGGATACCTGGAGGCGGGCACGCCCGAACCACCTCCGCTTCCAGACGACGATCCGTGTACTCAGGAGGACTGCGCTGAGATCAACGTGCTTGTGCCGGACATCGGATGCGACAAGACAGTCTGTGCTGTAGATGCTGCCGGTGTCGATCACGGTTGTGGAAGTGACCTGCTTCTGATGACAGATGATCCCGCACAGCCGCTGGCATTCCCGCTCACATTGACGTATACGCTCTCGGTTGAGAATCCTGTGGCATCCAGCGAAACACCGCTCAAGAACGTGGAGATTTGTGATCTGGGCTTAGTCACTCATGCCAATGGTACGGCACCAAATGAAGTGTACTTGGGTCCCTGCGACCTTGACCCGGGGACGGGCTGCGCGGATTTGCCCGGCATCCCGGTCGGTGGTTCCGCAGTTGCCGGATGCACAATCATTGTCCCGTCGTACGAGGCCTGGACAGTGTTTGCCGGCTTGGGTGGGGTCGGTGATGAGACGTGCTACGATAATCTCTCCGAGGCCGCCGGCGTTCCGGATGTGAGCGACGACGTCTGTGGTGAGCAGCAAGTCGAAGCCGAATGTGACGCAGGCGTCTGCATTCCTCCCCCATGCCTTTGCGACGTGGAGGTACTCAAGGAGGCTTGCATCCTGCCCCCACCCAATGGTGGTGGTGAAGGTTGCACGCCTGGCTTCTGGAAGAACCATCTGGATGCGTGGCCAGAGGGCATACAGCCAACGGATGACTTCGATACCATCTTTGGGGTTGAAGCATTCGATCCGAACGTCTCGCTGATCGATGCCCTGAACCGAGGTGGGGGTGGGATCTTTGCCTTGGGAAGGCATGCTACGTCTGCCTTGCTGAATGCGTCGTCGGGCGCCGTTGACTATGCCATGACCGTGGCTGAGGTGATCGCCGCAGTCCAAGCGACCCTGTCAGCCGGCGGTGACATCGAGGGTACCAAGGATCAGTTGGCATCGTTCAACGAGGAGGGCTGCCCGATCGGTCGCGGCGGAAGACTCGACGCACAGAGGACAGGCACGGGCCGGGGTACCGCAGGATTGCAGGAACCTACGGAGTGTCTGCCGGCCATCCCATGCGGGACGCCCACCGAGGTCGAGTTTACATATACGGTCTGGAACCCCACCGACTGTGCGCTTCTCGACGTGAGTGTAATCGATGACTTGTTTGGCGAGATCCCGAGCAGTCCGATCGACGTGCTTGGTCCTGGCGAGCGCGTCGTGCTGACGCTTCGCGTGACCTTATCTGAAGAGACGACGAACACGGTAACCGTCATTGCCCATGTCGCGGGTGAAACGTGCGACGCAACTTCGACCGTCACCGTACCGGAAGACTGCAACGGCGGCTCGTGCCGGATGACCGGCGGCGGGGTCGACGGTACCGTTCCTCCCCATGCCTGGGTCGAAGCGACCAACGGGAACAACTACTACACCTTCGGCGGACAGGCGGGTGCTCCGACAGGCTCGCAGCCGCAGCCATGGGGCGAGTGGACCCACCGTCAGCACCGTGGCGACGACGGGAAGTTTACCTTCCACGCGGGAACGGCCAGCGCTCCCGAAGGCACGGAAATTGACCTGATCGAGTGCCACGATCCAGACAACTGCAATCCGGCACGCCACGCCCCCTTTAAGCAGATTGATTTCGAGGGTGTCGGAAGCTTCAAGAACATCACCGGGGACACGCCCGCGGCACCATTCGTTAGGAAGGGCGAGAGCCTCCATTGGTTCCACGTGCACGTTGAGGATTTGGGTGAACCGGGCAACTACGACCCGGAAGCTGTGCCCTGTCCGGTTGGAGGACATGTGGGCTTGCCGCCCCCGGCTAATTGCGGCTGTCCGGACTTCTACGGGATCCGGATCCATGCCACCGAGGACCCGGGATCGAACGTGATCTACGAGGTCTCCGGCTATATTAACGGCGGCAATCTGCAGATTCATCCGGCTATCGGTGAGTAGTGGTCGTCTCGTCGTAGCGCCGTCAACGAGACCTGCGAGAGCGGCTGCCCTCTGGGCGGCGGAAGCGAGGGAGAGCGCAGCAAGTGGGCCGCGGTCATCCCGCCGGTGAGGATCCGGACCAAAAGGAATGTACACGCTCGTATCGGCGGGCGCGGGCAGGGCCCTATTGCACCGTCACACTTGAATCTGCGGGTTGGGCTGGCGTCCGCCGGTCAAGCGGATCGGCGCCGTTGGCGGCTTGCTCGCCAGTGCCCATGCACAGACAAGCTGTCCGTGGCAGACCCGGTTCCATTCCGCCATACAAACAGCAACAGACTGTACGAGACGGCAAGCACGCTCGTGGCGTTTGTGTCAAGCGGCTGCCCGACCGTAGAGTGTGCGCTCGCGGTGACTACTCACACCCACTCGGACCGTCGAACGGATACGGCTCACCCTTGAATGCGTCGACCACGGCCGAGACATCGCTGAAGTCCACCGGTAGTATCGGGTTGGGTACGTTGGGCTGCACTTGTGCGCGAGCCTTGACCGGGGCGTCGGGCTCAGCTTTGAACTTCGAAACGATGGCGGTGATGTCCAAGAAGTCAGGCTGTGTCGACGGTCCGCCTGCAAATGGCTCGACGACATCGCCCCAGGTCGCTGTCACAACCGTTAACGGTTCGGAGTATCTGTCCTCGTCTTCGAGCGCCCCGGAGCTGTCCTCGTGGATTACTTGGACGTCATAGATCGAGTTCGGCACGACCCCGGCACCAAACACGTGCAGCATGTCAATCGTGCTCCAATCCATGAACAACGCCCCACACTGCAAACGTGCCCCCGTGAAGGTCCGCAGCGGATCACTCGAGTCCTCCTCCGGGTACTCAGTTGGCGGGCCGACCCAACGCACCTCACCGTTGAAGCCTGCAAAACCATCCAAATCCACGAGCCTTACACGAAGGGCTGTCGTTTCACCTGGGTTCGTTGGCACAAAGGACAGGTACCGGTTCTTATCATAGCCGCTCGGATCAGCCAACGGTGGATCGGGAACCGCAAACTCACACTCATCGGGCACGCCGTTGGCGTTATCGTCCAAGCTGGAACCGCCCGCCAAGTCACAGTCGTCAGGAGTCAGATTATGGTTGCAGTCCGTCGTGAACGTCCGTGCGGCCGGATACACAGAAAGGTCGTCGCTGTAAAAACCGACGGTGCTGGATACACCGTTCAGCTCGATAGCAGCAATGCTCAGCGGGCCGCCGGCAATCGTCCAGGCCTGCAGTTCCAGTAACGCACCATCTACGTAAATCGCCGTCAGATCACGCACAAAGTCGACCTCAATCCGAATCTCGACCCACTGCCCGGTCGTCAGCGGCAACGCTGTACCCGTGAACCAGTTGAACCACAGTCCCGTCGAGACGTCCGCGACGACGATGACAGCAGGGATCGCGTTTGCACCGCCGTCGTAACTGCCCCAAACGAGCAACGCAGCCAAGTCATCCATGGTTGCCGGAATATAGACGTACGCCTCCACTGCCCAGGCGCGGGCTACCTCCGGATTATAACCATCAAGCACGCGAACTGTGGACTGGTTCCCTTGAACGTGGAGCGAATTGACGCCACCAAGCGTGTGGTTCTGATCCGTTGATACGCTCCCTGCGACAGTCGGGTCGCCAGCCCAACCTTCCCAACCATTGAGCCCATGGATCGAGCCTACCGAATAGTCCTCGAAGTCGTCGCACCAGGGTTCACCGCCAGTGGCCACTGGAGAGCAAAGCTCTTCCTCGACGATCAACACCAACCCGTCACGCTGACACTCATCCGGCACGCCGTCCGGCTGGCAGTCGTCACTAACCACGCCAATGTCACATTCATCAGGTATCAGATTCCCATTGCAGTCCGGACTGGCGCCTTCCAGCACGTCGCACACATCGAGACTCCCGTTACCGTTGCAGTCGTTCCCTGTCAGCTCACATTCATCGGGGATCTGATTCCAGTCGCAATCTGCGCTGGTTCCAGCGATGATGTCACAGATGTCCCGCACACTATTGTCGTTACAGTCCTCGTCGGATTCGCAGTCGTCCGGAATGGAATTGCCGTTGCAATCCACACCCGGAACCACGACATCGCAGATATCCTGGACCTCGTTCACGTTACAGTCCGAATCGGGCTCACATATGTCGGGAACCAAGTTGTCGTTACAATCCTCGGCAGTCAAATCTGCAATGTCACATTCATCAGGAATCGTGTTGCTGTTGCAGTCCGCCGTGAGCACGAGGGCAGGGGTCATCGATAAATCGTCAAAGTAGAAACCAGTGGACCCCGGGCTGAACAAATCGATGGCGCCGATATTGGGTGTACCACCCGCACCCACCCACGGCTTCGTGCTCACCAGCTCTCCATTGTAGTAGATTGCGGCTGCGTCTTCCTGCAAATCGACCGTGATCCGAATCTCGGCCCATTGGTCGGTGACGAGGGGAACGCGCTGACCCGTCAGGTCGTCGTTGAAGAAACCCGTTGTTGCATCCATACTCAACTGCATCGACCACACCGTGCCTCCACCACCACCGTCGTAATCGGACAGGACGATATAGTAAGCTAGACCCTGCATGTCCCCGGGTATGTAAACCCAGGCACTGAGAATCCATGCTCGTGACGCTGTTTGATTGTATCCGGTGAACGTGCGAACCGTGTCGTTCGTTGCAATAAAGAGACTTTTCGATCCGCCAGAGGTATGATTTTGATCCATTGCAACCGGCGCGACGGCGTTTGAATTGCCGCCCCATCCTTCCCAGCCGTTTAGTCCGTCAATGGATCCAGCGGGGCCGACCGGGTAAGTCTCAAAGTTATCGCACCAGGCTTCACCATTGTCCGCCGACGGCGAGCACGGGCTGTACTCGCTCAGTATGATCGCTGCATCAGTTTGGCATTCATCCGGCACGCCGTCCGGCTGACAGTCGCTGCTAATCACACCGATATCACATTCGTCGGGGATGGAGTTGGCGTTGCAGTCTTGGCTGTCGCCACTGGCAAGGTCACATTCGTCGGGAATACTGTTCTCATTGCAGTCATTGCCGGCAAGTTCGCATTCGTCAGGAATGCCATTTCTGTTGCAGTCCTGACTCGTCCCGTTGGCGATATCACAGATATCCTGGACCTCGTTCAAGTTACAGTCCTCGTCGGGCTCGCACTCATCTGGTACGTAGTTATGGTTGCAGTCCTCGCTGGTTGGCCCGGCGACGTCACAAATATCCTGGACGCCGTTGCTATTGCAGTCCTCATCCGGTTCGCACTCATCCGGAATCAGGTTGCTGTTGCAGTCATCGCTGGTAAGGTCGGCGATATCTGTTTCGTCGGCGATGCCGTTCCCATTACAGTCAGGTGTAATCCGCACGAAGTAGACGTCCTGCTCGCCGTTGAACGTGGCAGAGTAGGCCAGCTTCGCGGCGCCATTGTCCGAAATCATGTGATAGTAATCGCCAATTTTGTTCTGCTGCGGCCATCCGACGTAGCTATCGAACATCGGACTGACGACCTCGCTCGCGTACCAGGTGTCACCTCCGTCGAGTGAGAAGGAATAGCGTAGCTCCGATTCGTTGGGAGTGGCGGGGGTGGCATCGTTTCGCGTATCGTTCCAGACGACGTCGATTCTGCCATTGGGGGCGACGGACATCGTCGCGAACCAGTCCCACGCCCCCGAAGGGCTGTCATTGACGCGAACGGGGCTACTCCAACTCACGCCGCCATCCGTGCTACGAATGAGATGTACATCAATGGGGTCCGCACCACCTGGAACAACGGAACCCAGCACGTAGACATTGCCATGCGTCGGTCCTTCGGAGTGATCCACAGCCACATAAACCTGCCCCACGATCCCGCCCGGGTTCGGACCGGCCGAACCAAGCGTAAAACCGCCGAGGTCAACGCTTGTAATGAAGTCAAACGTCGGGGTCTGGGAGGGATCCTGCGCGGTGGATGAACGGACCACGAGATGTCCGGTTTGATCAAGCGTCGAACCGGCTGCGTACAGCTCACCGTCCGGACCGACGGCCAACGTGCCCCACTTCAAACTCGGCAGTGGAAGAGCAATCGGCGATTCGAACGAAGCCCCCCCATCTATGGACCGCGTAAAGTCGTTGGGCGGACAACAGGTAAACTGAATGTTCCAGTCCTGGTAAATGTTCCCAGCACCGATGCCGCTCGTCTGATCGACGGTCATCCATTGCTTGTCCCCGCCAAACGCAGGGACAGGATCGCTCCAGGTGACCCCGCCATCGGTCGACTTGAACATCTCGACAGTGGTTGTGGTGCTCAAGCTGGAATAATAGAAGTTACCAAAGGGATCAGCCGCAAGCACTGGGTCGCTCCGGAATTGTCCCGGATCCAGCACGCCTGGGAATGTCCAGCTTTGACCGCCGTCATCACTGTAGGCCCAACCGGCCTGGCGGAAGTTCGATTCTATGGTGTCAAACTGTCGCCACCCGATCACCATCCGATCGGGGTCGCTCAGATCGATGGCGATGGATGATTCATTGGCGGCATCCCCGACGATGTTGTCGCCCGCCCCATCGACGTTCACCTGCACGCTCGTGAACCGGCCGATGGGCCAGTCACTTGCAGGCACTCGCACCTGGCGTTTGAGCACCGAACGCGGAG
>CAYOQG010000035.1:0-26359 GCA_964405925.1 uncultured Phycisphaeraceae bacterium | reverse complement strand
AGCTCGGAGCTTCGTTTCCAACTCTGCGCCTGAAAACGACTTATTCAGGGACGACGACGTAGATGTGCCTCATTCCTTGGGAAGGCGCCGTGACTTTCTCAGCTCGAGTATGGTGCCCACTTCGTCGATCTTGAGCGTTCGGCCTGCCGCAGCATAAGAAGCGACTCCCATCAGAACGAGTCCAGCCACCACGGCAATCAGGTACGCACGCGAATGAGTTTCCACCGTTGCGGACAAGGTTCCGGTCAAGATCACGAACACAGTTAAGACAATGGTCATGATAACGGTGGCCAGCAGCATTCGAAGAACGCTCCCACCAATCGAGCGCCACTGAATCTCCGAGATTTCTCGGGTGAGCAAGTGGGAGAGCCAGATCACCTGAATGAACGCACACACGGCGGTGGCGAGCGCCAGGCCCCGCTCTTGCAACACAAAGACCAGACTCAAGTTCATCAGGAAGTTGACCCCCACCATGCACAGAGCCACGCGTGCTGGCGTCCGGCTGTTGTGATTGGCGTAAAAAGTGCGGACCAGGATGTGCTGGGCGAAGTAGGCCACCAGACCCAGGCTGTAAAAGACCAGAGTGCCAGCAATACGTCGCGTGGCAGCCACGTCTGATGCACCGTGCTGATAGAGGGTCGCCACCAGAGGATAGGCGACGAACATCAGGCCTACGGAAGCCGGCATCGCAATAAACAGGCAGAGACGGATGCCCCGATGAACCACGTCCGCCAAGCCACCATAGTCACGCTCTGCCGCCTTCTGCGACAGCACAGGGAAGATGGCTGTCGCCAGTGCAATACCGAACACACCGAGCGGCAGTTGATACAGATATTGGGCATATCCCAAAACCGCCGGTCCACCGCGATGTCCGGGCTCGCCGATGAAGAGGTAGGCGATCAGATAGTCCACCAGCGAGTTGATCTGCACGGCTGACAATCCCAGGATCATCGGCACCATCAAGACCATAACCTTCCGAATCTGCGGATCACGCCAACGACGACCAAAGATGGGAAAGAAAGAGACCGCCCGCAGGGCTGCACCGGTGGCGAGAAGCTGAATGACTCCGCCGAGAAGAACCGCCCCACAGATAACGTGCATCAACTTGATGCCGTCCAAGTCCGCCCACGCAGCCCCGGCGACTGCACCGACCACGATGGCCACGTTCAAGATCATGGGCACGGCCGCGGGCGTCGCGAAATGTCGTCGTACCTGGAGCACACCCCCAGCCACCGCGACTATGCAAATCAGGATCATGTACGGCATGAGGACAGTCGCGAGCTGAAGTGCAGGATCATCCTGCACCATCCGCCACAAAGCGATAACCACCTCCACGCCGATCACGAGCAAACCGAGTATGACAACCAGGAGAACCAGCAGCGTCCCCGTAAACCGCCTGGATGTCTCCTCGCCCTGTTCTTGAAGCGTCTCGGTGAGCACGGGAATCATGGCCGCGGATAACGCCCCCTCGCCGAAAAGACGGCGGGCGAGGTTGGGAGCCATGAATGCGATGCGATACGCGGAGAGCACCTCGCTGGTTCCGAAATAGTGGCTGAACACGCATTCCCGCACGAGGCCCAGGATCCGCGAACCGAATGTCAGAGTGGCGATCAACGAGGTGGTGGGGATGAGTCGGCTTGTCTTACCCATCGCACGCACGATAAGGCCAGTAGGCGCGCTGGGCAAGAACGTAGACGATCTCGCCCGTCATGCTTCCTCGTCCGACAGCAGGGGTGCGAGGTCGCGGGCTCCGTGAAGGATCCGGACGACTTCAATCCCATCATCGGTGGGGCGGTAGAAGGTCAGCCATTTCTCGATACTGCCGATGCGCCAGGATCGCATGCCTTTCAGCTTGGGGTTGAGATGCTCGCGGACCCGGCCAAGGCCCGGGTTTACAAGAAGTTGCTGGAAGGTTTCCTCGCTGGCGGTGAGGAACCGTCTTGTGGCGTCGGGATTGTCTTGGGCCAGATGCTCAGCGTTATCGTCGATGACACCCTGCGCCCTTGGGCGTACGAGAATGCCTGCGGTCACGTGGTTTTCCTGGGTTTGCCGGGCTTGCTCAGCCGTTTCTCGAGCTCCGCCCGCCGCTGGTCCCAGAACTCGGAGGTGACCGGAATCGCCTCGCCGCTTTCACTGCGTTCCAACAACGCTGCCTCGAGTCGCTCCTGGGCAGCCTGCTTTTGGGCACGGCGGATCAGTTCGCGGACGTACTCGCTGGCTGAGCTGTACCCGCCCTTGGCAATCTGGTCGTCGACGAAAGCCTTCAGGGCCTCCGGTAGCGAGATGTTCATGGTGGTCATGTCGCATGCGCCTCCTGTTAGGAGGATACCATGCTTGGCATTCCTTGTCAATTATTGCCACGACCCCTCCCGGGGCTCACTCGTCGGAGCTCAAGCCCACGGTCCGGGTGTGAACGTGAAGTCGGAGGCTTGAAACGCGACGGCCTTATTGGGCAGTTTGGTGCGTGATATCGTCCTTTTATCTAGCACTGAGATAGCACCTAGAGGAGGCTTGTACAGCGGGGTCTGGCGTGCGACGTCTGTGCGTAGGCCGTCGGACCGCCAGCCACGAAAGGTCTTTGCCCATACCAATGACGACGGTAGACTTGCCCGTAAAGTCCGGGAAAGGGAGAATCGGTCGATAGGAGAGACTACGCGATGGCTGGGTCTTTCGGCGGGTTCCGAAGCGACTTCAATCGTGAATGGCCCTGGAAGACCGAGCGACTTGGAACCGGCCTTTGGCTGCTAACAACCATCATTCTCTCGAGCCAAACACTGCGCTTAGCCAGAGTCTCAATCTTCGATTCACTCACTAAGCAGTTGGATGTCTTCTCGTTGGCGGTTGTCCTAATGGGGTTCATCGCTATCTTCCTCGGCGAGTTCGTGGCGGTCTTCTTAATCGCGTTCAAACATTGGACACGGACCCGCGAGGTCAACGTACGGTCGGTTCGCTGGTTCGCCCTGGTGAATCTTGTTCTCTCGGCAGTGCTCTACGCTCGGTGTTCGCCGTCATCGGTGCCGTTCTAACAGCCGCACGGTACCGCGTCTCGCGTGAGTCGGAGCGGTGCTGACGAAGGTGGGTCGGGTCGCGCGAAACAGGGCGGGTTTGCGCCCTCGCGGGCGCAGGGAGCTGACTTGGTCACTGCAGTGGTTGATAACTCTAAGGCCGATTGTTGCATCGGCAGATTCTGGTGGAGTTGCGAGGCGATACAGTCCGACGCTCGCCACCCTGGGGCACATTCTCCTAGTCGTTGCCAAAGAGGCGTCTTACCCTTGCTCGGTTTCCGTCAGCTATTAATGGCATGACCGCATCAAATGACGTACGCTTGTCAACTAGTAGGCACACGTGACCACAATTGGGACAAGCCGCACGTGTGCCAATCTGGTCCGGTGGAAAATCATGAGTGAGAAGACACGCTGGGCAGGTGTTTTCGACGAGTGAACTGCTGGGAATCGCGCTACTCGGCTCTTCCCGCAGCTCATAGTAGCTGCCCTGCGGCATCTGTTCATCCTCGACCCTACGCGCGCCGCCGATAGAATAGACAACGGCCGAGCCATCAGTCGTCCCGCAAACGATTCGGTCTTTCTCCGGGGACAGAGCAACACGGCTAGCGACCGCGCCTCTTGGCAGTTCGATTTCCCTGAGAAGTTCCCAGCTCTGCGCATTCCACAGTCGGACTCCGCCGGTCGTGCTGCAGGTAGCGAGGAGTTTCCCGTCCCGGCTAGCCGCAATATTGCCGCACGCACGATGCAGTTCTACCCGCTGTTTGCCGCTCTTCAAGTCGAGCACCTTCACGGCATCCGGATAGGTGCGTTCCTTTTCGGGTCCGAGCCAGCGGTAACCCAGGATGAGGCTATCTCTCGTCAATTCGAGCGTTGCAAACCCGCCAGGGTCCCCGCCGTACAAGCACGACCGTTTGAGAAAGTCCCAGACACTCACATGTCCGACGTCGGCGTCGGCGTCGTATGATTGAATCGCGAGTAATCGGCTATCCGGCGAGAATGCGAGGCTCCAGACATCGTGCAAGCCCCGATCAGAGATTGGGAGGCAATCATCAGTCGCAGAAAGGCTGAAGTAACCCTCCTCTCGCAATCTTGAGGCGCGCAGAAGATTCACATTACCTTCGCCGACTTGGTTCTCACCACCTTCCTTTCCGATAGCATACCACAGTCCATTGGGTGAGAAGCGTGCGGAGAATATCAGAGGCCAGCGGAAGCACGGGTTGTACATTTGTCCGCCCGGCAACTCCCAAACTCGAACTCCAAGGGACGCCGTTCCGATAAGTTCTCCGTCGTTACTACAGGCAACCTGAAAGAACGGGTTTTCATCATCCCACGTCTGTTCTGGGGTGCCGTCGAAACGCCACCATGCTAGCGAGTTGCCACATGCTGTCACAAAACCTAACTCATCCGGGAGGCTAGCGACGTCGCTGATGCTATTGTCTGCGGTTCTGGATGTCTTAGACTTCTTAGTCACGTTGATGAACGCGTCTGGGTCCGTGGGCGCCTCGGACCGTCGTGGTTGCGCTGCGCCAGGAGCGCGTGGAGTGACCGAAGCCTGGACCTCTTCCCGGATGCTCCCAACCCTGCTGATGATGAAAGGCGTCTTGCACTTCGGACAGGGGGTCGTGCGCCCCACGTGCGCAACGTCGACCTTGAACGCCGCGTGACAATCGGGATTCGTACATCGGGTGAGAATGCGCATGGGCCGAGCCTCACACCCTGAAGTCTCAATGCTCATTCTCCATCATGTCCGTATACTTTCAGCTGTCAAGCTGACTGGCCATCCCGCACCTCCTTCTGGTACTGAGCCGCATCGGCGAACACCTACCGAGGTTTCCGGGCTCACGGGCAACTTCCAGGGAAACCGACTCAGCGTAACGCTCGGGGGCGGGTCTGCGCCCTGGTGGTCCGCTTCGAGTGCAACATAATGCTCGGAACTCGGACCCGGTTCTCGCACGGAAAGGCTTGCCGTCCGATAACCGGCGGCCTTGTGGCCCTCCCCTTCCAGTAATGTTCAGAATTCGAGGTGTCCTCGTGCCGAGCGCGGGCGCGCCTGTCTCAGCGGCGGATGGCCGATGGGTGTTTTGCACGGTCTGGGATTTTTCCTGTTGACAAACCGGTGATAGAGCATACGACACGCGGTACTTCACGAAGGCTGGGTGTTGGTCCCTACGTGACCGTGCGCCATCGTGCTAGTCCCGGCAATCCGTGGGGCCGCGTCCCGACGTGTTTCGATGGGCATCGGGAGGGAAGCCCGCGGCTCGGGGTTCCTGCAGAATCGCGCACGGTGATACAGAAACGGAGAGTTGCCCGATGGCTCATGTTGTGGCGGAGCCGTGCATTAACTGCAAATACACTGATTGTGTGGCTGTCTGTCCGGTCGATTGCTTCCACGAGGGCGTGAACTTCCTCGTCATCGACCCAGAGACCTGCATCGATTGCGGCCTCTGTCCGCCCGAGTGCCCTACCAACGCGATCTTCGCCGAGGAGGATCTACCGGAGAAATGGAGCGAATACACCAAGATCAACGCCAAATACGCTGGCGATTGGCCGGTCATCGACTCGCAGAAGGGCCCGATGGCCGGTGCCGACGAGGCAGCCAAGGAGGATGACAAGAAGGACCTGCTCGATCCAAACCCGTTCGACGGATGATAGGGGCTGCGTTTTGTGCACCGGTTTTCTGGGGAACCTTCCGGCTGATACGCGGAACAAGCATGAGTCGGCCCTCACGGACCCAGGCGTACGCAACTCCGATGCCGATCGGGCTTCCGTGGCACCGGAACATACATGGATGGAGCAGCTCCCGCTTGCCAAAACGACTGGAATCGCAGACGACGCTGAACCGCTTGACGGCATGGACCGCGGAGATAACAATCTGAGGCCCGCGCGGCTGTGCGCGGTGCCGTGCAACGGGTAGGCGCGTAGGCGCGCTCGCGACGGTGCAAGAGAACTTTGGGGCGGTAGCTCAATTGGTTAGAGTACCGGACTGTCGATCCGGTGGTTGGGGGTTCGAGTCCCCTCCGCCTCGTTCATAAACGCGGTCTTCTGACCTGCTCGTCCGGGAAACGGCAGAAGAGCGGCAGAGACTCATCCTGCGATCCTCATGCGGGATTCTACGACGTTCAGGACGCATCTACGCAATCATCGCCGCCTGGATTGGGTCCCGAGATGATGTCTGCTACGACGTTGCGGAGTCCCTCCTGCCCCGACCATCTGGAGCCTGGTCCGTGGCTACACGGCGGGGATCGTGCCGATGAGCAAGCCGGATCTCGAAACGTTCCACGAGACAAGTCGGCGGCTGGACTTCGTGGGCCCCATGGTATCCTTGCTGGACGAATTCCACCGTGGGAACATCGCGGACAAGAATCGTGTCCGGGAAGCGTCGGCCATCCAAGCTCACCTCGGTGAACACATCGAGGCATGGGACCGCGTTTTCCCAAGGTTTCCCGACTGCCCCTGGAAACGCCGCACGATCACCTGGGAAAACCACCGGGGGCGGAGAGATGTATACCTACGGCATCTCATCGTCACCCACGTAGCGCCGTACGACACCGGTACTCGCCTCATCGTCAATCCCGCCACTGTGATCGGCAGACATGCCAGGTGGCTGGCAAATGAGCTGCCCGACTATGAAATCGTCGGCTTTGATATTGACCCTCGGTGGAACCGCGTCTATCGATTGGCGTGTTTCTGGGAATATCGCAAGCTGAAGAACTTCCGGTTTCTGCGAGAAAACATCTTTGAGCCGCATCTGGAGCGACGTCCGTCAGCCGTCGTCTTCTTCGGGGCCTGTGGCTCCGTAACGGACGCATGCATGGACTACGCCATGGCCGTGAATTCACCCTTCTTGATCTGCCGGTCCTGTTGCCATGACAACATCGCGGGCAATACCGAGATCGTGAGGCGACGGGGCCGCCCGATCAACGATTTCTTCGCATGGAAGAACTGGTGGATCGTGAAATACAAGAAAGAAAGGAAGGGCTTCTACTTCTGCGACCGCTACCTCGAGGATGCCTACCCGAGGAGCAAGGCGGCACGGGACATTATGGACTCCGACACCATCATCGCCGTCGCCCGGAATTCGCCGGAGAGCGACATTTGCAGAAGCGTGATCGACCTTGACCGCTGCCTGTACCTGCAAGAGAACGGCTACGACGTTATGTATCGCGAGGAGCTCTTCTTCGCTCACAGACGGGGTGGCATGCCGAAGCCGAAGGCGCCGGCATGATTCATTGGTACGGCTCCTCACGGCCGCGCCCGGCGCGCCAGGGCTTGACCATGCCGCGCAGCCAGATGATGAGCAGTGCGTACGGCGCGCCCTACGCCACTTCCACGTCACGGACCAGGCAGAGATGTTGCCGAGCGTCTACGGCGTGCTGCGTGCCTCTCCATACGTCAGAATGCCCGCCGCGCGTGCACCGACCGGCTGGGGCGGCATCCGACAAGAATAGACAAACCTGGGAATCGAATTAGGTTCTATGGATGGAGAACCTGGGCGCGTTCTTCGGATGGCGTCGCCGACATCGGCTCTGCCATCATGCTTGAGAGCGCGAGGAGGTTCGAGATGACTCGGCGCTTTTCCGCGCTGGTCCTCGCAACGCGGCCTTTGGCCGCAACCAAAGACGGAATCTGACGATTCTAAGTCCTTATAAGAACGCAAGTTACGCGCATCCTCAAAAAAGATGCGCGCAAAACGCATAGAAGTCCCAGAGTAAGACTCTAACACGGGCTCTATCCACTGAATGGAGCGGTTCGCTTGCCTGTGATCCCGGCTTGGGGTCTGACAGATGAAAAATCCCAGCTAAGGAGATTCCTATGATTCGCGTGAGTACAATCCCCGGTGACAAACCACGCACACGTGTGCTTTGCTGGTCGCTGATCGGTCTGACGCTGTCCTTTGGCTTCGCCTCGGTGGCTCACGCATGCACATCATTTGCCATGGAATGCAAAGACGGGCTGGTCTTCGGAACCAACTTCGACAACGACTTCAAGCCGGGACTGTTGTTCGTGAACAAGAGAGGCGTCAGCAAGAGCGGCGCCCCACTGGATGAGCGTGAAACGCCGGCCACTTGGACGTCCAAGTATGGCAGCGTCACGATTAACACGGCACCTTATCAATTCCCTTGGGCCGGCATGAATGAGGCCGGACTGGTCATCAGCACCATGGCACTGAACGAGACCCGGGTCCCCCCTCCGGACAACCGCCCGTCCCTTCTCTCGGCAGCGTGGATGCAGTATGTTCTCGACACCTGCACGACCGTGGACGACATCATCGAGGCTGAACGGAGAGTGCGCCTCAACTACGGAGTAGATCACTACCTGGCGTGTGATGCGACCGGTCAGTGCCTGGCCGTCGAGTTTCTCGAAGGCAAGCCCGTCTACCACCGGGGCGGAGATTTGCCTCTCAAGGCAATGATGTTCGGGGGGCCGTATGACCGGTACTTCGGACAGCGGGGCGGTGGGGCGGCGTCAGGCGCAAAGCCTGCCATCGTGGCAGGCCCCCTGGCACGCGTCGATGCGATGTTGCAGGCCTACCAACCCGCGGACGCGAAAGCTGACGTGAACTATGCGTTCCGCATTCTGAAGGAGGTCTCGGCCCCAAATACGACCTGGAGCCTCGTGTTTGACTTGCCGAGGAGGACCGTGTTCATCCGCACCTACAAGAACGTACGCGTGCGCCATATCGATTTCAAGGACCTGGACTTCTCCTGCCGCACGCCGGTGATGATGCTTGATGTGCATGCCAAATTCGCGGGCAACCTCTTCAGTCACCTGCAGGATTACTCGCACGAAATGACGCTGCAGCACGCCCTTCAGGCCGTCGCGTACCACCGACCGGATATCTCGGAAGAAGACGTACGCAAGATGCTGCAACATCTGGAGAGCTTCGCGTGTACTGATACCAATTAGTGGCTGCCGTCGTTCAGGAACCTGTCCGCAGACCTCAGACCCTGTGACCAGCGCATGGCCCCCGACACTCCACACTATCCGAACCTCGCGTCACCGGCTTTTCAGACTCTCCGCGCCCACCAGGCGGTGCGGCCAAGAGCCGCCCTGGGCGTCCTCGCCGCGCTGGCGTTCGTCAAGGTGGTGGTTCATCTTGCGTCCCACCCGGCCTACGGATACTTCCGGGATGAGCTGTATTACCTCGATTGCGCGGAGCATCTGGCGTGGGGCTATGTGGACCATCCTCCGTTGTCGATGGCCATTCTCGCCGTGACCGTGAAGCTACTTGGCAGTTCCCTGCTGGCCATTCGTTTGCCGGCTGCTCTTGCCGGTGCGGCGACGGTGTTTTGCGCCGGTCTTGTGACCTGGCGTATGGGCGGCGGGTGGTTCGCGCAGGCGCTTACGGCGCTCGCCGTGCTCATGGCTCCGGTCTACCTCGGCGTCGGTAGCTTCTTTTCGATGAATGTCTTTGATCAGATGTTCTGGACTCTCGCCGTCTACGCCCTCGTTCGTGCCCTTACGACAGGGAAGGCGCGCTTCTGCCTGTGGTTCGGGCTGGTAGCCGGGCTGGGTCTGCTCAACAAGGTCAGCCTTGCATTCCTTGGGTTCGGGGTGCTCATCGGACTTGCGCTCACGCGCCACCGCCGGTTCTTCGCCACCGGCGGACTTTGGCTGGGTGGACTCGTTGCCTTCACGCTCTTTCTCCCCCATCTTCTTTGGCAGTGGCAAAACGGTTGGCCCACACTTGAGTTCATCCACAACGCCACGCAGCATAAGATCATGCCCAAGTCGGCTCTCGACTATCTTCTCGGCCAATTGGTCGAGATGAACCCGATGCTCGCGCCGATCTGGGTTGGCGGGGTCCTGTACGGTCTCTTGGGACGGCGCGCCAGGATGTTTGGGATTCTCAGCATCGTCTTCCTATCCGTGTTTACCTTGCTTGCGTTGAGCGGCGGGAAGGTGTACTACCTTTCCCCAGCGTTCCCGCCGGTTCTCGCCCTGGGTGCATTGGGGGTCGAGCGAGCCACGGATGCACGCCGATGGATTCGACTACCGGCGATGGCGTTCGTGGCGCTAGCAGGTGTGGCCGTCGCGCCGATCGCGTTGCCCGTCTTGTCACCCACGACCTACCCGGCGTACACGCAGACCCTGCATCTCTCCGCACCCCCCGAAGAACGCCACGAGGCGGGCATCCCGGTGCCTCAATTCCTGGCCGACCGGTCAGGCTGGGAGGAGATGGTGGAGATGGTGGCCAAGGCGTATCACTCGCTTGGTCCGGCTGATCAGACAAGATGCGCCATCTTGTGCGGCAATTATGGTGAGGCCGGCGCCATCAACTTCTTCGGCCGGAGGTTCGGGCTGCCGCGGGCCATATCGGGGCATAACAACTACTTCCTCTGGGGAAACGAAGGACCCACCGGCGAGGTGATGCTGGTCTACTCGAACGGGCTGAGCCGACCACGACTTGAGGCGCTGTTTCAGGACGTCGCCGACATCGACCATTTTCAGCACCCGCACGTGATGCCTTACCAGAACAACCGCACCCTTTTTCTCTGCCGGGGACTGCGCAAACCCATGGACCAGTTCTGGCACTCGATCAAGAACTACCACTGATCCCAAACCAGCAGTCCGGCACTTGGATGTGCTGCTGCAACAACCGGATGTCAGTCGCTCGGGCCGGAGATCGAGTGACGACGACCGGGGTGCTGGCCGGGGAAACATGGAAGCTTTGTTCAATGCCAGATGTCTGGCACAAATGTGGTAGTACTACCACAAAACGCGCCAAGAAAAGATTTAAGAGTTTTTGCGTCGCGTACCCGACGCAAAAACTCTTAAATCTTTTCTTGGCAAGCCGATGTCAACCCGTTCTGTCGCTGCTCGTACGAAGTCCGCCTCGGATACCTGCAGGTAATACATGGCCGTGGTCGAGATGCCGCTGTGGCCAGCCCACGCACGTACCACGTGCATGGGGAATCTGCACAGTCCTCGCACATTAAAATGTCGTCAGCGCTCGCTTGTGTGGTGGTAAGCGGCGATACTGGTCGTGGCAGTCCGCCGGGAGCGCGATGAGCATGGTGAAACGGAGGGGAACCTGGAACCTGGCGATGCCTGATGCCACGGAGCCAACATTGGCAAATGGAGCTTCGACCATATCGGTCGACCTGGCCTGGCTGACACGTGTCCGCTTCGGCGCTCGCGTGTTGTTCTGGACAATCCTGCTCTCAGTCTTGGCAGCGAACATTGCTGGGTCTCTGGTCCCGGTTCTCGCCGCTTCCGCCGGGCTAGTCTACACGGACCCCCTGATGAATTGGGTTCACCTGGTCCCGACGGTCGCGGGTTGGCCTCTCCTCGTCGGCGTCTTCACCTTCACAACGCCGCTCCCCGGGGCCGGACAAAGCCCAGCCGGAGAGGGGTTGCGGCGCTCCCTGCGAGTGTTGGCCTCTTCAGATGTTGCGTACACTGCCGCCAACAGCCTGTCGGAATTCACGGTCGACATTACCGACTCGCCGGCTTTCTGGCTGCGGCGTTTGTTGGTTGGCATCGCCGCCATGCTCGTCGGATTGTCATATCTGAGGCACCTTTGCCGGCGCTTCGGTTCAGCCACCATCGGTCGCGGATTGGGCGCCCTCCTGCTTTGCTATGTCGCGCTGGAGGTTGCTGGATGGGGTATATACGCTTGGGACCAAAGGTCTCAGATGTCAACAGCGTATTATCTGTATTGGGTCGATGGGACGCTGCTCTGCTGGGCCTTTGTTTGGATCTGGGGCTTGTATCTGCTTCGCAGATTCAGCCTTCGCCTAGTTCAGTCCGCCGAAGGTCGCTGCATTCGTTGCGGGTACGCACTCCGAGGGCTCACCGAGGCACGGTGTCCGGAATGCGGGCAGACCGTGCAAGCACCCACGGCAATGTAAACGTGGGTGCGCTCCTCGGCGGGAGCCAATCGACACCGGGCATTTTGCCGGTTTGGGCTTGCGTGGGGACGCCAATCGCCGCATTATCGGGAAATCTGTGAAAACTTGTCACTTTGGCTCTGGCCAGCGTATATGTACAGAGTCGATTGCCGAGTGCAGATTGACGATTGACGACTGGGGATTGGAGGAGGACGCTGTAGCGTGATGAATCGGCAGTCCGCAATCGTCAATCTCCAATTGGCAAGAACATGACTTCCTTGCAAGAAAGGTGACATAAACGATGGACTGGGGACTAATCGGTGCATTGGTGTTGGTTGGGGCTGCGATCTTCTTCGTGACCAGGCGTGGGGGAACGTGAGGGCCGAAGAATTGTGGCTAGGCGGGACCTGGCAAAGGATGAATGCCGACTGCTGAATGGTGAATTCTGAATTCGCTATTCGATATTCTGCATTTGCTGCTCACTCTTCCTCTTTGGGTCTCTTGTATAGATAGGCACATTCCTCGAGGCGGTTGTTTCCATCCGCGTAGACGGCGCATTTCGCTCCCGACCAGATCGCAGCCGCACCGAATCGGCCGTCTTTGGCCACTGCATAAAACTTGACATCGAAGTTCGGCCGACCATCAGTACGGATGAGTCGCTTCTCTGTGGTCGTCTCGACGATTCGCTTCAGCGCCGCCATGCAGGCTTCGGTTGGTGACATCCCATGTCGCATCCCCTCGACCACCGTGTGAGCACCGCAGATCTTGATGACCGCTTCACCACGACCGGTGCTACCAGCCGCTCCGACGTTGTTGTCGACGTAGAGACCGGCACCGATGATGGGCGAGTCACCGACCCGGCCTGGGATCTTGAAGCTCAGCCCGCTCGTCGTTGTCACACCGCTCAGATCGCCGCTGGGGCTAAGGGCACAGCAGTTGATGGTTCCGTAGGTGAAGGGAATCTCAGCTAGGGCATTGGATTGACTGTCGTCGTCGGGCACCTCCGGCGGTGGAAGCCAATCGTCCTTGTCGGAGAGGGTCTCCTTCCACCTCAGCCAGATCTTGCGAGCCTCGTCGGTCAGCAGGTTGACCTCCTGGAAGCCGTGGGCTCTAGCGAATCGAAGTGCCCCTTCGCCCACGAGCAGGACATGATCGGTTCGTTCCATCACGGTCTTGGCCACCCGCGACGGTGTCTTGATGTTCTGCAAGGCTGCTACCGCACCGGCCCGGCAAGTCGGACCGTGCATCACGCACGAGTCCAGCTCGACCACGCCGTCTTCGTTGGGCAACCCGCCGTACCCGACGCTGTGATCTTCGGGGTCCTCCTCGACGATATTGACGCCCGCGACCACGGCGTCGAGGGTATCCACTTCGTCGCGAATCATGGCGGCGGCATTCTCCGTCGCTGCAAGCCCGTTGGCGCTGGCGATCACGACCGGCCCCGATCGAGGCTGTGACCGACGAGTTGCCGTCTCGTTGCTCGAAGCCTGGGCGAGCGTCGGTGCCAAGGCGCCAGCGGCACCCGCCGAGACAACCGAGCGAAGAAAACCCCGACGCGAGAAATCACTGATTGCGAATTCATTGGACTGGTGGTGGCCCGAGTCGTGTGCGCTCATATCGATACCCCTTCCAACGCTAACAAACGCTGCTTCTCTTTGACACCGTGCGGTGACGAGAACCCACCCACGGATCCGTCCGAACGAACCACGCGATGACATGGAATCACCAGCGGCAACGGGTTGTTAGCCATCGTCGTACCGACTGCCCGGGCGGCACCTGGTTTACCCGCTGCTCGGGCGAGATCCGCATACGAGGCCGTCTTCCCGTAGGGAATCCGTCGACAGGCCTCCAAGACCGCCTGCCGAAACGGCGTCTGATCGGACAAGTCTACACTGACCGCGAATTTCGTCGGCTTGCCGGCAAAACAGGCAGTGACTTGCTTTTGAAATTGCGGCAGCAGATTCTCGGTTTCGACCGCGCTGGGAAACTGCTCCGCGACCCTTCGCCGTATGCTCTTCTCGCTCCGGGAGAAGAAGGTTGCCACAAGCTTCCCTCTCCGCGTTACGAACCCGAAGGGACCCCAAGCGGTCTCGATTATCGCATATTTCATCGGGTGAACTCCGCATAACATCGCCGTCCTGCGCCACCGGTGCTCACTCTGCTCCCCAAGGGATACGGGCCCTGACAAAAACGGTCAACCCGCGTCTTCTGGGGAAGGGTAAGCCAGCGCCACTGTCCCCGAGACGCGGACCAGGTTGATCAGCTTCTGAATGTAGTGTCCCCCCTCGCGAGCGGAACAGATCGGCGGGCACGAGGCCCGCTGCTGCATCCGACTATTGTGTGGCCTCCACCGGCGGGGCGATCCTGCCCGCAAATCCAGGCGTGACGCAACACTACCCCCTTGTTATCATGCCGACTCGGTTGGCGCGAAGCGATGATGGTCCACCCTCTGCTCGGTCAGGATACCAACTTGGACTACAGGAACACTACTGAACGGTCAAGGCGACTCGCTTCTTCTGCGCTTGTCTTGGCCGGGATTTGCCTGGCCGCAGTCACGCCGGTGACCGCTCAAGAAGAACCTCTTGCGGGGGGGCGGTTGCCTCCGCGCACCATCCAAGCCATCGAATTCACCGGGCTGGCCCGCACCAGCGATGCCTTCGTACGGGATATCGTGCAGGTCGCACCCAGCAGCCCGCTAGACGCGGGCACGCTTGACGCGGCGGTCACCCGCCTGCTGCAAACTGGGCGGTTTCTCACGGCGGCATGGAGCGTTCAGGAAGTCCCCGATGGTGTGCGAGTCATCTTCGAGGTCCGCGAGCACCCGATCGTTACCGCCATTAGGTTCGAAGGCAACCAGGAGTTCGGCGACCAACATCTAAAAAAGGAAGTCCTCCAAGAGATCGGGCAGCGGGTCGACTGGTTCGCCGTGCGCGAGGGGCGGGACTCGATCGTTGCCATGTATCAAGAAGCCGGTTACGGCGACGTCACCGTCACCTACGACCGCCAACGCTTCCAGGACACGGGAGAGCTTGTCTATACAATCGAAGAAGGCAAACAGGTTCGCATCCGCAAGATCTTCTTCGAAGGCAACGAGACACTGCCCGACCGCGCTCTCAAACAACGCATCGACACTAAGACTGCCCTGTGGATCCTCCGGACCGGGGCCTTTGACGAGGACCGCGTGGAGTCCGATGTCGCCCGCATCCAGAACTACTATCGCGACGAGGGTTTCTTGGACGCCCGCGTCGCCTACCGCCGCGAGCTCAGCGAGGACGGCAAGGACCTGACGATCGTGTTTACGATCGAGGAGGGGACCCGCTACGCAATCGAGTCGATCGAGTTTCGCGGCCAGACGGTGCTATCCGAACAGGAGCTTTTGGGTCTGATGGCGTCGAAGGCGGGGGACACAGTCAAACGCCGCCAGGTCGAGGCCGACGCCCGAGCGATCCGGATCCGCTACGGCGAGCTAGGGTACATCTACGCCACCGTGCAGGCGATCCGCGTCTTCTCCGACGCTCCGGGGCTGGTACGCATCACGATCGAGATCAGCGAGAACGACCAATTCCGTGTCGGGCAGGTCATTGTTCGCGGCAATGTGCGGACTAAGGATAAGGTTGTCCGAAGAGCGCTCAACCTCTACCCTCCGGACGATCTGTTTGATCTGAGCGAAGCCCGGGAAGCAGAGCGGCGGCTGCTCGAAACGCGAATCTTCAGTTCCGCCCGCGTCTACCCGGTGGGTGACGCACCGGGGACTCGGGACGTGGTCATCGACGTCCAGGAGGCTGAGCGGCTGGGCGATTTCCTGTTTGGCGTCGGAGTCACCAGCAACAGCGGTCTTGTCGGGAACGTCGTTCTGGATCTCCGCAACTTCGACCTCTTCGACACGCCTCGTACCTTGGAAGAGTTGGTCAAGTTCCGGGCGTTCTTCGGCGCCGGGCAGCACATGAGATTAGAGTTCCAGCCGGGCACCGAGGTCAGCCGGTTCCGAATCGATTTTTCCGAGCCCTATTTCCTCGATCGACCTGTACGGTTGGACACCAGTGCCTACTTGTTCAATCGTGGACGGGATGGGTACACGGAACGGCGTGCCGGGGCGAGCGTGAGTTTGGGCAAGCGGTTTATTCGGGGTTGGCTTCACGGCTGGTCGGGCGAGGTCGCCCTCCGCGTGCAAGACACGTCGGTGCGGGACATCGATCTTCTCGCCGCACGGGAAATCCGCAAGTACGAGGGCAGCAACCTGATGACCAGCCTCAAGGCGACCGTCGTGCGCGATCGCACCGACAACCGGTACGTGCCCACGACAGGGGATCGGCTGCGTCTAAGCTACGAGCAGTTCGCCGGGGAACATACATTTGGCACGGCTACGGCTGCGTACACCTGGTACAAAACACTCTACACCGACATGTTCGATCGCAAGAGCGTGCTCCAATTGACAGCCGAGGGCGGTGCGATCGTCGGCGATGCTCCGGTTTTTCAACGTTTCTATGCTGGCGGAACTGGCTCCATCCGTGGCTTCGAGTTCCGCGGGGTCGGCGAGCGCGAAGGTTTGCAAGACAACAACGTCGGTGGCGACTACCTTGCTTTGGTCGGTGGCGAGTATTCATTCCCCTTGTACGGCGATAATGTCCGTGGGCTTTTCTTCGTCGACTCCGGCACAGCCGGCTCGGGGACGTGGCGGACATCAGTCGGCGCGGGTGTGCGCTTCACGATTAACATCTTCGGACCGGTTCCGCTCGAGCTCGATCTAGCCATTCCCGTCCTGCGTGACGACGATGACGAGGAGCAAATGTTCAGCTTCCAAATCGGCTCACTGTTTTAGCTTGGTGGGCACGGACCCGTATCAGTGGCTCCGCGGGCACGGGTCCGCCAGGGCGGTCCCATGCCGCCCAGCAAGGACATTCAACTGGCAAACCTGCGGGCCCAGGCATCGAGATCCTCCGCACGAAGACGCCCCTGCCTTTGGCCCCCTCACGTAACGCAAGAACCGCCAATTCCGTCCGTCTCCGACCCGTCCTGACACAATCTTACTGGTTCCAACCTCGCACACGGGCTAACATCGTGGTACATCCCATAGACGGAACCGAACCTGGGAGCATTTATGAGGAGAACCCGGATGACGCGAATCGCAACCATGTTGGCTTTGTGTTTCCTGACGTGTCCAACGCTCGCGGGCGAGGACCTAACGGACGCGCGCGAAATCCTCGAGAAAGCAGACCAGGCCATCAGGAAGGTGAGCGTCATCAGCTACCGGGCCGAGTACGGAGCCACCACCTGGGTGCAGCAGTTTGTGCCCGGAGTCACCGGAAAGGCCATACTCGGCAAGCCCTCCAAATGGGACATCCCTCGCTTTTGGTGCGATGTCAAGCTCCAGAAGTATGGTTCGGAGGAGGTGCAGGAGTTCACCGCCGGCTGTGATGGCGATGTCTATTTCCTCATCGATCCGAAGACCAAGATGGCTCACGAGGACATGGACGACGCCGTGCTCGGGTCACAAGCCCGAAACATCCAACGCGCCCTTTTGCCCGAGTTCTCCAGGCCCAAGCCTTTTGGTGACATCCTCGAGCCCGAGGGCGATCCTCCGACGATCGAGCTGAAGGGCACTGCCAAGGTCGGCGACGTCGAGTGTTACCAGGTGAGCGTCAAACACAAGAGCCCGCCGGAGCTGCTCTGGTCAATCTCAAAAAAGGACTTTCTGCCGCGCAAAGTCGTGCGTACCTACAAGAACCCGCAGGGTGAGGAGGGCACGACCGAGCTGGCCATGTTTGATCTCAAAATCAACCCCAAGCTCGACAAAGACCCGTACAAGCTCGTGACCCCGCCGGGGTTCACCAAGACCGACGAGTTTGCACCTTGAGCGAACCCTTTTCCGTGATCGAACGTGCCCATGTGGCTTGCGAGGGATTGAAAAACAGCACGCTCCCGCGCCGCCTGCACCTCTTCGCCAGAGTCATTCTCGGGCCCAGCCAATAGGAGAAAACCAGCCCAATTGGGCGTTGACAAATTGGGGTGGGGCCCCTAGAATATCGACAGACAGTGGTGGGAGGTCCACCCTGTTTTAAGCTATGATATGGCAGTTGGTTTTTTGGAGACTAGTGATGGTATGCGATTGTTTTGCAGTAAAGGCCCTGTCTAGGTTGGCGCAAAGTGATCCCAAGCTAAATGTAGCATCCGCGAAGAAGCTGCTCCAAGACACCTGGAACGCGAGAGAAATCGAGTTTCTCTCGGCTGACGGTCAGGGCATCCACGGGCGGACTCTGCTTTCGAATGCCCTTCACAGCACGTTGAGACTGCGCGCAGTGTTCGAGCTGAAATGCGAACCCGAGGAAGGCCTCTCCGGACAGTGCGAGTCCGAGAAACACCAGACCCACGAAACGAAAAACGGGGAGCCAGACCACTCATCTGTCCAAGTGACGGCACAGGACCACTCCCAAAATACGGACCCAGTCCTCGAGCGTGTAATCTCGACGCTTGATGCCCAGGAGCGGCGGCGAGACTTCGTCTGGGCTGGGTTTGTCGTGAAAGACCTGCTGCCCGGTTTGGGACTCGAGAGTCACGAGGCACAGCGGTGGTTTGACAGGTTGGTGGATGACCAGATCTTCGTGCTCGACAAGCGCCCGAATCCCAATAACCCGGATTTTCCGTCTACCGCAGTTAGGTTGAACCGGGACAATGACGCCGTGAAGCGTGTGCTAAACAAAAATGGGCGACCCTCGAACGGATTCCAGGCAGTGACGATTCGTGGCGAGCCCGCCTCCATCACCCTGGTTCGTGAGCGACGGTAGACTCCATGCGGCGTTTCTTTTTCGACTCATCTGCTCTAGTTCAGCGCTACATTCTCGAAAAAGGAACGCAGCGCGTCGTAGAGATCGTCGATGGTCCCGACCGATTGACTGTCTCACGGCTTGCATGGGTCGAGGTCACGGCTACGCTCGTGCGGCGTGCCCGAGCGGGGGATCTAGCGGCGGACGCGTTGGCCGAGATACTCCACTTGCTCGAGGATGAGCTGCGCACGCGCTTTGACGTGATCGAACTCGGTCCGGCCGCGATGACTCGTAGTGTGGATTTGGTTCGGGCGCATGTTTTGCGCGCCGCTGACGGCATACAGCTTGCTTGCGCGCTGCTCGCACAGGGAGGGCCGCGCGAGGATGACGAGTTTGTTTTCGTGTCATCCGATGCTGAGCTGAACACTGCTGCGGAAAGAGACGGGTTGACAGTCCTCGATCCGCGCGGCGGCTAAACGGGTCCGGTCAGCAATCACCCACGCTCTACCCAGGACGCCGGTTCGCGCGTAGGGTCCCAGTTTGCGAGGGCGCACAAACGAGATAGACTCGCCCCTTTGGTGCAAGGGCAAAGTGATCCATGAAACGTGCGATCATAATACCGTCGGGTGCTGCGGACGAGCCGCTCGAAGGGCTCGACGGTCGGACACCGCTTGTGGCGGCTCTTACGCCCAACATGGATTGGATCTCCATGAATGGGCGACAGGGTCGTGTCGCTACGATACCGGAGGGCTTTCCACCCGGCAGCGAGGTGGGAATGTTTTCGTTGCTTGGGTACGACCCCGCAGTCGACGGCGTGGGCTATGGAACGCTCGAAGCAGTGGCGAGGGGGCTGTCCGTCCGCTCCGATCAGCTCGTCTTCTGCTGCAACTTCGTAACTATTATAGATGGGATGATGGAGGACTTTACCGCGGGTCACATCTCACAAGCAGAGGCTGACCGCTTGATCGCCGACCTGAACGAGTATGTAGCCGACGAGCGATGCCACTTCTATTCCTGTATATCCTATCGAGCATTGATGGTTGTCTCGGATGCGGGAGACATGAGCCCCGTTTGCACGCCGCCCCATGACATCCCCGGCAAGCCTGTTGGCGCCCACGGGCCACGTGGGTCCGGTTCCAAGTGGGTCAAGGCGATTATGGAACGGGCGCGTCAGATGCTTGCCGAGCACGAGGTCAACTTTGTACGCAGTGACCTCGGCGAGAACCCGGCCACGGATATTTGGCTTTGGGGCCAGGGTCGGCGTCGACGGCTGGAAACGTTCGCAAGACGCTTTGGGGTGTCGGCTGTCACCATTGCGTCGACGAACTTGGTCTGCGGCCTGGCCCGAAGCGTTGAGATGGATTTGCAGCCTATCCAACAGGTTACAGCCGGTGCTGCTGATCCGTATACTGCTCGAAGTGTCAAGGCAGTGTCAGCCATCGACAGTTATGACCTGATCATCGTGCATATCGAAACACCTGACGAAGCTGGGCATCGCGGTGACACTGAGGCGAAGATAACCGCCTTGGAGAGCATCGACGAGCACATTGTGAGCCCCGTGCTTGAGAAGCTGCGAACCTACGATGATTGGAAGATTCTTGTTGCGCCAGATCATCCGACGCCCCTCGAGCGGCGCGCCCACACCGCTACGCCATCACCGTTCTGTATGGCCGGCCACAGGATTCAAACCGTCCTAAATCGGTCGTTTTCTGAAGCGACCGCGGCGACCAGCGACCTGCAGATCGATCCCGGTCACGAACTGATGGAGTTCTTTTTGAAATCGTAGGCGTTGTGTTCGTTCGCCACCCGTTGTGGTTGCAGTGTCCAGGCCGAGGTTATCCCCCCGGGTTTGATCCGAGTGGACACGCATGACAGTTCGCGGAATAATCGAAGCGTACGGGCCAGCCCTTCATCATGGCGCTCTTGCCGTGGAAGACACGCAGACTTGCCGGCCAAGGATGATCTCGCTGTGACCCGCGCGGTTTGGGGTTACGGCCCAAGCTCGCGACAATATGACACTATCCTTGGATGCATTGTAAGGAACCAGGCAATCGCGATGAACGATGACACACGCATCGAGAAGTTCAAACGAATGACGGAGGCAGACCCGGACAATGAATTGGGCCACTTCAGCCTTGGCAGGATGTATCTTGAAGCGGGCCGTTTCGATGAGGCGATCACTTGTTTATGCCGCACATTGGTACTCAACCCCAAAGTGTCCAAGGCCTATAAGCTATTGGGCGAAGCCTACGAAAAGAGCGGACAGCGCGAGAAGGCTGTCGAGGTTCTGACACGTGGTGTCACCATCGCTGATGATCAGGGCGATCGAATGCCGCGCGATGCGATGCTGGATCTTTTGCGGACGTGGGGCGCCGCCGTTGTACCGCTGAAGGAAACAGCTCAGGCAAAGGCCCGGGCGACTGTGGAGACCACGTCGACTACGGGGTTTCGCTGCGTGCGATGCGGGGGACTGGGAGGGCAGTTGCAGAAACCACCCTTCAAAGGTCCTTTGGGTGAGAGAGTTCTAGCCCACGCGTGCTCGAACTGCTGGCAGGAGTGGATTCGCATGGGGACCAAGGTCATCAACGAGCTCGGGCTTGCCTTGAGCACACCCGCCGGCCAGGAAACCTACGATCAGTATATGATCGAGTTCCTCCAGCTTGAGGATGCCTAGACCACACACATCGTGATTCCGACGTACTATTGTCGGTCGGGACGAGGTTGATGTTGCTGGGTCCCCGTACTCTGACCCAACCTTCGCAAATTTGAGGGGCTTTCGGACTTGTCAACAAAGAGGACAGATGCACGTGAGAACACCCACAAAACCGCTGTGAATGACTCGGCTGCCCTACTATAACACAGGCCAGGTCCGCATAACGCCTCCTGGCCGCCCGCGGCGCGCCGCGTACAGCTCCCCAGACCACACCTCGCGTGCCTACGAGGTGTATCGAACTGGAATAATCAGTTGCCCTCCCGGGTTGGTGCTTCGATGGGCGACACTTATTGAGGGGTGATACCATGCATAGACGTGAGCCGATGGCCACACGCAGCGATCATTCGTCACCGGGACAGCTGGAGGTCGAGGAATCACGCAGTTCCGAAGGATTACAACGCCTGATTGCCGCCTGGCTCCAAGCAAGCCAATGCGAGCGAGCCCGCTTCATGGCACGGTTTCAAATGGTTCGGGCCAGGCTCCCGCAGAACTCGCACCCCCGAACGGGCGCGCGGCCGTGCAACCGCCAGGGTGAGTAAACACGCCCGGAGCCGCAAGTACGGCCCCGCATCAAAGAGTCCCATTCCGCCCCATTGCTTGGGCATTATCCGCTGTCGTCCACCGCGTCTTCCCGAGGGTGGAGGTCCGCATGTGCTGCGAGTCCGCGCGGATGACCTACAGTATCGGGTTCTGTTTCCGCGCGCGAATATGCATGGGCTCAGATGTCCAGCTTCAAAACGCGATAGCTCCGTCAGGCTGGTGTGCTCCTGGCTCGGATCGGGCGCTTGTCTAGCACGATCGCACGCGACCGCCGGTTGGACAAGCCAGCAGCGAACCGGCTGGGCAACAAACAGCCCAGAATCGAACGGGGGCATCTCCGCCCAAGAGGTCACGACGATTTCGCCTGGCCCACCTCGGAATTGACTCCCTTCCGTTGGCATAAGCCCCCCCTACTCATGATCGAGCCAGACCGGGAGAGTGCTCGCACCGAGCCCGCTATTCAAGAGACCCTTGGGGCCTGCCGATAACCTGCGGTCAGGGGTTCCGGGCGTTCGGAATGCACCTCGGCACCATCCGTTCCATTCAGGAGAACACATGATGTCCACGACGACACCACAGATGACTCAGGAGCACTACCAGCAAGGGCAGACGGGTAAGGTCATCCCGTTCGATCAGATCAACGAACCCGGATGCTACATCTGCAACTGGAGTGGCCACCTGCTCCGTGTACCACAGGATGGTATCAGTCCGGGCCGGTCGCCTTTGATGAATATGGTTGGCCGTGATCCGCTGTTCGTCACCAAGATCAGCGACAGTCCATATATCCCGGTGACAAAGGCCCGGCTGCTGGCGGCCAACTGGGACGTGAACGTAAACTTCTGATTGCCGTCAGACGAGAACGGGTGAGAGGGTAGCAGGGGGAAGAGCACCGCAGCCAGCGGCGTAGCCAGGCCTTGGCGGTGCCAGACCCCTGTTTCTCTATTGTCGCTCACTCAGCCCACCATGCAGTTGCCGAACCGGTGTCGTCATCCCTCGGGCACCCAATTGACGACGACCTCCGCATTGATTAGACAACTCGTGGACATCTTAGCCCCGATTTCTCACGCGCAGTCTGGATCATGGCATGACGTGTCGAGGTTTGCCGTTTGACCCAAGGCTCCTGACTCATATCGACACCGGCATCCAGCGGGTGACACGCGAGAACCGGCTCTTCGTGTTCAATCCGACGGCGGACTCAAGCTCGAATTGCGTGGGGCAACGATCACACCTGATGCAGGACTGTTTCCCTTCCGTGAACTGGATGGAGAAGTCCGCCCGCCACGAAGGTCAAGCAAGCGGAGTCTCAACTCGTCACGTCGACACTTGCCGCCTTGCAGTGGCGCCTTGTGGGATGATTTCGGTAGGTCCCCTCCGCCAGCGGCGGATCGACCTGCCCCACGTCTGAAGATCGACGCGCAGTTGCTCGAGGACCGGTGCACACTACCGTCCGAGTCACGGAAGCGTATCCAACACCCGCTGAGCCTGATCCGCGATGTGCATGTCTCCGGCCGCTTTTGCGGCGGCGATCCCGGCTGCTAGCGTCTCCTTGGCTTGGTCCTTTCTGCCAAGCCGGATTAGGGCGTTACCCTTTTGGATGTAAGCCGAGACATAGTTCGGGTCCAGGTCCAGCACGCGGTCGAACTGGGCAATCGCTTCCTCCTGACGATTCTCCTTGAGCAGTTCCATGGCCAGGCCGAAGTTCAGAAAAACATCATCGGGATTGTTCTTGAGCAACTCCTGCAACTTCGCGGTGCGCGACACTGCGTTCATCTCCTCCCGACGCACGCTCCTCGACGCAGGCCGGATGATCGGCTGCCTCCGCGCACCTCCCTTTCCCCTGACAAACCACCGACCCTCCCACAGCGTGCACGGAATGGACCGCAAATGTACAATAAGGAGTCGCGCAGCGTCAACGTTGGGCTCATTGAATGGACCAGTCGCCGGGGATAGAATACAGAGCCTGCTGGGCATCATCCGGCGTCAAGATGCTCTGGGTGAGCAGGTCTGAAAACATGGTAGGATGACTTAGCCGGAGGGTGCAAGGTGGAAAGAACAAGATTCTGGTCGCGCGTGGGGCACTGGATTACCGGAGCCAACCGGACGACAGCATCAGTCCCGGGTGACCACGCAACGGATTCTGAGACCTCTGAGGTCTCCCCACCCGAGACCTCACAACCAGACGCTGCGCCAAAGATGGGCGAAGGGGGTTCGGGTACGATGTCCAGGCTCCGCGTGTCGCGATCGGGCCCAAGCCCCGGCCGTATCGAGGAGCAATATCGGGAGTTTGCCCAAACCATCGAGAAGCTCGAGCACCACCTCGCGTCGCAAGCCCAACACACGGAGCGGATCGTCCACTCATTGGATCGCATCACGGCGAGCCTGGCAGATGCGCCCAGCGCTGTCCAGCAGCAATCGGACCTGCTCTCCGCCATTCGCCAGGAAGCGAGCACGCAAGCGGCGTCCATGAAGCGAATTGAGGAATCCATCTCCCAACTGCCCCGGATCGCTGACGCCCAGCGCGAGACCATGGTGTCGATCGGCCGTCAGTTGGACCTCGCCAGAGAGGCCAGCGACCGGGTGGCGGCGACGATCGCAGAGTACCACGAGGTGCTCGGCAAGCTTAGCGAAGCCACGCACGCGTCGACTAAGGCCCTCCAGGAGATGCGATGGGATGTGTCTGCGCGGGATGCACAGATCTCGACCCTGCTCATGGAGCACACAAAGCGGTTCACGCTGTTTGCGTGGTCGGCGATTGGTCTGGCAGCGGTCGCCGCGATCATCGCTCTTTTGGCCCTGTTTCTCTGACGCCAGCAAGTCCGGAGATCGAACCCGCTTGTAGGAAACAGCGACATGCCCGATTCTCCCCAACAAGTGCTGAAAAACCTGCTGGCGAACATGCAGCAGCTCGGCGCCTCGGACATGCACCTCAAAGCCCGCTACGCCCCTTATTTCCGCGTGAAGCGAAAACTGCGTGCCGCGAAGACGCCGCCGGTGCCCGACTCCGCCTACATCCTGGCCATGCTCAAGGACCTCGTCCCCGACACCAAGCGCGACGAATTCGAGGAAAAAGGGGCGGTCGACTTCGCCACACGCGATGACGTAGGGACGCGATACCGCGTCAACATGTTCCGATCGATGGGCGAGACCCACGCCTCCATCCGCCGCATACTGACTGAGATCCCTTCTTTCGAAGCCCTGAATCTTCCGCCGGTCTACGGACAGACGGTCGAGAGAGCGTTCGAAGGGCTGATCCTCGTCAGCGGTATGACGGGGACTGGAAAGAGCACAACGTTGGCTGCCATGGTCGACCACATCAACCGGAACCGGCGGGTCCATATCGTGACGATCGAGGATCCGATCGAGTTTATCTTTCTTCCGAAAAAGGCCATCATCTCCCAACGCGAGATCGGGTTGGATGTGCGGGACCATCATACGGCGCTGCGGTCGGTCGTACGCCAGGACCCCGACTGCATCCTGATCGGGGAGCTGCGAGATCGGGAGACGATGTTGGCCGCCCTCCAAGCCGCGGAGACAGGGCATCTTGTGCTCGGCTCGGTTCACGTGGCTGACACCCAACAGACATTCAAGCGCATGCTCGAGTACTTTCCCCGGGCTGACCACCATTTCATCCGTTCGACACTGGCCAACAGTCTCCAGGCCATCCTGTGCCAGAGACTCCTTCCTGGCGTTGAACACGGCACCTACTATCCGGCCACGGAAGTCCTGCTAAGGACCCCGGCGGTCAAGGACAAGATCTTGCAGGAGAAGGACGAGGACTTACCGGATATCATCAACCGATCCCGCGCGGAGGGCATGAGATCCTTCACCACGTCCTTGTGCGAACTGGTCGAGACCTCGAAGGTGCATTTCGACACCGCCTTAAGCTACGCCCCCAATCGCGACGCCCTCAAGTCGGCCATTCAAGGGATCAAAGGTTCCTAACGCTGGGGCGCATAGAAACTGGCCCAGCCGTACACGCATATACAACATCGTCACGTGCGTCAGTAGAAACGCTGCCAGCGGTCAGCAGCCCTTGAAGATCGAGCCGTTGAGGTAAGCCATGAACCCCCGCGTGGAATCGGTCGCCCCGCAGATGGATACAAGCTCGAGATCACCTTCTCCAACGGCGAAGTGGGCATTTACGACTGCACCCCGCTGCTGGACTTCGGTGTCTTCACCGAGCTGCGGGACGTCGCCTACTTCAAGCGGGTGCAAGCGAAGGGGGAAACCGCGGTCTGGGCGCACCAGCAGGACATCTGCCCCGATACCCTCTACGAAGACTCGAAGAAGGTAAGCCCGAAGTAACCGCGTCGTGAGCCCACTTCCGATGCGTCGGGATCCACGACCTTCGCCCGTTTGTCTGAGACACTGTGGTGACACCCAGCTAACGGGGCGAAGGTCGTAGATCCGGCCCTGGACGGGATAGGACACTCGCGCAGTAACACACATATAGCACTGCTCAAGACTCAGACTGAGCAGATTCTATGCGGCCATAAGCCAGCGGCT
>CAYOQG010000034.1:0-26398 GCA_964405925.1 uncultured Phycisphaeraceae bacterium | reverse complement strand
ATTGTACCACACTGCGATAAGCTCTTGTCAGGGAAAGCGTACACTGCCGAAGAAAATGCCGCTGCCTAGTCGTCTGTGAATGCCGCTTGGAACACGCCCAGATTGCCCAGGTCGACGTCGTTGTCATTGTCGAGATCAACCGCCTCCATCTGCGCCTCGGTACAGCCCCCAAGAGAATCGCTCTGATCCGGACCTGCCAGGCATCCGACGAATACGGCGTAGTCATCGAGATCGACGTCGAAGTCCTGGTCGAGATCCTCTGCAGCTGGCACGAGTTGAACCAAGTTCTCGAACGCATCGACCGCCCCCTCCAAAGTGAGCTCAACATAATAAACGGTGTACCCGTTCGTCAGGAGCACGCTTCCCGGCTCAACTACAAGTTGACGCGCGTAGATAGCCTCGGCAACCTCCTGCCCCAGTCTGTCGTTGTCATGGGCATCCATCAGTTCTACCGTTGAGCCCGGTCCAACTCGGAGCATGCCAATCGGATAGTGCCCCCGCGAGTGGCGGCGAAGTCCGACGGCCGATGGACCGATGTTCTCACTCATCACTTCCAAGAACTGGATCGGCCGCTCTGGGCCATTTAGCCGCAGCTCAGCACGAGACAACGCAAAACGCGAACTGTCGTCGATCGCGGTGTCGAAGTCGCCACCGAATTCAATGACCGTGCCGTCGTCCGCCAGGTTCACCGAGGCTGAGCGACTGTTGACAAGACTGCCCTGAACGAAGACCTGACGACCAAATTCCGCGGTTGCGGCAGCAAGAGTAACCTCATCCTTCGCCGCACTGGGCGGTGGCTGGACGGCACCGTTCATCGTTCCGTAGTTCGTCAGTGTGCCGAGGATAATGAGAACGCCACCGTCTTGTACGGTGGTCGTTGCATTGAGACAAATCCCAAGCCGGCAGTCGCCGTCAACCGCACAGGGCGTTCCTGCGAGTTCACCGGCCGAGTTGGCGTCGCATTCGTCGTGGAACAGGCAAGTGGCGCCTCCACAGTCTGCGTCGCTCGAGCATGGTGTGCCGCTTCCATCGCACTCGCCAACTGTGATGCATAACCCTACACCACAGTCCTCGTCACCCTGGCATGGATTACCTTCGACGGCTGGTTCGGTGTCGTCGCACACGCCAAACTCGGTGCCGTTAATGTAGTCCCCAACTACCTCGGTATCAGCCTGAAACAATGACGTAGCCAATGTATCGTTTGCGAAATCCGCCTCAATCGTTCCAAAGCCCGTAACGCTCTCGTTATTCGTGAACGTCCCGCCAGCTACGACACTGGCCCCGAAGAACCGCAGCGCCGCGTTGTTGGTCAGGTTGATGCCTGCTGACAACGTGGAGTTTGGTGCAAGGCGAATGTCGCTATCCAGCGTGATGTCCGTGCCGGCGGAGACAGATGCACCGGCGCCGATCAATACCTCGCTGCTCGATGCCACGCCGATCGCACCCGACGTAGACAGGGTGCTGCCAGCGCCCAGGGTCGCAGAGCCGGCAATGCCAACGTCCCCGACGACGAACACCGTGCTATCGGTGGCGGAAAGCGATCCTTGTGCGGTCACAGCCAGCGTGCCGCCAGCGGCGAGTGTACAGCCAAGTGAGAGATCGGCCGGGCCATCGAGCGTCAGATCGCTGCCGGCGGTGACTTCTGAGCTGGTTGCAGTCAAAGCACCGGTCGACGTCAGTGACAGCGCAGCGTCCGTACTCAAGAGAGCACGGTTCTCAAGAACACTGGTGCCGTCCAAGGTCACGGCGTCGATCGCGAGAAGGGTCGCGCCCACAGCATGCAGTTGGCCGCTGGTCATGATATGCAGTGTTGCGTCGCTGCTGAGGATCGATCCCAGCTCGAGATCCATTAGCCCAGTGATCGTCGCATTTCCGCCGATGAAAACGCGCGTATCTGTTCCGGCATACAAGCCTGGAGACTCGACATAAAGATCACCGTCCGTCGTTAGGGTAGCACCGAGTTCCAAGGATGTAGGGCCACTAAGCGCCACGCTACCGGATGCGAACAGCAAGGCCCCCGAGACAGCCCTTAAATCTGCGCTGGGTGTTACGTCCAGCGTCCCACCCGTGCGGAGCGATGAGGCGATGGCAAGGGAGGCGACTCCCTCGATCGTGAGTGAATTCGCAAAGTGCACCACGCCACTTGCGTTGAGCGTTGTCGTGCCGCTCAACATTCCAGCACCGCTCGCAGCTATATCCGAGCCTGCTTCCACCAAGAGCGTGCCGGCTGCCTCTACATCCAGTGTTTGAGTCACGAGATCGACAGAAGCACCGACTGGCGTCTTAAGCTCGCCAGCGATGGTCAGGGATTCGCCAGGCGCCGTTGCTAGCGCAGCATCGTCGGCAAGACGGATGCTACCTCCAGCCGGCTGATCGATTTTACCGGTGCTGCGAATCGTCAATGCTTTGCCGCGCAAGTCGAAGCTCGGCTCAAGCGTGAACTGCGAGGCTTGCACCTCGAGTTCGTCATGATCGTCCGCAAGCAAGATAGCATCCGCGATCGTCGTATGATTCGTGCCTTGCGTTACATTGAACACGTCGCCCGAGAGAGCGAACTCAAACGGCCCCATGTCCACGAGCGGTGGTGTTCCCTCTCCAATATCGAGTGCCCCCAAGATATCGATGAACCGAAGATTGCCATCGAAATCGAAAGGCATCGGATCCGTCGTCGCCTCGTCGCCGTCCAGATCAAGTGCATCTTGTGGGACTACACCGTTTTTGCCCGCGTCGATGCAAGGCGAGCTGAGCGACAGTCGGACGTTGCCGCCCTTGACATTCACCAACATCGGATCGACGTTGATGTTCCCGGAGCCGCCGACAAATCCTCCGTCGACGTCACTGAAAATGACAATCGGAGAACTGGAACCGCCGAGCGATCCACCTGGATTGTCCCAGAGAATCGTGTTCACGACGGTCGGCGTGGCGTTGAGGTTATACATAGCCCCGCCGGCGGTCCCTTCGTTCCGGGTAAACGTGCAGTTCGCGTAGATTGGGTTACTCTCACGGTTGAATGCCCCACCACCTTCAGCGTCTGCCTCGTTGCCGACGAACACACAGTTGGTGAAGGCCGGCACACTCTCTGTTTGGTTGTAGGCGCCGGCACCTTCGAAAGCGCTGTTTCCGCTAAACATCCCGTTGATGATCAGCGGGTTGCTGTGCGTACGGTTGAACATGCCGCCGCCAACGCTGTTACACCGGTTGCCGAGAAACGCCGAATTCAGGATGGTTGGGCACGCGCCCTCATTGTACATGCCGGCGCCGGCGCCCGAGGCAAAGTTGGCACTGAAGGTGCAGTCGATGATCGTAGGAGTGGCACCGACAGGAATCTCACCCTCACCCGCGCGGGCTACCCCGTTGAGCAATCCGGCGCCGTCGCCGTTCTCGCCCGTATCCGCGTTCCCACCGGTTATGGTGAATCCATCCAACACGGCTGTTTCGTCGACCGGAACGGGGTCTGGATCCGACAGTGTAACACGGGCAATACCCCGGACAACCTGATAGCTGCTCTCGCGGTTCTCATTCTCGGAGGTGTAGTCATCGCCGTAGTCGTCGCCGGTGAGGATCGTCAAGTTTTCGAACGTATTGCGGGTGTCGGGGCCCGGCGTCGCGAATCCAGAGAAGCCACCGCGAAGTGCCATCCCGCTTTGCAATAAGAAGGATGTCGCTCGCCGCTCCGGGTCGGGATCACCAACTGGTACGGGCGGCAGCGTTAGCCCCTCCTGTGGTGCGTAGGTACCACGAGCGACGTGGATCTCGGTGACGGCTCCAGCAGACGCTTCAGCCGCGGCCATCGCCGACTGCAGGTCGGGGTAAGCATTGACCCAGTCAGTTCCGTCGGAGAGTCCCTGTGCTCCGCTTCGAACGTAAAGGACATTGGCAGGTGCCTCGCACGCGTCGATGACCCCATCGCCGTCCGAATCGGCCCCGCCGCTGCGACAGATCACATCCTGATTCGGGTTGGGTATTTGGATGCACGAGTCACATGCATCAATCACGCCGTCACCGTCCGTGTCGGTCTCAGTGACGTCCGGAACCAAGTTCCCATTGCAGTCCTGGAACTCATAAGCCCCCATGTCGACCGTGCCATTCGAGATTCGATCTCGGCAATCCAAGTCAACGGGCGGAAGGTTCGCGGCCCCGTTGTCGCCGACATCGAGCGCCGGAGAACCGGAGAGCAGGTGAAAGTCGCCTGTCGCAACTGAGGCGAAGTCAGGGTCGTCATCGATGTTGGTGCCGCCGCCGCCACCGCCTTCGATGTCGCTGTACTCGACCGACGCATCGCCGGGACCCGTCACCGCACCACCGGTATTGCCCCAGACGATGCTGTTCACGATCGACACCGAACTCCCCGCGGCGTTATAGATGCCTCCGCCCAAGCTCGAAGTGTTGTCGGCGATCGTGCAGCTTACAAAGAGCGCAGTGCTGCCCGACTCGCTCTGCACACCGCCACCGGAAACGGTGGCTGCGTTGTCGTAGATCAGGATGTTCACCAGAAGCGGGCTGCCATTCTTGATCGACAGCCCGCCACCAGCGCCGTCCGCGCTGCTCCCGCGGACTACACAGTTACGCAACGTTGGGCTGCCAGCGTCGATCAGCACACCGCCGCCGCCGTCGTCGGGAGCGGCGCCGTCGGCATTACCTGCAACGATCGTGAACCCGTCCAAGATGGCGGTGCGGTCCACGCCGATCGCCTCAACAACGTGGTATGCATTCTCGACATTGCTGCCACCGCTATCGTCGTCGAGGTCCAGGTCACCGGTAAGGACAGATTCATAGGCCACCAGGTCTCGTGCGTTAGGAAAAGCGCCGCGGACCCCAGCGTACCCGCCGCGTATGGTCACGCCGCTGACCAGGCGGAATGAATTGCCACGGTCACCGATGTCCGCGCCTCCTCGGTCCGGGCGAAAGACGCCTCGGGCGACGCGGATCTCTGACACGCCGCCCTCGTCGGCTGCGACCAGGGCGGCTTGCAGTTCGTCGAAAGCATTGAACCAGTCCGAGCCATTGTTCGCGCCACTGGCGGCCAGGTCCACGAATAGAACCTCTTGGCCAAGCACACTTGAGGCCAAAACTGCTGGCAAGACTGCTCGGATGATGAGTATCCTACGAGTAATCATTATCCACTCCCGTTGTTGGTGAGCTTCGCTGATTCCGCGGCGTCGCATCTACCTGTTATCCGAATACGCACCCGGTCCAGACAGTCTCTGGCCAACCAACCGTTCGCACTAGTGCCCCTAGTCGGCTTCCACCTCGATCATGAACTTCGCTTTGCAATCACCCTCCTTCAGATCGAAGGTATGCGGCATAAACGGCTGTGCTACGAGCGTCTGAGTGTCGAACACCTTCTGGAAGTAGATGTTGCAGCTCACACTCGTCCCGCCGCACTCATCTCGCTCGCTGAGTATCCCTTCGACAACGATAGGATCACCGATCGGCAGACTGAAGGAGAGGCTCTCTGTCCAGAAGATCTCAATCCAAGAGTAGGCTCCGTGCGTGTACCACCAATGGCAAACGGCGTCGTACGTCCCGAAACTTACGCCCGACCAGTCGGCCTCCGTCGTAAGAGTCTGGTTGTTCACCCAGACGCGGAGCCGCCACTCGTCCTCGCCGCCGTCATGCGGCCCGGAAAAGTCCGTGATACCGGCGGTCCTCACCGTCACGAAAAGGTCCGGGAGCAGCGGGTCTGAGCCGCTCGGTGGACCAGTTTCCTCACCGTCAAGCCGGCCGTCACCGTCGGTGTCCGGATCGGTCGGATCGGTCGCATCCTGGTTACTGCCATCTCGAGAGGGCGGTGTGTTGTTCCGCCCGAGGTATTCCTGGATGTCCGTCCGCTGGTCGAGGTCGGTATCCTGGAACAGCGGGTCCGAGACGACCTCGCGAGCGTCGTCGTCCCCGAACGAGAGCACCCGCCAACCGTTGAGCAATTCGAAATCGTCAGAGAGCTCGTCGCCGTCGGTGTCTTGTGATGCCGGATCAGTGCCGATCTGCTGTGAGTCTGCATCACTCAGCGAGAAGCCTTCATACTCGAAGTTGAGCGCCAGAAACTGCCCGAAATCTGCGAACTCGTCGTAGTCGAGCAGCCCGTCACCATCGGTGTCCACATCCTCTGCATCCGTGCCTATGGCCTTCTCGACGAGGTCCGGCAGGCCGTCAAAGTCGGTATCCGGCTCGAGCAGATCGGTGAACACCAATCGCCCGCGAGCACCACAGTCGTCGCAGTCGGTGCCCCAAGCACATTGGGAGCTGACCGAGCCCGGTCCACCGTCATCACAGAAGCCGTTGTTCGCGGAGCCGGAACAACTATTGCTACAGAACTGCTCGGCACGAGGACCGCAGTCGTCACAGTCAGTACCGTACGGGCAGGAGCTGTCGTCATTGCAGGAACCGTTGTGTGCCAAGGACAGATTCCCACCGCACGTGTTTTCGGAGAGCATGACCGTGATTTCGTAGCCGGCGTTCTCTTCCGAGTCGGGCATACCATCGGCGTCGGAGTCGATGAAGTCTTCCGCATCGTACGGATCGAGCGGATCTGCACCGAGGTCGATCTCCAGGCCGTCTCCGAGACTGTCACCGTCGGTGTCTGCATTGCGCGGATCGAGATGTGTCGGCGGGAAGGGCGGAACCACCGGCGGCGGGCAGACGTCTTCGCAACTGTTCACACAGGTCGGGAACAGCCTGGTTTCACAAGTCTCATCCTCAGCGCAATCGCCGTCCGTGTGACAAAAGTCGTCACAGCCCCGGAGCCATAGCTTGTATGTACCCGGATCTGCACCGGACGGTGTGCCGCGTACTTTCAAGAAGTACGCGCCGGCCCGCTTCAGGCGGAAGAGCACCTCGCCACCACTCTGCAAGATCGATGTCCCATCCTGATCGAACAGGTCGACCGCGGCAAAAGAAAGCCCGCTTGTGCTGCCAACAAACGTCGTACGAACGACCTTCTCGCTGTCGGCGTCGAACCGGAACCAGTCGTCGTCGGTGTTGCTGGCGATCGTGCCGGCGAGCTCGTTGCCAAAACCGATCCCGGTTGCAGAGCCAAACACGTCGTTCGGCTCCACCTCATACACTACCTCTGTGGCATCCCCGAAGTCGGTGCAGCACACGCCTAACGGCTGCTCGGTTGTTCCACAGTCGTCGTCGGTGATGCAGAACCTGTTGTTCACGGCGCAGTTACCCAAGAGGCCACAACACTGCCCGCAGTCCAGCTCCTCATCATCACGCAGACCATCATCGTCCGTATCACGTCGACGCGGATCGGTCCGACACGTCTGCTCCATGTCGTCCCAGATGCCGTCGCCGTCAGAGTCATCCAGCCGCGGATCGGGATAAACACGCTCCGGGTTACGGCCGGGCACATCAACCAGCCAGCCGATGCGAATCTCGGAGAAGTCACCCAAACGGTCGTCATCGGAGTCCTTATCCTGATCGTTGCTACCGTGAGTGAACTCCTCACGGGCGAACAGCCCGTCGCGGTCGATATCTTGGCCGAATACGATAGTGATGGCCTCAGCCGGCTTCATCAAGAAATCACCGAAGTTGGTCCCGACGGGGATTTCTTCAGAGGTAAACGCGATCCAGAAGCGGTTCGGTGCGGTCGACGAGTTCTTGAAGCGTACAAGTACCTCTCGTCCGTCGCACGCTCCACCGGGACAATCGAATGGATACTGGTCGTCACCGTCTGGTACTGTCTCCAGGACGCCGTTCGGGCCAGGACGAATGATGACATACCCGGCCGGCGCCGGGTCCCCGACAGCAACAACCTGGATGTCGTCCCCGTCCGCGGCCGCTTCGGTGTCGGCTACACCGTTCCCGCCCTCGTCGGGCTCGATGATGCCGACACGGCATACTTCCGCCGGGCCGCGGACCTGATCGTCCTCCTTCTGAACACTGTCAAGCACACCGTTCGGACCGGCGCTGATGATGATGTCTCCAGGGTTGGCGGGCTCACCGACTGGGATCTCCTGCTCGTCGTCGCCGACCGCCGGTGTCGAGGCGATCCCGTCGCCACCGACCATCGGCTCCACAATGCGCCGTTCGGTGTCCTTGTTGCAGGTCAGGCTGGTCTCGTAGCCGAATGTGATCGCCTGGAAGTCGTCCAAGTCTGGATTGAGCGGGTTGGCGTTGTTCGGCACCGTCTGGAGGATCCCGTCCTCGCCGGCGAGCACGATGATCGTTCGCTCGGGAAGACCCTCCGTGGCCGGTGGGACGACTTGGATATCGTCTGCAACCGCTATCGAGGTAGCCTTCTTGTCTGGTCCCGCGAGGATGGCATTGAACGTCGTGGGATTCTTCACGAGCTTCAGAATGTCCTGCAGAATGTAATCCATCGGGATTCCGAGGGGAGTTCCGAATTCATCAAACCCGCCCAGGAACGCACCCTCGCAGGTTCCAACGCCGCAATCGGAATCGTCATCGCATTCCGCACCGACGAGAAGACCGGAGTCGTCGCCGCAAGTGCCGCCCATGAACAGCTTGTCATCAAAGCTGCCGTTGGTGGCGATGAAATATCGCTCGACCGTCCCGTCACCCGGGTCGATCGTTAGCCCAGCCGTCCGATCATTGACCTCCTGAGAGGCGAACGCCAGGTTCCGTCCGAACTCGTCAGTAATGTCGAAGTTCGCCAAACGGAACAACAAGCCTCGAGGCGAGCGCATCAGGTCCTCGACGAGGTTGGGGAACACGTCCCGGCTCGAGAAGAGGATCGGTCCGCGCGGCTCGTCGAACGGCCCGATGTTGAACACAGCCGGCGCCCCTGTCGTCAGCGTGCTGTTCGGCAGCAAGGTGGCTACCGGGACGAAACTGTCACGAGTTCGACCCTGCTCGAGGACGGACAGCTCGATATTGCTGATGGTAAAGGCGATATCACCGGGGTTCTCGATCGTGATGCTGCCGTCAAGGCTCGCACCGAACACTTCGCGGGTTACGCTGCGGTTCTGACTGAGTTCCAGGCCCCTTGCAAAAGAGTTCTCGAAGACCTGTTGCGTTGCCCGGGCCGATGTCGAAGTGACATTCGACGTGTGCTCGACTCCAAGACTGACCTTGACATCGCCGCCCACCGTAAAAGTCGTCTCGGGTGGTTTCGCGGAGACCTTAGTTTCGTTCTCGACCTTGGCGCCGACCACCCGCGGCGGTGAGGTGTCAACTGGCGGTATACCAGAGAACGTGGCCCAGCTCGCACCTTTTATGGGATTCCCGGCCTTGTCCCGCACGTTCGACACGGTTACCACGTAGTCGATGTTCGCAGTTTGCGGGAGCGTCGTCAGGAGGACTTGCGTATCATGCACGGTCAGCATGGCGGTCGTGACCGTGAGTTCCGGACAGTCGGGAGCGGCCGAAGTGATGCACGTACCAGTACCGCAATCGCTGTCGTTTAGGCACATGAGTCCAGCAAACTCAGGATCGCTGTCGTCACAGAGCAGGGTGGTGCAAGCGTCTGCCGTAATCTTGTAGTTGGAGGGATCGTCTGGCTCGGCATGAGGCGGATTCTGAATCCCTGTCCCGCCCAGCGGCTCGCTGAAAGAGACGAGTACCGAAGTATTCTCGGTGGCTACCGCATTCAAGACTGTCGGCGGCGTCGTGTCATTCTCAGGAATCCCGAAGAAGCTGACCGTGCTTCGCGTCGGATCGACGCGCCGCCCGTCTGTGAAGCAGATCGAGAAGACACAGAACGACTTGGTGGTTGCCCGCACCTTGAACTCATCGATCTTAACCCCCAACACAGAAAGCTTCTTTAACGCCTCACCGAAGTAAACGTCTCCACGCAATTGGCCGGTGCCATGATAGGCGGCTCTGATTTCCAGCTCTGTGACCGTGTAATCGAAATCGGGAGCGGCGTCGGTCGAGACGAAGAGGTAGAGGTTGTCGGTGATGAAATCGATTTCTGCGAGTCCGAGGACGATTCTGTCGGCCGGAAACGCGTCGTCGAATGTGAAAATCAGCTCTTCGTTCGAGATCGTTCCGTCTCCGGAGATGCTCTCGCTTCCACTACATTTGTCCCACACCTTGACGCCGGCACCGCACGCTCCCAGATACACGGCGCCGACGACCCCGCCTGCGTAGGGATTGTCTGGTTCCTGATCCGTGGGGTCGACCAGCGTGCGTGCAGTCACACTGAACGGGGCGATCAAACCGTCCGTGGTCAAAGGGGCGTTTAGGTGCTCGGTACATAGGTCGCCAGGCCCCAGGGGCGAATTGTCGAGAAGCACCAGCTCTCCGTCCGCACAGGTGAATCTCGACTTCACATTCGTCGCTTTGACCGTGTACTCAATGTTCTCCTGCGGACTAGTGGTCAAAACGACCATCGTTTCACTATTGTCCAGCTCAGGGAACGTGCTTTCGATGTTGTCCAACTCGGCAAGGGTAATATCGAGATCCAAGTCCGTATCGCCGTCCGGATCCGCGATCCTATAGAACGCGACATTCTCTGCTAATTCTTTGTCCATCCGTTCGCTGAACGTGAGCAGCACGTGGGTGTTGTCCAGTGATATGGCGCTCTCCAGGAGGGGTTCCCGATCGGAGGAGCCCATGAATCCGAGGGAGCCAACCTCGCCGGATAGGGAGCTTGCCGGGTCGATCAGACTGGCGGCACCTGGGACGGCGAGCGCATACCGGACCTTCTGCTGCTCATCGGTCGTTAAGACGACTTGGAGCCCGTCAGCGCCTAAGCGGGCCGAAAGCACCCGCAATTGGCTTCCATCGGGCGCCGTGATAACGTAGTTCGAGGCAGCCTCCGCAACGTCATCCGTCGGGTCTGCGAAAGTAACTTCAACGTAATGGCTACTAAGCGCTCTCGCCGCCGTTACGCTCGGCAACATGGCCTCCTGCAATGCCGAATCCGGGTCATTGCCGCATCCAACCATGAAGAACTGGACAACGACCAGCAACAACGACATCGTCCCAAAGTTTCTTGCCATCGGTAGATCCTCCGAACATGGAGCAGACCGGGTACTGCCCGAAGATGCACTCCATCACTCGATAGTTGATTGTCTCACACGAGCCACCGGACCGTGGAGCTGGGCAATCGTATGGAATCGTGAAGCCGATTAGGACGGGAGCCCCAGACGGTGGGGGATAGACCGAGACCTCCCTCGCCGCTCTCCAAATCGCGGTTCTGTCAAGCCACACAAGACAAGGTGCTCCTTCGCACCCGACGACAGTATCCTGGCTCGGATCAGACGTTTTCACCGTCGAACGCGGTGCAAACCGCCCTCCTGGACGGCCGCGCCATGTTTCGCTTTGTTCGACCGAGCGCCTTAGCGCGCAGAGTTAACTCATACAGCAGCGTACGGACCACTCTCGCCGCGCGCACCTACAACGCCACCTACAGCGACTCCCAGCGGTTACGTTCATCCGCCGGCGCAGCTTTGTGCACTGCAACCTTCACGCTGTTAGACGGTCGCAAACGTGCCCTCGGTACACGTACCATGCGAGCAACGAGGTCGAATGCGGCTTCCCACGTTATTCCATGTGTTATCTCAAACTTGCCTATGCGACCCTCCAGGAAAAGGGCAAGCACGGCCTCTTTCATTCTGAGTGATTGTCTCAGCGTACAGACCGGGAGCGTCGATGCCATGGCGTGTTCTAGCCATTTTTTTCGGCCACCGATTAAGGGGGGCAGGTTTATCCATGCCAAGGTCTCGCAAGGCTTGCCGAGATCGTAACTTCCGTCTAGCCAAGGAATTATGGAAGGGGCCACCTTGCACGGCGTTTGTATAACAGGCGTATGTCTGTTCTTGCCGGGTGAGAAAGATTCAGCACCGCTGTAGCGCTGATGTGGTTGATTGGTGTAAGAGCGCTCAGCGCGCCGAGCGTCACGGAAGCCTGTCTGGTTTTCCCCCTTTGAGCAGGGATCGGGTGCGCGTACAGTCCGAACCGTGAAAAGAGAAAAACCCAACTCCCGTAGCCGACGTTGCATGCCATCGATCACATGGCGTACTTGGCCTTGTGCTTCGCAATATGAGGGCCCCCAAACGGAACTCTCTAGTCAGAGTGAGGGCCGTCACTGGCGCGGCATGCGTATGGATCTTATTAGTTGTCTCTTGACGCGCAGGATTAGTCCCCGTATCCTGTCTATGCTGCGAGTGAATATGCGGCACACGCAGTGACTCCACCAAGGCGATTGAAGTTGATGTCCGTCAAGCCCTTCGGAGGTCATGCGGTATGAGACAGCGGTGACGATTATCGTTTCATCGTTTACCGTTCCATCTATAGTAGGCCGCTTCAAATCTATGCCGGCTGTCGGGGAGTGGATGCGAAAGACGACGCGATTGCCCACGGGCTCCTGAACGTCGACGCTCCGGATCCCAACCACAACCGTGGCACCGACGACGATGACAATGGGGAGGCAACCAAAAGGAGGTAGGACTCGGCACTGATTCGAAAAACCGCAGCATTGAAGGGGTCGAATATGACGAGCCTGGCAATGAAATCGAGCAGAGTGGCACAAGGACCCAGTTGGGCCTGGTCCCTTCGTCGTAGGCTTCGCTGAAGGAGGTTACGCTTCTCGGAGATTGTCCTGGCCTCTGTAGCTTGCCGCCGATCGCGCCTACCGAGTTCGGTGTGAGGGCAGACTGGTGCTTGACGGAAACAGGAGACGTCGGATGAGAGGCACCGATCGCTGGTCCGCATCGATCCTCGGGTTGGCTATGAGTTGGCCATTCGTGGATATCTGTGTTCGAGCCGCTGATCTTTTCAACGACGAGTGCGTTGGTCGGGAGTCGCTGCCGTGCAGCGGCTCGATGACAGTGGACACCGCGTTGGCAACTCACGGGATCGACGATCCAGACCTTAGCTGCTCCAATACGGATGAGCCTTGCACGGTGTTCTACGAGTTCATTCCGTCCGAAACGAGTGCCCGGATTCGAACGGACCTCAATTCCGTGGGGAGCGATTCCGTATACGTGGTCTATGAGGTGGATCAACTAGACGTCTGTGATGTGGCGCTGTGGAACGAAGTTGATTGCAGTGAGGACGAAGGCATCGGAGAAAACGGTGACCTTTGCTTCACCAGCCTCACACCCGGCAATGTGTACATTCTGATGCTCACGGGTTTCACGTCACTGGGATCTTGTGGTGAGTACACCTTGGATGTTGAATGTCCGTGTCTGCCGCCCAACGACGAGTGCGTTGGTCGGCAGTTGCTGCCATGCGATGGCTCGGTAACCGTGGACACTGCCTTGGCGACCCACGGGATCGGCGATCCAGACCTTAGCTGCTCGAACACGCTTGAGCCCTGCACGGTGTTCTACGAGTTCATTCCGTCCGAGACTAGTGCTCGGATTCGCACGGACCTCAACTCGGTGGGGAGCGATTCCGCATACGCACTGTACGAGGTGGATCAACTAGACGTCTGTGATGTGGCGCTGTGGAACGAAGTTGATTGCAGTGAGGACGAAGGCATCGGAGAAAACGGTGACCTTTGCTTCACCAGCCTCACACCCGGCAATGTGTACATTCTGATGCTCACGGGTTTCACGTCACTGGGATCTTGTGGTGAGTACACCTTGGATGTTGAATGTCCGTGTGCGACAACGCCGGCCATCCCTACAGTCTCTGCATGGAGCATAATCACGATGGCGGTGCTACTGATGACTGCTGGTGCGTTCGTCCTCGCCAAACGGTCGCGAAGGATTCACACGTTGTCGACTTCCGGCTAGACGACATCCGCACCGGAAATACGATGGCGGAGGGCACCGATTGGACTTGAGCGAGGGTTGCACCGAAAACTGAGCCACCTGTATGCGTAGAATAACTTCATGGCTCAAGTTGTTCAATCCCCGTAGCAGCTTCACTACATGGAAGACAAACATACTTCGTCTGAGAAGCTTGCGAATAACGAGGCAGTTCCCTCTTGGCGTCAGTCGGCTTTCCGGAGGGCATTGAAACTAGGGGGTGTGGGTACTAGGGGGGCGAGTAGCCCCCATCGACGATGCGGCGATGAATGTACCACACTTTCGATAAGGCAGCGTTCACGGCTGGCTTTCACGTCCTTCCTTCTGCTGCCACTTGAGACTGGCCTTAAGGCGATAGCTGTCGCCGGTGATGTCCAGGATGTATACGTGGTGTGCGAGGCGATCGAGCAGAGCCCCGGCCAGGCGATCATCGTTGGCGAAGATCTGCGGCCACTCCGCAAAGGGCAGATTCGTGGTCACGATTAGGACTGGTCTGTTCGTAACACTGACTGAAGAAGCTGAACACGTGCTCATCGCCCACGTGATCAAACGGGATATAGGCAAGTTCGCCGATGATGATCAGGTCACAGCGCTAGATGCGGCTCTCCAGCCGGGTGACTTGTCTGGCATCTAGGGTCTCGATGTACATGCTCACCAGGCCAGCTGCTGTGGGGAAGCGCACCTCGCGTCCACACCGACAGGCCTCTCGTCCCAGCCCGATTGCCAAACGGCTCTCACCGACCTCGTCGCGCCGTTGTGAACAACGTTAGCCTTTTGCCCAATGAATTCGCTCGGGGCTAGATCCAGCACGCACTCTCTGTTGAGCCTGGGTACGACAGCAAAGTCGAAGCCAGCCAGTTGTTTGACCACGGGGAAGGCTGCCTGCTTGGTCTGCCGTGCCACGGCGTGCATCTAACTGCGAGTTGCTGCCGCGGTCGATCGCCAACTTCGAGGTATGCACGCCGCAGGTGAAGCAGTTGTAAAAGTTTGACGGCGGGCTGTCACCGTCTTTGGTAACCCCGTATGCGATTTCGACAACGCCCATTCTACCGTACCGCATCGAGCTGTTGCATGGTAGCCTTGTTGGCTCCTCACTGGGACATGAGAGGAGTACGAGGCCCCAGTTCTTTGCGACGCTGGCCGAGAGAGTGGGTCACGGTTTGGGTCAGTCACACCTGGGTTGCTACTCGAAATCGACTACTCAGTGACACACTTCCGACTCGCGACCCTGTCTTCGGCGCCGAAACGCGGTTGGCCTCCGTCTGGATGACGGATCGTGGTATGACGACCAGCTGCGTGAAACTGCCGGCAAGGGCGGTCGGGGCGACTGCCGCCTTGCACGTGTGGCATTCTCGACGTGAGCGCCGACCGCGCTACCCTCATGCGCCAGTTGTGAACTCACCCAGGCGGTCCATGGATTCTCGTAGAGCGCTCAACGCGTCCCTGGTGAGAGACACGACGGTTCTCTCAGATCGTCCAAGCCGGACAGCAACGTCGGCGACCGAGAGGCCTGCCAGAAAGCGCAATCGAATGACCTGCCCTTGTAGCTCCGACAGGCGCGGCAGACATGCCTGGAGCGCCCCCATGGCCTCTGCTCGACGAATGACTCGACTGGGAGTAACAGAATCGGCGTAGAGTTCGTTGATCAAGTTGAAGTACGATTCGCTTTCTCCTGGCGACACGGCCGGCACTTCGCATGCGATGTCACGTTTCTGGCGGTGCAGGGCTCGCCGGGCATCGATTAGCTTACTGTCCAGGATAGTCAGCACCCAATTGACGAACGAATCGGGACCACGATTCTCGAAGTGATCCATCTGCCGGAACACATCCAGGTAAACCTCCTGCAAGATATCCTCGGGGTCTAGCTTGGCCTTGAGTGCTGGGTCCATGCGTGCCTCGACCCTTGACCGGAGCTCGGGATAGTGGGTGGTGAGGAGCCCGGCGACAGCCAAGGGGTCGCCTTGTTGAGCTCTGTCAAGCCAGATCTGTCTTTGGGCGCGTTCGGGCATGGTTCACCCATGCGTGGGCACCACCGCCGCTATCCGATTACCTTGCGGTTCCAACGGCGAGCCCCTATGTGGCGTGATTATACTCGCCAAGGCGCGGAAAGCCTAGCACTTTGCCTCGTTTGCAGGTTCGGCGTATCATAAGATAGGACCTCCGGCTGGCTAGGCCGACGATTCTGCCACGAGAGCAACGTCATGGATTCCGGTCCATCGGATCATCGCGGCGAGCACATCGATTCACTCATCGATGAGTATCTCAAACGCAGGCGGTCCGGCGAGCAGTTGACACCAGAGCAGTTTGCGGCCCAATACCCCAACTTGGGGGAGGAACTGGTTCCCTATCTCAAAGGATTGTCACTTCTGGACAAGATCATTCCCCCGGGTAAGCGCGAAGTAAGCAGCCAGGCAGCACGCGCGGCCAACGCGGAACTGTTTGCCATCGCTGGCTACGAGCTGTTGGAGGAGATCGGCCGTGGCGGAATGGGCGTCGTCTATAAAGCCCGCCAGCGCTCCACTAAACGTGTGGTGGCCTTGAAGGTGATCTCGGCCGGTGCGTTCGCTTCCGAGTCGGCGCGGCGCCGTTTCGATCGTGAGGTGAGATTGACCGCCCGGTTGCAGCACGCAGGCATCGTTCGGGTGCTCGACGGCGGCCAGATAGCCGGACAGAAATACTGCGCCATGGATCTCGTCGACGGTGTGCCGCTGGACACATGCCTGTCACAGACGCAGTTGGACCTCCGGGCGAAGCTGGCGATCTTCGAGCGAATCAGCGAGGCAGTTCATTATGCGCACACACATGGTGTGATCCACCGCGATCTCAAGCCGGCCAACATCCTGGTTGACAAGGAGGGAAATCCACACATCCTGGATTTCGGACTCGGCAGAGCCGCCGGCCGTGACGAGGAAGCTACGGCTGACGTGGTGTCGGTCTCCGTTCCCGGGCAGGTTCTGGGGACATTATTCTACCTCTCCCCGGAACAGGCCGCGGGCGACCCCGACGAGATCGACGCCCGCACCGATGTGTACGCCGTCGGTGTCATGCTGTTCGAGGCCCTGACCGGCTCCCCACCAATCGACAGGTCAGGATCAACCGCGGAGGTTCTCCAACGCATCTTGATCGTCCCACCTGCTCGCCCATCGTCAGTTACCACGAGCGTGGACAGCGAAATCGAAACTGTCATACTAAAGGCACTGGAAAGGGATAAGAACGATCGCTACCAGTCGGCGAAGGAGCTAGGCGAGGATATCCGCCGGTACCTCGATGGCGAGCCAATCCTGGCGAGGCGCCCCAGCAGTTTCTATTTTCTCCGCAAGAAAGCTCTGAAACATCGTTGGGCGGTTATGACCGGTGCGTTTTTCGTGGCACTGCTGCTCGTCGGGCTGGCCACAGAAGTACGGTCGAGGCACTTGGACATGGCACACGCCCGTCGCGCGGCGGTGGAATCCCTGCAGCAGCTCGAAGCCGGCGACGTGAGCCTAGCGTTTCAGAGAGGCGAAGCCTTGTCCGACAAATACGGACCCCGCTTGCCGGAGGCCATTCTGGTCTGCGCTCACGCTCAGTACTTGACCCCACATTTACGGCCTGGCGCCGTCCGACAGCTAAAAGACGCTCTTCAGCGCTGGCCTTCACTCTGGGCGTGTCGCATGATGTTGGCGGAGATCTACCTCGGTGCCGGTGACACGGACGGGGCCAGGGTGCTGCACGAACAGGCGGAACGGGATGCGCCTGATACGGCCGAGGCGTGGTACCTGCGATCATTCGCGACCCTTGATCGGCAACGTGCCTTGCGATGCGTTGAGGAGGCTATCAAACGCGACCCATCACACGTCCTTGCGTGGCGCAGGCTCACCTTGGCCTGTCTGGATGCAGGTGATTTCGACGGAGTGTTCAGAGGCGCCGACAAGCTCATCCTGCTCGGCGAAAATCCCGCCTACTGGCATTCGATGAAAGGGCAACTTCTCCACAGACAAGGCCGCTTCCGCGAAGCCCTCGAAGAATACGCCTATGTCCTGGGTCCTTTGGTACACCGCGCTCATGTTTACCGGTGTCTGGGGGAGTATGAAGAATCCGTCGCAGAGTACACCAAAGTGGTGGAGGCCAAAGCCAACATCTGGGTTGTCTATCAGCGAGCCACTCCGCTGTGGATTCTCGGCCGGCACGAGGAAGCACTCGAGGACTACCGCCGAGTCCGGTCGGCCCTAGGCAAACCCACCTTTGGCGATGCCCGGCGATACCTGATCCTACGTGAGCTGGGTCGCGAACAAGAAGCCCTTGAGGTTCTGGAGGATGCCCCGCGCGATGTGACCCCGGATGACCGCTGGCTGGCCTACGTCTTTCGTTGCCTAGCCGACCGGATCACGCCTGACGAGCTGATCGCCGAGGCCATCACACTGAACGATCCCGAGCATATCTGCGAAGCCTATTACTATGCAGCCGAGACCTGCCTGCTCCGGGGAGACAGGGACAGCGCCCGCAAGCGGTTTCAGCAGTGCGTGCAGACTGGCCTTCGCCTCGATCCCGACTCAGACCTGACAACGCCGATGAACGAGTTCGAACTCGCCCAGTGGCGTCTGGATACCCTGTTTGCAGAGACTGGCACTCCGCCCAACGACGAAGATTGAAAAAAATTCGAAAAACCGCTTCCTCCACCGGCGCCGTTGACGCTTCAGATCTTGGTGGACTTGAACTTACCGCCCAGGAAGCAACCGAGCCGGACACGTCATGAGGACACCGACATGGGTGAAGGAAAGGCGATCGCTGGGCACAGACTATCAGCCCAATAGCACTATTACTTAACGAACACGGCGATCAGGGGCAGCTAGACCGCCATGGCCACGGCACCACTGCCCGCTGTTGGAAAGGGTCAGGCCTCGTGAATGGGTCGCGATGATTGAAATGATTTCACCGCCGGCGAATGACGTGCTTTTCGAGGAGACATGTTCCAGGCAGAGAGCGAAGGACGAGCCGAGCCGTAATTCTCGGCGTCGTCTGACGAGCTTGGAAAGAACGCAACTGTTGGCAGGGAAGAGAACGAGCGGCGGGAAGTGGTTGTGACAGGCCAATAGCCTGGACGTTCATGCAGAGCGGAACGTCCTGACGCCGCAGTTCTCTGTGAGGAGAAGAGACATGAGACTGAAAAACCTGACAATCGCAGCCTCAATCGTAATGGTAGGCTTGGGCCCTGGCCGTGCAAGCTGGGCAGATCCCGTGGACGGCCCGGTGACGATGAGTGAAACGTTCGCCTATCCAAGCCCGGCAGACCCCATAGACGGGCCAAGAACAGGCACCGGCATGGGCGACTTCTTTAGCTACCAGGGCGAGCTAAGAAAGAACGGCCAAACCGTCAATACGACGGCCGATTTCAAGTTCCGCCTCTACGACGACCCTGTAGGGGGTTCGGAGGTGGGCATTCAGAACAACCGCTTCAACGTCAACCTGACCGACGGGCGGTTTACCGTCTACCTGAACTTCAGCCAGGACTTTTGTCCCTTCAACGGCGAGGCCCGCTGGCTGGAAATCGACGTTCGGTCTCCTATGGGAAGTGGCACGTACACGACACTAAGCCCGCGTCAGGAGCTGACCCCGAATCCCTATTCGATCTTCGCTCGGGGTTCCGCGGAGGCAGGATATGCCGCCACGGCAGGAGCGGGTTGGGGTGACGGGACAGTCCACCGCATCGCCAAATTCATAGAGCCCGTCCTGGGCGTCGCTCTTCTCGGCGACTCGGTCATCCATGAGACCACCTATCCAAGTGGGACCCACATTGGGATTGGAGGTCCCCCGGTGGAGGGTTATACACTTGACGTCTTCGGTGACATACGCACATCCGGGACCTTCTACGGGGAGATTGATGGGACGGTCACAACGGCCGAGAACGCAAGCACGCTCGGCGAGGCCGCATACGAACCGGGGAATGCTGACGGCAATATCCCCGTCAGCAACGGGACCCTATGCTCAAACCTGAATGCGGACATGGTTGATGGAATACACGCGAGCACTACTGCCACTGCCAATTATCTCTTTCCGTTGGATTCCAATGTCAAGGTTCCGAATGGTCAACTGTACACCGGAACCGGCAATGGGCTCGACGCTGACATGGTGGATGGATATCACGTCGAAGGAGAAAGCGGGCTCGACGACAGGTATGTGGAGGAGGGTGAAACCCTGTCCGTTTCGTCCGGCATGATCGAGGCTAACGCGGTCACCTACGGGAAGCTCGCCGACCCACTGACGCTTAATGCAGGAGTCTGGGACTGGGACTTTACCAGTGGCAGGTTGGACATCGAGCAAGATGGCGGACATCCCACTGTGTGGATCTACAACAATTCATCGCCCGGTACGGGGGACAACATTCTGGGCGACTGTCTTTGGCTTACCTCCGCAAAGATGGATGCCCATGAAGAAACCCACGTATTGTATGCTCAGACAAAAAAGGGACGAGCTGGTTATTTCGAAAAGCTGGAGGATGATACGAAATATGCCGTCGAGATACTGGCCAAGAACAGTGCCTCGAAAGGTCTGACGATTCGCGGCACGCTCAATGTCGAGGGTACTACGAACCTGAATGGCGTGACGACAACCGATGCTACCGTCAGTGGCACCACAACGACGGATAGTCTCACCGCGAACGGTGTCACCGTCAACGGGACGACGACGACAGACATTCTGACGATCACGGGTGGGAGCGACTTGGCCGAGCCGTTCGAGGTCGTTGGGGTTGAGGGCATCGAAGCCGGGATGGTGGTGAGCATCGATCCTGATCGGCTTGGGCAATTGCGTCTGTCCAACCGTGCATACGATCGCAGGGTCGCTGGAGTAGTCAGCGGCGCGAAAGGAATCAACCCCGGCCTGACCATGAAACAGGAAGGAAGTGTCGCTGACGGCTCCGTGCCGGTCGCGCTTACCGGGCGCGTGTGGTCTTGGTGTGATGCCAATACAGGTGGGCCGATCGTCCCGGGTGACCTGCTGACCACCTCTGATACTCCCGGCCACGCCATGAAGGTCACTGACTATGCCAAGGCTCAGGGGGCCATCATGGGGAAGGCCATGACGTCCCTGGACAAGGGCATGGGGCTCGTGTTGGTCCTGGTCACCCTCCAGTGACCCCGTACGACATCCAGAAACAGGAATGACTATCATGACATCAACAACAGTGAATACAATGAAATGCCCTATTGGTGTTGCGGCGGGCGTCGTGCAGGTGTTCGTCGCAGCTTCTGCCTACGCACAGCTCTCGCCGGGGGACGTCGAGGGGTTGCGCCGGCGCGGCGAGGCGGAGGGCTGGACATTCAAAGTAGGCGAGAACTCCGCGACTTTGCGGTCATCCGATGAACTGTGCGGATTCGTCCCATCCAAACAGCGGGGGGCCGACACACACGTCAATCTCTCTCAATTGCCTCTCGATGTGCCTGCTTCGTTCGATTGGCGCACCTGGGTCGGGCATACACCGATAAAGGACCAGGGCCGCTGCGGAAGCTGCTGGGCGTTCGCGACTTGCGGCGTCCTGGAGCTTAACCTTCTGATCCGGGATGCCCATACGACAGATCTTTCGGAGCAATGGCTTGTGAGCTGCAGCCAAGACGCCTGGGACTGCGGCGGCGGCGACTTTGCTCACGACTACCATGAGTGGAAGGATGACATATGCGGTAACAACAACAATGGGGCCGTCCTGGAGGCGCAGTTCCCGTACGTGGCGTCGGACGCTCCATGTAGTGCTTGCCCATATGTGCACACCCACTGGATCGATGATTGGCACTATGTCTCGCCCAACTCGGAAGTCAACATTAAAAGCGCGATCCTGGTTCACGGTTCGGTGTCAGCGGCAGTGCATTCGGACGCAGCCTTCCAAGCATACAACGGTGGTATCTTCAATGCATGCGTGGATGCGCTTCCCAATCATGCTATCATGCTGGTGGGATGGGACGACAACCAGGGCACAAACGGAGTCTGGATTCTTCGTAATTCGTGGGGTACTGCTTGGGGCGAAGACGAGAACGGGATCTCGTGGGACGACGATGGAGACGGGGTTCAGGATCATGATGGCGGCTATATGCGCATCGAGTACGGCTGCTCGCGGATCGGGCACGACGCCTGCTATGTGGAATACCCCAATACCGGGCTGAATGTGTGGGTCGATTTTGACTACGGTGGAGTTGAGAATGGGACGTTTCACGAACCTTTCAATACAATGAGCGAAGCTGCCTCCGCCGTCATGCCCTCCGACTTGGTTAGCGTCAAGGCTGGCTCAACGAGTGATACGCCTACTCTTAGCACGCCGATGACGATCCGCGCTTGTGGCGGTACCGTGACGATAGGGGGGTGACTCTGATTCGGAGACGGCAACTAATCGGAATCAAAAACACTACAGATTGTGGCATACCGGGCTTCCGGGAACTGTTAAGATCAGAAACCATCATGACCCAACCAGATGCGCAACGGAGATTAGCAATGTATGGCATGACACGAATGCTAATTCACCTGTCGATAACGTTGGCGCTCATCTCGACACTGACAAAAGGCGCCGACCAATACGACATCGACTGGCACACGTTCGATGGCCCCGGGATCATGTGGAGCAGCGGTGACGGATATGACCTGGCGGGTACTGTTGGCCAACCGGACGCGGGAACACTTAGCGGCGGAACGGCAACAGTGTTTGCGTTAACTGGTGGCTTCTGGGTGGGCCCTGTTGGCTGCACGGTCGTCGATCCACTACCGAACGATCCGGATGATCCCGTTAAGAACCGGTACATCTCCTTTATGTCCTACAACAGCGGTCTGCAAACGGCCATCCAGGTCACGTTCACGTCGCTTCCTGGGTATGAGTACGCAGAGAGTCGGAAGATGTGGGTCCAGGAGCCGTTTGAGGTGACTGAAGCCTCCGGTTCCGACGGAGCGACACCGCCGCCGACCTTTTGGGCGGCGGAGCTTGGATGTGGTCCCTTCTACACGGACTGGTCGACATACAACCGAATTGACGTCTACGGCGCTGCCGTCGTACCAGGGGCGACGTTCGACATACGGGCAATCGATGAGACCTGTGACACCGCGAATCCAGACCACTTCTCGCTTCCGTTGCAGGTGGGGATGAGTCTGGCGGGCGATGTCGTGGGCGGTTGTGCCGCCTGCCCGTGTACATCACCGGACGGTGTCGTTGATTTCGTCGACATCTCGGCCGTGGTGGAGAAGTTCAAGAATGTCCCATGTAATCCGGGCGAATCGCCCGGTGTGCCGCGGAAGGCCCGGGCTGACGTGATCAACTCAGACGTATTGCAGTCTTTGCCAGACAGGAAGGTCGACTTTGTCGATATCTCGTGCGTCGTCGAAGCGTTCCGCGGGGCGCCGTGCACGCTGCCTGGGCCACCCATAGACGATCCGTGTGTGCCGTAATCGTGGCACAACTGGTCGAGTCGAAAGGCTTCGCAAACACCGGTTTGTCACAGAGCCGTGTCTGGAGTGGGGCACCAAATGGGTCAGGCGCACCGTGGTCGCTACTAAAAACCGATCACTCAGTGACACACTCGCGACTTGCGATCCGCGTTAACGCTCAGGAATCCGGTGCTTGCCTGCTCCGGATAACGGATCCGACGATGACGACCAGCTGCGTAAAACTGTCGTTATGGGCACGACCCGCCACTCTGGTCAACTTCTCCGCGAGATGGCCGAGAGGGGAGAGCGTGACACGGACACTGGTGGAGACCGCTGTTCACAGTCGCACAATGCGACCGTGGAGCTTTCCGACCTTGCACTGTCGAAGTCACAGTCGTCGAGGTGGCAGACTCAGTTGACTGTCACACATCGCTGCGTGAATAGCCCCGCTGTATTGGCGAATGCATCCTTGCCTTATGGGGTCCCTCCGCGGACATCGTACCAGTGCCCGTTTACCTCGTGCGCGAAGGCAATCGCTTTTGAACAATGATGTCCGGCCCGTGTCATTGAGCGCCGAGACTGCAAAAACTCCGTGGCAACTATGGTATCACCTACCCAAAGGGACCGCGGGTAGTCCGCGAGGGGCAACAACCGGAAAAACGTTCGAGAGAGGGAGATAGCCCTATCGACATTACGACCCTATACCCCCGTCGACCCTCACCCCTCGCCTATCGCTGTTTAATTATGTGACACATGTGCGTCACGACATCATCGAGTTGCGCGAGCCAAGCTGCAAAGTGGCTGCAAACAACCCGCAAACACACCACAAACCAAGCGTTGATAGTGCATCCATTCTGACACTGGCAAAAACGCCGATTCTTCGACAACCGACCGGTTGTAGAATGTTTTTCGTGACAGACCGACAAACGTGTGTCATACTTGGCGTGTCGTAAGGATAAGTGCTCCCGCGATGTTGCAAACATCCGGGAGCGTGGCCGGTACCTAGAACGGAGATACTGACGATGGCAAGTCTACGGAAAAACGCCGTAAAAGACAAGGCGAAAGAGCTGCGCCAGCGCATCGACGACAGCCTGAATACGCTCGCCAAGGCTGTTGACGAAGTCCGAACGTCCGAGACGTTCCGACGTTACTTGGACGTCCAAGCACAGTTTCACAAGTACAGTTGGCATAACTGCCTGTTAATCCTGTCGCAACGGCCCGACGCTTCCCAAGTCGCGGGCTATCGCACGTGGCAGAAGCTAGGCCGACAAGTCCCTCAAGGCGAGCGCGGCCTTATGATCTTCGCGCCTTGCCCGTTCAAGCGTGAAGTCGAGCGAGACGACGGCGAAACCGAAGAGCGCGACGGTATCTACTTCAAGCCCGTGCACGTATTCGACGTCGCGCAGACCGACGGTGAGGATCTGCCAAGCGTTGACTTGCCGACTGTTGACGTTGCAGCCGACCGGAGGCTTGCTCGACGACCTCAAGCTCGCTGCGGGCCTATAAATCAGACTTTACCAGTACCCGACACCTTGCACCTCCGGGGCAACCAGAACCGCCCCCACTGGCGCGACATCAAGCACCCAACGCTTCGAGAAGAGCTTTCGGGACCGGGTCGGGGAACTACCGTTTCCGCTTAGTCCTCTTGCGCGTAGGCGTTCTCCTTGCCCCAGCGCGGGAATCTCCAGCGTCCAACTTCTTGAGGACCGAGAGGGCCCTTTGAATCCCCTCGCCCGCTTGCCCAAGTGCCTCGCGCAGCTCAGGAATATCGACCTGAAGCCGCAGGTCTGTACCCACCCTCAACCCTCTCTCTTGCGTCAGTTCGCACTGCTCAACACCAAGTTCTGCGCACAAGAGAGGTAGCGTCTGGGCGCGCGGGCGGTACTCCCCCTTTTCCCAGCCAACGACCGTCGATGAGCAGACGCCCACCGCTTCGGCGAGTTGCTTTTGAGTCATGCCTCTCTTCCGGCGAAGCGCACGAACCCTGACCGAAAAAACTGATTTTTCCTGACTATTGTCCGTTGGCAAGCCAGAACTTCTGTTGTAGACTAGTCCTAGAAAAGTTTCGGAGACGGTTTCCGAGACGTCGCGCGCGTTGCCTGCTGCGCCGTGGCTTCGCTGATGCGACGCGCAATCCACCTGCACATGTTTGCGTCTGCGCGGGCCATAATGCTGCCGGTGTGCGCAGACGCTGACTGCCAGGAGATCGAGTATAGCCCGAAGAAACCGAGTGTAAAGTCTATTGGATGCGCCTTCGTGGCTGGAACCAGGAGTACCCGGGCGACGTTGCCTACCTTGGTCGACCAAGTCCGGGTAGTATACCGGGCTACGAACTTGCCGGTTGGCCTAACCCTGCCGATTGGGTTGTGGTGCGTCAGGGACCCGTCGGGTGCCTGGATGCATCCGACCGTAAGATGGGTGCTTGTTCGGCGTCTTGCGCCGATAGCATGAACTTGACGTCATCCCGAATACGCGGGGGGAGGCTGACTGGGGCGCGTGCGTTGACATCCTAACCTGGTGCGCGCACGTTGTTCCCGGTTGGCAGCTACCCCGGCGGAGGCGGATCCGTGGACGACGCTATCCGCGCCGTCACCTGGACGTACAACAATAACGGCACGGTCGAATACATCACCGCTCATACGGACACTACGCCGGACACGACCAATTGGACAGACGCGGCCAATCAGATCAAGTACACCTACAACGCAGCCGGCAAATTGACAAAGGAGGAACAGGAGTGGGACGGTGCCGTGGACGAGAACACGGATGCCGTCGAGTACGCCTACTCCACGGACTACTCGTCAACGGGCAACTTCAGCCGCCGCAAGTATATGGCATACCCCGACGGCCGCAAGATCTGGTTCGGCTACACGCACTCCGATACAGCCAATACTTTCCAGGATACGATCAACGACAAGTTCAACCGTGTTGGTCAGATCGCCCGGGACAACAGCGGTTCAAAGGGCGATCTGCTTGCCGAGTACGACTTTAACGGCATGGCCCGCATGGTCGCTCGCGTCCACGACGAGGACACCAACGAATACGGCAACGACACCAAGATGGACCTCTGGCATGGTACGAGCGGACAATATGACGGGCTTGATCGCTTTGGCCGGGTCGTCTACCTGAAGGACACCGATTTCTCGGGCACGGCCACGGACTTCCTCTGCCGCAAGTACGCATACGACCGAAACGGCAACCGCATCTGGATCGATGATTGCCTCTACGACGACGCGGGGCAGGAACACACGTACGACAACCTGAATCGGTTGACCGACGCCAAGCGCGGCATACTCGATTCCAACAACCAGGTCGAGGCCGGAAGCGTGTCACTGGGCTACAACATGGACCTGCTC
>CAYOQG010000033.1:0-27163 GCA_964405925.1 uncultured Phycisphaeraceae bacterium | reverse complement strand
GGACTTGGGCATGGCACCCGCACGGTCTGGCGGGTCCGTTTGGTCACTTTTTTTCGTGTGTTTCGTCTTTTTGCCTCGTTTGTTGAAGAGAACATGCCCGCGCCCGGGTTCACCGGACTTGGGCATGGCACCCGCACGGTCTGGCGGGTCCGTTTGGTCACTTTTTTTCTTGCACTTCGCCGTTTGCCCTTTCTCGGGCGGCTGCCCGCCCGGTATTTGCTGCGCGCAAAGTATGCGCGCCCGGCCGACGGTCGGCACAAGAATATAACTTGATCGGTGATCGCTGAATGGGCGACGCGGGTAGCGCGCTTCTACGTGATAATCAACGAGCGTTCATCACGTAGAGAAATAGCACGTTTCGGGGCGGCGCACAAGCCGCGACGCTCTATAGTTCAGCAATTCTTGGTATGTTTGCGAGCACTCAGTCGATGAAAAGGTCATCGGGCGGCCACTCATCAGACCAGACGTAAGCCCCAGCGAAGATCTCGATGCTGCGAGTTGCGGCGGGGTCGGAGCGGGTGGGCTTGAATGCGCTGACGGTCCCATTGTTTAAGCCTCGAACTTGCCACATTGCGGGTGGAGAGTCGAGCGGCCGAGTGCTGGGAAAGAACATGAGGCCCGCGTGCGGGCAATCTTCCTCGATAGCGTCATCCACTCCGAACGCTGGAATTCGTGGCTCTTTCTGGATCTCTCCACATTCGTGCGCGCCAACGCTTGACATCGGGTCGTAAGAAATTGACCAGTGATGTTGCAGCTAGTATGAGCACTGCGCCCTCGGGGCAGCACCATGCCAAAAGGGAGCCAATCGACTTATCGACTAGCTCCGGTGTGGTCAGGAACGCAAACGCGTTTAGGCAGCTTGCCACAGCGATAAGGCACGAGAACACGATCCCCAACATCGTTGTCGTTCGCTCGCCACGTAGAATAGCTCCACGCCAAACCCAAGGGACCCAAAGAAGCACGATGCCTAACAGAACGTGCCCGCTGATCAGCAAGAGGTCGTTAAAGAAGAACTGTACCAGCATACGTCGAGACATGAACAGGCCAACAAGAAGTCCGAGCGGATACCAGATAGCAAGCTGCACCCAGGCTGTTCGCATTACGCTCCGTGGCGCGGTCTCGCAGGAGTCAGATCCGCCTGATGGCATTTCGTGGCCAGGCATCGCAATCTCCCTTCTCCTGTCTTCCAGTCGATTATTCCCTGAACTGAACCTACCTCAGGACTTTGTGGCCGCGTCGAAGGGACTCGCACGTTCCCGCTGGCGGGAGTCCGTCGACGATGCTACGAGCGGATGAGATGGTACCGCGCAGGTGGCTAGATTCCAGGGGGCGGCCGTAGTGTGAGACCACAGCGTGGGCCGCAGTTGGCGCGCGGGTGGAACAGAACGAGGGTACCCGGACGGGGCCTCCCCGCCCGCTTACCGAATCGGTCGGATAATCCATAAGCCCCGCAGCCCCCTACCGCCCTACCGAACCAGCTTTTGACCGCCCTGTTGCTGGTACGGGCCGCCAGCCAGCCGTACAATCGCCGCTCAGCCTTGCGTAAACGCCGTTTTTCGGGCTACCCCTCAAGAATCACCCGAAAAACAGCTTGACTTTTGTTCGTAATTTTACGAACATAAAAGGAGGCACGATGCCACCGGTTGAGGTCGTCTTCTTCCGGGAAGACGAGAAGACGGTGCCGGTCCGTGATTGGCTCGACAGCATACCGACGAAGGCCCAAGCGAAATGCCTGGTCAAGCTCGGTCGGCTCGAGCAAATGGGCCATGAGTTACGTCGTCCCGAGGCGGACTACCTTCGCGACGATATTTACGAGCTTCGTGTTCGCTTTCAGAGCGTGAATTACCGCATGCTCTACTTTTTGCATGGACGCAAAGCCGCGGTCGTCTCCCACGGCATCGTCAAGGAGAAAGAGGTGCCGGCGAAAGAAATCGACCTTGCGGTCAAGCGGAAGCGGCTCTTTGAAGCAGACCCCAAAGCTCACGCGGAGTATCCGACATGACGAAGAAGAACCCTTTCAAATCAAAATCGCTCCGGGCCGCCTATGACCGCTACATCGGCGACGACCCCGAACAGCAGCAGGCGTTCGAACAGGCTCTCGCTGACTACGATGTCGCACGGAAAATCTACGACTTGCGAACCAACGCCGGGCTTTCGCAAAGGGAGCTTGCCCGTCGCATTGGCACCACGGCATCCGTTATATGCCAGCTTGAAGATGCCGACTACCAGGGTCACTCGCTCATGATGCTACGACGAATCGCCGCCGCTCTCGACAAGCGCGTCGAGATTCGCTTCGTTCCCGTCAAGCGAAAGGCCCAGCCAGCCTGACGGGATTCGCCATGCAGCCGGACAAAACTAAAGACGCCCTGCTCGACAAGCGAATGGACGACATTTGCGAGGGCTTCAAGGAAGCCATCGACCGCGAAGTCGAGCGACGACGACGTGAGGGCTTGCCGATCTACGTCGCCGAAAACGGCAAAGTCGTCGACCTGCAGGAAGCAGCGTCGAAAAGACGGCGCAGTTAAACGGCCTCTCCCACCTCCGAAGACCCGGGATTTTCGACCCTCGCTCCGTGGTTCGAGACATGGTTGTAGCACTGAGGTCGCGGGACGCAGGATGGGGCACCCGCGCTAGATTGTCGTCCCGCTGCCTCACGGTCGCGGCTCGGAGTGGTGGCGCCGGATCGCGCACGGTTAGTCAGGTGACGGATGGTGGCACTGTGCGGTCGAGGAGGGCTCGGGGGGCTTTTTCGATTTCGGTGATCAATTCGCCGCGGCGCCAGACACGGACGTCGCCGGTGGACTCGGATAGGGTGACCGCAATGCTGCGGGTGCTGGCGGTGATGGCTGCTGCTGCTGCGTGACGGCTGCCGAGGCCCTGCGATAGCTCCTTTCCCGCCATGGCAGGGCGTAGCGTCGCGCAGGCGGAGACGATAACGCCCGTTCCTTTGATGACGAACGCCCCGTCGAGCTTGGCGATCTCTTTGACGATGTCGTCCATGGAGTCGTCGAGGATGTTTCGTTCTTTCTCGGTGTAGCCTCTGAATGGGTTGATGCGTCCTTCGACGCTGGACTTCTCGACCTCCTTGTGGTCGCCGATGACGAAAAGGGCCCCGACCGGTTTACCCTCTCTGCCTTCGTGTGCGAGTTCGAGAGCGATCCGAAGGACCTTCTCGAAAACGGGTCGTCGTATGTGTTCGGTCAGCTTGGGTTGGCCTACGGACTGGAAGAGTTCGTACTCCTCGCCGACGCGCATGGTCACGACCGTGTCCATGGGGCGTCCCGTCAAACCGGTCAAGAAGACGAAGACGTCGCCGGCTTTGAGGATGCCCTGGGTAAAGGCGATGAGGGTGGCCATCTTGATCTGGCCCATCCTGGTGAGGTCGAAAGCGGGTACAGTCATGAGATCAGCGGAGGCGTCCTTGGCTCGCTGCTCGTCTTGGGCATCACGGCAGACAAGGATGAGTTTGGTTGGCGGCTTGATCGTCTGCTGAAACGCGGTGATGTCGTCGACGGCGTTGGCGTACGCGAACAGGACGCTTGCCTTAACGGCTTTGGCAACCTGCGTAGCCGCAGTCATCACCGGCGCGGCAAAGTCGATGTCAGTCTTGGCCATTGATTGTTTCCCTGGTGGTGTTTCGTTTGCGGGAACACCAGCGTGGGCACTATACTGATCGGCATGTTGGCAGACAAACTCAGGTCGAGTTGGCCCGCCTTGGGAGTGTTGTTTCTTGCTGCTTGGGTGGGCCCGGTGCGGGCGGGTGAGCTCACCGAACCTGTTGTGCCCATGTTGAGCAAGACGCATCGTGTCTATCTGTCTCGGGTCGCCCGACGCACGGTGCGGGACGCTGCCCTCGAGCGAAAGATGTACGAGCCGGACTACGTGCCGGCGGCACTGGAGAATCTCGAGGTGGAGGTTGTGGTACGTCTGCGTCAGCGCGGCTACCTCCTTGCCACGGCGGCGGCGGGACCCTCGCCGGTGGCAAAGGCTACGCGGGACGCCGCCCAGATGGCTGTGGAAATGCTGTTGGGTGAGGGGACCGTCGACCTGGATCTGGCAAATCGGATGCTGATTGAGATTGAGGTCGTCGGGTCTTGCCAGGCCATTCCCGTCGAAGCCGATTGGACCAAGCCCAGGGTCGTTGATCCCTTTGTGGAACCGGGTGTGCACGGTCTTGTGCTTGAAGGTGCCACGGCCCGTCATCGCTTCTGTCCGACAGAGATTTTTACGAGCGATTTGGTCTTGGCGGAGGCACTGAGGCGATTTGCCGAGATGGCCCGAATGGATCCATCGAAGACGGCGGCTGTAAAGCTCAGTCGGTTTCGCACGGTCCATTGGTATGAGCCGGAATCAGGTAGTGAGATCGTGTCGTTACATCGCGGGCTCACAATCGTTGGCCGTGGTGCCGTGACACTCAAGGAGGTGGATGCAGCCATCGACCGGCTGGCTGCGTATATGGCCTATCGGCAGCTCGAATCGGGTCTGTTCACGTATCAGTATGAGCCTAGCCGCGATGCTTATAGCGAGGAGCAAAATCTGGTTCGTCAGGTTGGGGCTGTCGTTGCCATGGCCCTTCATGCGAGGGTTTCAGGGCAAAACGCGTCGCGAGCCGCGGCTGATCTCGGTATTCGGTATCACTTGCAAGGGCTTACCGAGGTTACGGGTGTCGATCACGCGGCATATATCGCCACGGCGGACGGCGATAACAAGCTTGGGGTTACGGCTTTGCTGTGTCTGGCCATGGCCGAGCACCCAGATCCGGAGCACCACGCGCGGGTTCGGGAAGATCTGATCAACGGGATGCTCTTGCTGCAGCGACCGTCAGGGATGTTTCTAACGGCGTTTCGGCCCGAGGTTAAAGTGCAGGCCCAGGATTATTTTCCTGGGGAGGCGCTGCTGGCGATGGCGGCGCAGTATCGGGTGGATCCCTCTACGCGTGTTTTGGAGGCTTTTCACCGGGCGATCAGCTTCTATCGGGACTATTTCCGTGGGAGGCCATCGCCGGCGTTTGTGCCGTGGCAGGTCCAGGCGTATACGCTGATGGCGGAGCACAGCAAAAGGGGGGATTACGTCGAGTATGTCTTTGAGCTTGCCGACTGGCTCGCGGAGAAGCAGCTCAATCGAGACAACTGCCGATGGCCCGAGCTGTGGGGTGGGTTCGCCACGTATCAGCCTGGCCGCGTAGGGGTGGCGTCCGCTGCTTATCTGGAAGGCTTCGCCGACGCTTTGAGGCTTGCGAGGAAGGTCAATGACACCGAGCGGGCGAAACGGTACGAGTGTGTTGTACGAGATGCGGTCCGGTTTGTCATGCAGCTTCAGATCCGACCCGAGGAGGCCTATTTCATGCGGAGTCCGCGCGACGCGGTTGGCGGTATTCGGACGAGTCCTTCTCTGAATCTCCTGCGCATCGACCATTGTCAACACGCCTTGATCGGACTGATCAAGGCGAGACAAGTTCTCTTTCTGGACCAAGGTTGAAGCCGGGTGGTGGTCAGCAACAAGGATGAGCCAAGCCGCAAACGACTCGGGTGGACTCATCTGGCGATCTGTGCCTTTGTGTTGTTGGTGCTCGTTGGTGTCGGCATCTCGTCACCATTTGCGCTTTTGACGGTTGTTCTCGATGGTGCAGCCGCCGGACTTGTGCTCATTCCGGCGATGCTTGCGGGGGCCTGGTTGGTGCCGGTAATCGGCTGTCAAGAGATGCCTCTCAGGTGGCATTTTTTGATCGGGGCGTCACTCGGATTGGGGCTGCTCTCACTGCTTGTTCTTGTGCTGGGTCTGGCCGGTTGTCTGGAACGAACGCTTTGGATCGGGCTTGCGATCAGCTCAATGGTCCTGGGTGTGGCACGCTGGTGGCTGTTGCTTAGCGATACCGGGGGCAGGGCGAGGGAGGCAGCGATCGACGTGACCAGCCCGCACACGGCCTGGTGGTGGCTTTGGGTGCTTGTTGTCCCGTTCGCCATACTTGCCTTGCTGGCAGCCTCCACCGCACCCGGTTTCATCTGGAGTGAGGAGGGGTTTGGCTATGATATACTCGAATATCACCTCCAGATGCCCAAGGAGTACTACCAGGCGGGTCGGATCGCCTACGCCCCGCACAATGTGTACGCGAATTTTCCAGCCAACGTCGAGATGCTTTATTTGCTGGCGATGGTCCTGCTTAACGACGTGTATGACATCGGTGCGGTGGCGAACATGATTCACCTGACTTTCGCGGTGTTGACCGTTTTCGCTGCCTGGGTGGTGGGGCGGGAATGGTCGCAGCAAGCCGGCGTGATTTGTGGTGTCATTACCGCGACAGTTGGGTGGCTTGTATACTTGTCGGGGGTGGCGTATATTGAGAACGCCATGTTGTTTTGGGGGATGGTGGCCACTGCCGTTGTGCTTCGGTTCATCGTTCGGGATGGGACATCGGCGGGTTGTGGTGCTGTTTCAGACCGAGAGGCGCATGTCGGCGGTTGGGGTGCCGTGATACTGGCAGGGGCTGCTGCGGGGTTTTCCTGCGGCTGCAAGTATACGGCGGTCCCGCTTATCGCCGGACCGCTTGCGGTGGTGATCCTGCTATCGCCGTCGAAGCCGATGAGCCGGAGGATCATCCAAGCCTGCCTGTTCGGCGCTGCCACGACCGTGGCGTTCTCACCGTGGCTGATCAAGAATCAGTCGATGACCGGTAATCCAGTTTTTCCGCTTGCCAACTCGGTGCTCAAGGCGTCTCCACCCGGGTGGGGCGTCGAAGAGACGCAGCGATGGGACCGCGGGCATCGCGCGCAACCGGACGAACGAAACCTCGGGGCACGCTTCAAGTTGCTGGGCCGCCACGTCGTGACGGACAGGTACCAGCGTTTTGGACCGGCCATCTTTGTGCTGGCCTTGGGGGGACTGTTTGGCCGGCGACGAGGCCGCGTGGATTGTGTGCTGTTACTGATTCTTGTATTCCAGCTTGCATGTTGGCTGTTTGCGACGCATCTCTTTGCCCGGTTTGCTGTTGTGCTATTGATCCCACTGGCTCTACTGGCGGGGCGCTCCGCCCTGGTTACGAAGCAAATGGCCAGGCAGACAGCGCTTGTGGTGGTTTTGGTTCTCGGCGGAATATGGAATGCAGCGTTTGCTTTGAAGCTGAACGTGCGCGAGGGGGCTGCGGGTGCCCCTGCATCCCTGATGTATGAGGGCCGACTCCCCGAGTACGCGTATCTTCAAACGGTAAACCGCGAACTGCCCGTCGATGCCAACATCCTGTTGGTCGGCGATGCCAAAGCGTTCTACTTTCAGCGACGGGTTGACTATTGCACTGCGTTCAATCGGAGTCCATTTTTGGAGATGGTGAAGGGGGGAGGCAGCCCCGAGGAGGTCGCCGCCTGGTTGCGCGGGCGAGGTTATAGCTATGTGCTGGTCAACTGGAGTGAGCTTAAGCGCCTCGCATCAACCTACGGGTTCTCGCCGAGTATGGACCTGGAACGAATCGAGTCGCTGTTTGATCAATTGCATTTTGCCGGGGTGAGGAGGACCCAGGTCTACAGCCACCCTTCGGCACAGGGGCGTTACGTCGAGCTCTATGAGGTTTCGCCGTGATCTTTGTGAGCACATGCGGTGTTTGTCCAACCTGGTAGGCACGTGCGACGAGGGGGCGTCGCACTTTTGGCGGGCGGTTGTCTTTGAGCGAAGAGAGATGTTGCACGGTCTTCGAGAATCGGTTAAGATGGTTGTCAGAGAGGCTGGTGCGTACGTGGTTGGGGTTTGCGGTGCAGCCAGGTCAGTCGAGGCGAAAACCCGGCCTTGGGCATCTGCCGTGCTCGTTGGGTATGCAAGCGCACCACTTTTGTTCCTGTCGTGCCACGGACCACCACAAAGGTTCGTTGCTTCTAGCCCGCTCCGGTTTTGTGATCTGTGTTCTTGGCCTATTAAGGAGAGGAGCCATGCGCATGCCTCTGATTGATCCTGGTATTTCACAGCGAAGGTATCTGGCGAGCGGGTTTGTCTTGCCTGTACTGCTACTTATCATCGCCCGACCGGCCATGGGGCAACTGTCTCCCGAGGACATCGAAGTGCTGCGCGAGCAAGGCCGAGCCGAGGGTTGGACATTCACGGTCGGGGAAAACGAAGCCACGAATCGCTCGTTGGACGAGCTCTGCGGTTTCCAAGCTCCAGACAATTGGTGGGTGGGGGCCCGCTTCAATCCGTTCAGCGAGAAGCGCACCCTGCCGGACTCGTTCGATTGGCGGGACCTGGGCGGTTGCACGCCGGTGAGGAATCAAGCCAGTTGCGGGAGCTGTTGGGCGTTTGGAACCGTCGGTCCGTTGGAGTGCAACATCCTGATCCGAGACGGTGTAACCGTGAACCTCTCGGAGCAGTGGTTGGTAAGCTGCAACCGCGAGGGTTGGGGATGCGGTGGGGGCTTCTGGGCTCATGATTACCACGAATGGGAAACGGATTCGTGTGGTGGAACAGGGGCCGTGATGGAGGTGGATTTCCCGTACGTGGCGTCCGACGTGCCGTGCGATTGTCCCTACGCACACGAGTATTATATCGATGGTTGGGCCTATATCGGCAGCTCGGGCGGGATTCCGCCGGTCGAAGCCATCAAAGAAGCCATTCTCGACTACGGTCCGGTGTCGGTGGCTGTGACCGCCAATTCTGCCATGCAGGCGTACGGCGGAGGTGTGTTCAACGGGTGCATGAGCGGGGAGATCAATCACGCCGTTACCCTTGTCGGTTGGGATGATAACCAGGGGGATAACGGTGTATGGTTCATGCGCAATTCCTGGGGTGCGGGATGGGGCGAGGAGGGCGGTTACATGCGTATCCCGTACGGGTGCTCCAGCATCGGGTATGCAGCCTGCTACATAGATTATCCTGGCCAATCAACCCTGAACATTCTTCTCCCAGATGGTCCACCGGAGATGGTCGAGGTGGGCCAATCGACGCCTGTCTTGGTGGAGATTCAGGAGGTCGGTGACACGTACGTTCCCGGGAGCGGTCTGCTGAGTCATCGCTATCGTGGCGGAGGATCATGGTCCACTCAGTCGCTGGTCCCGCTCGGTGGGGGCTTGTATGAAGGCACCCTTCCACCGGCCTTCTGCGGGGATGTGCCGGAGTTTTTCTTCATCGCTGAGGGGCAGGCGAGCGGGGTCCACACCGAACCGCGTCAGGCGCCCTTGATCGCCTTCACCGCCGAGGTGGGCCATCGTGAGATTCTGTTCGCCGACGATTTTGAGACATCGCAAGGGTGGACGGTCGAAAACAGCCCCGGCCTGGTCGACGGTCCATGGGGCCGTGGTGTGCCGGTGGGCGGTGGCGATCGCGGCGATCCGCCGACCGACGCCGATGGGTCGGGCAAGTGCTATCTGACCGACAACGTGGACGGCAACTCGGACGTGGATGACGGGTATACCTGGCTGATTTCCCCGATAATCGATCTGAGCAGTGGTGACGCCAACATTGGTTTCGCGTTGTGGTACACGAATTACTATGGAGCCGATCCACACAACGACCTCTTCAAAGTGTACGTCTCGAACGACGACGGGGCAGGCTGGACGCTGGCGGAGACCGTTGGGCCCGTGACCTCAAGCGGCTGGCAGGACCATGCCTTTGCCGTCGCCGATTACGTGACACCGAGCAGCCAAGTCAAGGTTCGCTTTGAAGCCTCGGACCTGAACGACGGTTCCGTGGTGGAGGCGGGTGTGGATGGCTTCGCGGTCTACCGACCGGAATGTGATACCATTCAGTGTGCCGCGCCGACGTCAGTTGGTATCGGTCAACGGTACTTGGCGGTTACACCGGATCCCGGCCTGACTGACCCGGTGAGGCTGGTCGTCACTGCGGATTGTCCGAACGGCATCTTGAAGTACGTTGGCACACCCTTCGGTCCGGAGAATGTCGCCTTCTTGGTTGATCATCCAGACGCCGCGGCAACGATGACGGCCTCTCAGTGGGGTGGGACCGTCCTGGTCACCGGAGGGCCGATCGCCCCGGCCACGGCGTATCTGGTCGCCGCCGATTGCGGTCCCGGAGACAACCCGTTCTTGTCGAGTGCGACAAGCACGGTAACAGGTACCTGGGGCGACGTCGTCGGCGATTTCATTAACGGTGCGTGGACAGTCCCGAATGGAGTCGTGGACTTCAACGACATCGCAGCTACGGTAGACGCCTTTAAGCACCTGCCCCTGGCACCGTCGTGGGATTTGTGCGACTCGGCGCCCACCGTGCCGGACTCTGTGATCGACTTTCAGGATATCGCCAGCACCGCGGACGCTTTCCGGTCGATTCCCTACGGGGGGCCGGATCCCTGTCCATGAGTGTTATTAGGGCGCTGAGCGAGATGCACCGGACAGCGACCCTTGGTAGATACCGGTTCAGCAGTCCTCCTCGATTGGATGACTGAGGCGCGATGGAGAGGTCTGGGTACGATTGCTGCTTCTATAAGGTGATGACCTTCTTCGCCCCGTTCAGGGTGGCCAGGATCTCGTCCATGTTGCTGACGCGATCGGTCACTAATTGATCGGCGATCCCAAAATGTTCGGCACATGTGCCACAAGGGAGGATTTCCACGCCTTGATCAAGGAGGAGGCGGAGCTCAACGGCTACGTGCGAGTCTTTCAAGGCGAGTTTCACACCCGCGTTATACAATATGATCGCCGCTGGTTTGCACGAGCCCTGTAGCTTTCGCAGGCAGGTTGCCAAAAGCTTCTGGCCTAGGTTTCGATCTCCTGTGCCCATCTGATCGTCGTTGATTACGATGATTGTGTCCATGGATTACTCCAAGACGCATGATGCGTTAACAATCCCGTCTTTGTAGCGATGGTACTGACGCTCAGTCGGAGACCGGCATCTCGGAACCGTCCGCACAGCGTCAGCACGGTTCCGAACTTGGCGGATCACCCGTGGTTTGAACGCCCAGCGGGCGGACGGGCTCCGACGGAGGTCAGTCTAAACGTTGGAGCTCCGCGTGTGAAGGGTCCCATCTCTGAGGCGGCCTGAAAACTGGACCAAGGGCGGAGGCTCGACGCGTGGTTCAGCTCTTGGGCCAAGGGAGAACGGCTAGCGCGGTTTTCGATACGGGGCGTGCCGGGCGGTTAGGCCTTGGGCTTGCGCGGACTCATAGTCCCACCAGGCGCTCGTCATCTATCTGTGAGATGTGATACACAAAAGCGAAAGCCGCGTTCGTTCGAACAGGTCTTTTGGCTTGCAAGATGAAGATCAGGAAGCGTTTGATCCAATCACCGAATCCGAGGGGCACGAGCGGCAACGACCGGTGAGATCGTAAGAACTTGTGTTTGAACGGCTTTTCGTGAATGCCCGCCTTGCGACCGAGGGTTACGCAAGCGAGGGAAAGACTGAGAGTGCTGAAGAACCGCTGTCACAACCTTCATCGGTGGTCCGAGAGCCGATTGGGACACAATGTCGGATCCGACGACGTGACCGTCAGGAAGTCCAAGAGCCGAAGGGCATTGGCAGGCCAGGGTGACATACCCGCGCGAGGGTTGATGGCAGAGATGATGCGCGCTCACAGTCGACAGATCAAGGTGGTCTCTCGCGTTGGAAGCTTCCCGTTCGTTGGACACCCGGGGCTACCGGTTCACCACGGGACTGCTCGCCGGGCGAGCTACGATCGTATCGTGGCGTGTTTCCTGGTGACGTGTTTTGCCGCTGCGTCGCTCGTTTCGGCTCAGACGGACTCGGAAGACGACGATGCCTACTGGGTACGCGAGCAGTTCAAACGGGCGTACAACGAACAAGACTGGCCAAAGGCGATCGAGGCGGGGTTGGAACTCAATGAGCGGACACCGGGGAACAGGTGGAACGAATACAGCCTCGCGTCTGTCTATTCTATGAACGGTGATGCTGAAAGCGCGGTCAAATGGCTCGGCAAGGCGGCGGAGAACGGTTTTTCGCAAGTCACCTTGATTCAGACTGATCCTGATCTGATAAGGATTCGTGAGCATCCAGGCTATCAGACGGCGCTCGCCGTTGTCAAAGAGAACCATCAACGCGAGCTGACCAGACTGAGGAAGCGATTCGAGCGACAAGAACCCCTGACGTTCCCTCCGCCAAACCACGATCCGAGCAAGCCGGCACCGCTGATCATCGCGTTGCACGGGTACGGGGCCATTGCCCAAAGGCTGGCCGAGCAATGGCGTAACGCGGCGGGGGAGGTGGGTGCGATCTTGATCGTGCCGCAGGCCGTGCGTCGTGTGAAGGGGACCCACGGATTCAACTGGGGCCACATTGACGAAGCTGACTTCCTGGTCGATCTCACGCTCGAGTTCGCCAGGAAGAAGTACAAAATCGATGACCATCGCGTTGTTCTGACGGGCTTCTCGCAGGGGGCCTATATCGCCTATGCGGTGGCACTGCGACATCCGGAGACGTTTGTTGGTGTCATCCCCATGGCGGGTGGGTACATTCAGAAGCTTGATAGACCGTCAAAAGTCTCCACCGAGAGCGCGCCCCGGTTCTACTTCATGGTTGGCGAGCGAGATCATGCCGTCCAAGCAGCTACGGAGGCGGTGAATGACTTTGCTGAAGCGGGCTACGGGGTCGAGCTGAGGATCTACCCCAAGGTCGGCCACACGTTCCCTTTGGAGCGTGACGAGGAGTTGCGGAAAGCCCTGAAGTTCGTGCTGCGTCGCAAGCCCTAAGACGCTGTTTGGGAGAGAGATACGGGAGTAGAAAGAGGCCGAAGGTGGCCACTGCGATTAGATTGGCGTGATCAGGCTTTGGGAGTAGGAAACATGAGACTGAGCGACTCACACATATTGCCTCATGCTCATCGGAGTTTCCTTTCGTTGAGTGTGGTCTTGCTCGTTGTACTGGTTGGTGATCGTCCAGCGGATGCGCAGTGGCCGCAGTGGGGTGGTCCGGATCGCAACTTCCGAATAGAATCGACTAGGCTTGCAGACTCCTGGCCGGAAGGGGGGCCAAGGGTGATCTGGAAGAAGCGGCTCGGGGAGGGTTTCTCCTCCATTGTCTATGACGAAGGGGTTATCTACACAATGTACCGGAAGCGCACCGCTCCGCTGGAGTACACCATTGCCCTCGACGCCAAGACCGGTGAGAAGCTGTGGGAGCGAGAGCATGTGTCGCCGGTTCCCGAATCAGGGAGACGTTTTCCCGGTCCACATTCCACACCCCTTGTGAAGGGAGACAGGCTCTTTTCTGTCGGCAGAAACGCCGTCCTGCGGTGCCTAGACAAGGCTGACGGGCGCGTCGTATGGGCGCAGGACCTTGTGAAGGAGTTTGGCGTCCCGCTATTCTCCGAGTGGGGTTACGCACCTTCTCCGCTGGCGTATCATGATTTGATCATTGTGGCCGCAGGTCGCAGACGGCCCGATGTCAACCGGGGGCAGCACCGACCTGATGCGCCCCGAGGTCAAGCAAATCCAACTGCACAAGGTCGCACACTTATGGCATTCAAAGCCGACGAGGGGCAGTTGGCGTGGAAGACGCAGGACTTTGGAATTGACCATTCGTCGCCTATTCTCATTAACGTCGACAACAGGGAACAGGTCGTTCTGGTTTCACCTGAAGCCGTGTTCAGCGTTAATCCCGCCGACGGTGAGCTTTTGTGGTCCACTTCTTTGCCCCAGCAAGACGGATATATGGTTACGCCTATGTGGATGGCGGGCCAACATCTCTTCTTTTCAACGCCCAACAGTGGCAGTCGCACATTGAGCCTATTTTGGAGGAATGGGAATGTGGTCTCCGAAGAGCTATGGCAGACGCGAAAGCTGCGAATGACTTTTACGAATCCCGTCCAGGTTGGGAATTACATCATGGGTTCAGGCGGTCAAGCCCCGAATCTTGTTGTATGTCTTGACGGTCAGACTGGCGAAAGGGTCTGGGCCGATCGTGGTTTCGGATTGGCGAGCTTCGTGTCCGCAGGGGACAAAGTCATTATTCTCGAAGAGAGTGGGCGGCTGAGTCTGGCCACAGTCTCATCAAATGGGCTGCAGATTCACTCACAGAATAAGATCGCAGAGCCGGAGTGCTATACCACACCGACCTTGGTGGACACCACGCTATACGTGCGCAACCGACAAGAGATTATGGCCCTTGACTTGAGTTGAGCACCGCAGAGGCTGGGGAGTAGGTAAAATGCTGAATTCCAGTGGACCATGCAGACTCATCCATCGTATAGGAGGCGAATGGGGCTTTTGGGCGGTCTTGGTCTTCCTCATTGGCGCGACTTCCACCTTTGCTCAATGGAAGCAGTGGGGCGGGCCCAGCCGCAACTTCACAGTCAAGGCTGAGGAACTTGCAGACAAATGGCCGGATGGAGGACCGCGAAAGCTGTGGCATCGCGCGTTGGGTGATGGATATTCGAGCATCGTCTATGACGACGGCGTGCTCTACACGATGTACCGGAAGGGACGAACAAGTGCCGAGGAGTTCACAGTTGGGCTCGATGCGAAGACCGGCGGAACACTGTGGGAGCACGGGAGTCGCTCACCACTGTTGTCGCGCGACGATAGCGGCTGGGGCGGTCAAGGTCCAAACGCCACGCCACTCATAGTCGATGACCGACTGTACACAATTGGCTCACGCTTGATGCTGCACTGCTTTGACAAGAAGACGGGCAAGGTACTCTGGGAACATGACCTCGTTCGCGAATATCATGCTCCTGTGGATCAAAATGTTGGCTATCCGTGTAGCCCCATTGCCTACAAACAGTCCATTATCGTGCCCATCGACCGAGAGCGACCCAACGATCAGAGTGACCAGCCAAATGAGAGGGCAGACGGGCAAACGCTTGCCGCATTTGGCCAGGTGACAGGCGAGCTGCTATGGAAGGCGTTGGACTTCAGGCTCAGTGAAGCCTCGCCAATCCTTGTTGAGTTTGATGGTCAGGATCAGCTTGTGTGTTCGACTAGACACGGGCTTCTCGGCGTTGATCCCAATGATGGGAGTCTGCTGTGGCGTTACCCGGAGGTGGGGAGCATTGTGACACCGGTGTGGAACGGCGACGACCTTCTGTTCTATACGTCTGGAGGTAACGACGCCATCGGCCGTGTCGTGAGACTCGCGAAGAAGGAAGGGAAGACGGTACCCGAGGAACTCTGGGCGAACAAGAAGGTTCGCATCTGGCAGCCCACACCGGTTCACGTTGACGGTTGCCTGTACGGCTCGACAAGCCAGTTGTTGTTGGCAGTTGACATGAAGACCGGGAAGCGCCTGTGGGCCAAACGCGGTTTTCCGCTGGCGAGCTGCATCTACGCCGATGGCAAGCTTATCATTCTGGATCAGGATGGTCAGCTGACCCTGGCGACGGCGACGCGCGATGGACTGAGCGTTCATTCGCAATGCAAGATCACCGAACGGTACTCCTTTACAGTTCCGACACTTGTTAATAGGGTGCTGTATGTGCGCGACCGGAACCATGTGATGGCTCTTGACCTGGGTTGATCAGTGGTGCTGAAGGGATGCGGCAAGGGCGCGGTCTTGATCCAAGGAGGAACGACATGAAAGCGAGCAGGTCCGTGAGTTGGCTGTGGACATTGATTCTCGTGGCACTGTGGGCGGTGGCAAGTACGGGTCCGGTACAGGCTCAATGGCTGCAATGGGGCGGCCCGAACCGGGACTTCAAAGTCAAGACGAGCGGTCTTGCAGAGGCCTGGCCAACGGAGGGACCGCCGCGATTGTGGCATCGAGCGTTGGGTGACGGTTACTCGTCCATCCTCGTCGATGACGGTGTACTCTATACCATGTACGCCGACGGCACCCAGCAGTGCACGGTTGCTCTCGACGCCAGAACCGGAAGGACATTCTGGGAGCACAAGACTCCAACGTCGTACAAGGGCTCGCAGTTTGGTCCTGGTCCGCACTCAACGCCGCTGGTTTCGGGAAACCGTCTGTTCTCCGTCACTGCGGATGCTCTGCTGCACTGTCTGGACAAGAGAATGGGTAAGGTGTTATGGAAGCATGATCTTGTCGGTGAGTTCGATGCGCCGATCCCGTACTTCGGTTACGCGCCCAGCCCCGTTGCGTATAAGAACCTGCTCATAGTGCCCGTTGACCGGAAGCGTGAGGATTCTACAGAACCGCCAACCGGAAGCGACGAATCGAAGAAGGCATCAGCGGAGCATGTGCAAGCCCAGTCCCTGATGGCGTTCGATCAAACCAGCGGCAGTGTGGTCTGGCGAAGTCAGGACTTTCCCATCGATTACTCCTCGCCGATTTTGATCAACCATGGTGGGAGGGATCAAGTCGTCCTCTTTATGCGCAAGGAGATCATGGGTGTCGATCCGAACAGCGGCAGCCTTCTGTGGCACCGTGAGTGTCTGCCGTCACCCGATGAGAACATTGCGACGCCAATCTTCAACGGTGACGACTTGTTGTTTTTCTCCGCCGCCTACAATTCAGGTGGACGTGCCATCAGGCTGACAAATCATGAAGGAGAGACTTCAACGGAGGAGCTATGGTACAACCGCAAGCTCCGCATCCATCACGGAAATGTGATTCTACTTGGCGATTACGTCTACGGCTCGAGCGGTGATTTCGGGGCATCGCTTCTCACGTGCATGAACGTCAGAACGGGGAAAGTCGCCTGGCGTCAGCGCGGCTTCAAGAAGGTGACGAGTGTTTACGGAGACAGCAAGCTTATTCTCCTTGACGAAGATGGTTACCTTGTACTCGTTACGATCTCACCGAAGGGGATGACGGTTCATTCGAAGTGTAAAGTGGCCGAGTTCGAGGCCTGGACGGCGCCGACACTGGTAGGACAGACGCTTTACGTGCGCGATCGCAAGCACATTATGGCGTTGGATCTCGGGTGATCCACAGCGGCGCAGAACCAGAACGTCATTAGTGCAGTCTGAATGCTTCGGCGTAGCGTTGCCAGATCAGTTGGCCATATCGGAGGGCATAAGCTTCAGCATATCCCTCGCCGCGACTCGCTTGGCGTTGGGACCGCGTTGTCATCCGGTCGTGGTGGTGGCCGAGTTCGTGGAGCAGGACGTGAAGGAGCTGGAATGCGCGGACTTGATGGTCACTGAACGTGCAGTGATATTGGTTAGCCGTCTTCATTGATCGGACGCTGAGTTGCTCGAAGACCTTCTTGTGGTCGGTGTAGTATTCCGCCGACACGGTGCGCCAGGGGCACCGTTCCCACGCGGTGACGGCGACAACACCGGTGTCGTGCCATCCATCACAACCTGCCTCGCCTGGTGCGAGGATGATGGCATTGAGTCCTTTGGACAGGTCCCTCCAATCGGGTAGGATGCTGATGAAGTCGACGATGTCTTTCTTTCGCAGGACGTGTCGGTACCCGCTACCCGGCCTCTCTCGGACAATTGCGGGGATTTCTTGTGGGGTGTTGTAGTACGTAGGGGTCGGTCGAGACCGGTTCTTCCTTTGCACCTTTCCGTCACGAACCTTCGGTGTGGTCTTTCTCGGGAACTGCTTCATGCGTTCATCACCTTAACCTCCGGCACGGGCCCTCGACGCATTGTCGGAACCAGCGAGCGGGGCCGATCAGAATCCGCGTCGGGAGTCGAGAAGGATGCAGATCGGCCCGTCGTTGATCGAGTGAACGTCCATTTTGGCTCGGAACACGCCCCGCTGAACGTTGATCCCGGTTTGGGTAAGGGCTTCGCAAACCTGTTCGTACCGCTGAGCGGCGTACTCGGCGCTAGCAGCGGTGTCGAAGGAAGGGCGCCGTCCACGCCTGGCGTCGGCTTGGACCGTAAATGCACTTACTACCAGCACCTCCCCGCCTGCTTGGACGACGTCCCGATTCAAGCGGCCCTCGTCATCGGGAAACACACGAACGTGCCGCACCTTGTCGACGATGTATGCGACATCGTCGTCTCCGTCATCAGCAGCCACACCGAGGTAAACGAGAAGCCCTTGCCGGATGGCGCCGCTGACGCCATCCTCGACCTCTACCGATGCCTCGCTGACTCGCTGCAAAACCGCCCGCATCGTGTCGACCCTACGTCACTAATCCATCATTCCATGACCTTGATAGTAGGCATACATCCCTTTCACGCGCTTGGCGATAAGCTCCCGTAACTTTGTCGGTTCCAGAACCTGTGCCTGGTCGCCATACCCCAGAATCCACCAGGAGATCTCTTCGAGCCCATCCACGTCGACCTCGAAGATCAGCGAGCCGTCCTCCTCATATTGGATCACCTGTGTCTTGTGCCAGATCACCTCGTCCACGTTCGCGGCGACCCTTGGGAGGAAGCGGATCTTGACATGAAACCGTTCGTCGCCGCGAATCATCAGCCAGGCGTTGCCGAAGTAGTCGTCGAGATTGAACTTCCGATCCCACTCGTAATGGGCGTCAAGCACCTTCAGATGAAGGATCCGCTCGACCTTGTAGGTCCGCACCTCGTTGAACTGCTCGGTGAACGCGATCAGGTACCAACCTCGGTGCATGTGAAGGAGGCGGCAGGGGTGGAGGTCAACTTCGATCTGGGTTTGATCGTGGTAGGAGTCGTATTTGACGTGGAGGACCTTCTGCTCTCGAAGCCCCGATTGAATCAGCGAGATGGTCTCCGTAATCGAGGCTGCGTCGGAAACGGGGATGCTGCGGATCTCCGTCCGCTCAAGGAGGGGACCGCAATAATCGCGGATGCTTGCGGGGATCATGCTCTCGAGTTTCAGGCTGGCCGACGTTGCCATCGTGCCGCCGGGTAGGATCCGACGGTTGGCCACGTAACGTGCGCCAAGCATGAGGGTCAGTGCCTCCGCGTGTGTCAAGGTCACCGGTGGAAGCAACATCTCGCGGGCGGCTGCGTAGCGTTGGGTCTCGCGGTTGTAGGAGTACTCGATCCCAGCGGCCGCCAGCAAGCGAAGGTCGCGAAAAACGGTGCGCCGAGATACGCCGACCATTGTGGCAAGCTCCTCCACCGTTGTCGGGCGGTTTGCCTGGAAGGCCTGCAGGAGTTTGAGCAGGCGTATGAGCCGATCGTTCTTCGCCACCAGAACGCTCCCTCTTCCTGCCCTCCAGGCTAACCGAATCGCCCGCTAAACGGTAGCACGCGGATGACGACAAACGCGGCCGTGGAAAAAAGGACCAGCAGTATGAGGATCTGAAAAGAGAGCCTGCGAAACAGGCGGGATGCCCAGAGCGTGACAAGAACCAGGGCGAGATTGGCCGACAATCCGGCGGCCACACGGCCGAAGGTGTGATCCATTGTCGCAATCGCCGGCCAACGGGGCCATATCGCCATCGCCGCCGACAGCACGAGTCCCAACGCAGCATTAAGAAACGCGAAACGCCTCGCGTAAGGCGCCAACCTGACCACCGTTGCATGGGTGCGCCATGGGCTGGGCCACTTATGTGGATCAACTCCAAGCCAGACGCATAGGCCCGCGGCGACGGCCAAGCCCAGGATCATGGCGTTAAAGACCATCGGGTACCGGGCACTCAGGGCATACGGCTCGGCCGGAACAGCCACAGTGGCGAGCCCGCAGAGACCAAGAGATGTTAACGCCATGGCACTCTCAGATAAGGATGCGGTAAACGTGGCGCGAAGCAACATGAAACATGCCAGAGCCGCAAATCCTGCCGATCCGGCCACAATTAGGGATGCCAGGCGATACCCGCCCGGTTCGACTGGAACCGGGACAGCCAAGTGATAACAAACCAGCATCAGCACACCCGTGGCAACTACGGTGACGCTGAACGCAAGAGCCGGCCACGGGCGCACCGCTTTGCCCAGTGCGCCCGAAGAACCGCAAGTGGCCCGACGGCATTCCCTTCGATCGAGCCAGGTGGTGGCAAACACGGCCGTCACGAGGAGTAGCGGAATGGTGCCCAGCAGACCCAGCGTGACGGCCGTTCGTTCGACACCGCCATTAGCGGTCGCCCGGATCGGCTCCCCGAGGAGGCACACCCACGCGGCCACCATAATGGCACACAATAGTTGACAAGTGGCCAAGCGCCGGTCGCCCGTCGAGAACCATGATACGGCGCACGCCAAGAAAATGAATCCGAGAGGCCAAAGACCGTCGGCGGAGAACCCGTACCCGTAGCCACCTGGGTGTGTGTCGAGCGTGACAAGGTCGATGACGACGAGGACAACCCTCATCGCAAGGATCAGGGCCAACACGATCACCGATACGACAGCCAATAGCAGGGCGACGACGTGAGCCGAGCCAGCGGAGCTTGCCGAAGGATGGTTCTTTGAATCGGTGCGTCCCCGACCGTGCCGAAGCCCGGCCGCAAATATCGACCAGACTAGTCCCGCCGCCGCACAGCTGCGAGCCAGCCCCTGCACGATGCCACTCGGTGCAGGCCACAACCGCCCACTCTCGACGGCTACGATCAGGCTAACGACAAAGGTGAGAGCGATCGATAGGTGTGCGTATCGCATGTAGCCCAGTGATCAAGGCAGCCCTGCAACCTTGCCCGGTGACGCATGCTTGCTCGCGACGACCCGCGAGGAGCGGTCCTCACCGGATAGCGGATCGGCCGCGGGGTCAACCCGCGGCGCTCGCCGCAAGACGCGGGGCCAGTTTGGGAGCCTGCTTGTCCCCTTTGTAGGCAGAGAGAACAACCTGCTTGGCGTCGACACACCCGCGCATAAACGCCATGGCCTGCGGTAACGCAGACTCCGCTGCGGGCAGCGATTCGATTTGCGCCTTAGGCCAGTCGAACACCAAGTATCCGTCGTAAACGATTCCCTTGAGCAGATCAATCTGGTGGGCGACCTCGGTGCCGCCTTCACCAAGCGGCTTGTAGTCGAGCAGGACGGAGTCCTCGTCGAAGGTCGCATCGCAGAGGTGGACCAGGCCAAGCTTGGAGGCCAGGCGCGGAATCGCTGACGTGGCATGCTCTCCCCGTGTCATCGCTTGGCACTGGTTCCAGCAGGCTTGGACGGCGGGGTGCCCGACCGCATCAATCAGGTGCCACAAGTGACGGCTTCCGACGAAATCGCCACCGTTTTCCACCAGTAGCGTGACTCCATGACGCGACAGGACCGGTACGAGGGATTGCAGGGCTCGGGCGATGCGGGAGAGGGCGAGCTGCTCGGTATCCAACCTCTGCACCCTGCCGGCTAACATGCGCACGTAGGGGCATCCCAAGCGGGCAGCCAGAATGACCGTCTCAGCAAGAGCAGCTTTTTGCCGGCTTAGCTCGGTATAGCTCTTGGAATCCAGCGTTGCCGTCGTGCCGAGACAAACGAGCTCAATATTTTTGTTGCGGATCAAGGCCCGCATCTCATCGGGTTGGCTTACGAGTTCCGCTGCGCCCGGCGGGCGAGGATCACCCGAGAGGCCAAACAGCTCGATCCCGTCGAAGCCCGTTTCCGGGGCCTTAGTGACGATGGTCTCCAGATCCCACTCCGGGCAAACACGCGAGCTGAAACCGACTTTCATCATGACGGCAGACTCCTCATCTCAATCCCCTCAGGACAACCTGCGCCAAAGAGGTCCGTCCTTCAGGAAACAGAGTCCGGCGAGCGTACCACATTGGTGTCGTTCGTCAACTTCGCTGACTGTTGAGGCAAGGCTCGCGGTCTCGGGTTTTATCGGTTCAAGTGTGGTAGGACCTGTCGCCTTGGTCCAGTTCCGGCTACTTGTGGGACTCGTTCCACACAGCAAAGTGGATTGCAGGCGAATCGCCGGCTGTGCGGCAACAGAATCATCCTGCTCACGTCGGAACTGACCATCCGTTCGGAGCGTCAAAAGAGTGTGAAAGGGATAGGTGCATCTTCCTTTGCGAGGATCATTCAGGAATCGGCGAGCGAATCGGTTGGTGACGCCGACCCGTGACCAGTAGGTCACCGTGTAACCTGTGACATGATGCCGAAGAAGGGAGTGCACCGACATGAACCAACAAAACCGATTGGCGTTTGGGCTGACTGGTCTTACGGCCTTTCTGCTTGGTGCTGGCACCTATTGGGTAGCCTTCGATCGGCCAAGCGAAGCCCCGCCGAGTGTGCTGAGCGGGCCGATCGTGGACGGCAGGAAACCCAGGCCGGATAGACCTCCGCCGAAGGTTGAGAAGTCGCGACCGGAAAAGCCACGTGAGCAGGAAGTAGTCTCCCGGCGGCCAAAGGAAAAGCCTGGCTCAGAGCCCAGGCCTGGCAGTGCTCGTACCCGGAGACCACCACGCCCCGGCAGGCATGTGAAAACCCGGCCGACGCCGCCGGCCGGGTAGTGACCGGCTTTTTGACGGCGATCGGCCGGAGTTGCGAAAGGCTCCGCGGGATGTGGCTCGAAATGTCGGAGAATTCGGTCTCGGGACGCTTCCGTGGTATCTGTTGGCATGGCCCCAGATGGGAGATACGCAGGGGGACTCCAGCGAGATGGGGCCAGTGGTCCACCCGAAATTCGTGTCGCGGTTTATTTTTTTCGATCACAGTCCGAGCACTTTGCGAGAACCAACGCTGGTGCTGCGGCGTCTAAACCTACGTGGGGTCGGCACGGGCCGCGAAGCGGCACACGCTGCGTTTTTGCAGCACGAGCGTGCGCCTTGACGATATGTCGGCACTCGCCGATACTATTTACAGCGTGCCAATACGAGCCAACCGGAGCGCCACCGCGCGGGAGGTTACTGTCGTGGACCAACAGAAGAAGCAGAAGGTGATGATCGGCGCCCTGGCCGTTTTGATACTCGGGGCGGGGAGCGTCTTTGTCGTCCGTTCGTTCACGGGCTCGGGCAGCGCTGCCTCTGACCAAGGTTTCGAGCGTAAGCAAGTCGAGCGAAAACAGCGCGAGACTGACACGAAGAAGGCTGATAGAGGAAGCAGAAGGCGCAAAGAGAGGAAGGCTACGACGGCCAGGCAAATCGACCGTAAAGAGAGGTCGAAGACGTCGACCAGGACAGTGCGGCGCAAGGGCAAAAAGAGGGGCAAGACAAAGCGGCTGAAAAAGACAGACGCCAAGCCAATGGGCTAATGGCCGTCAGGCCGTCGGCGAGAACGTCTTCGTCGTGCTGTTCATGAGGGACACTGTTCGGACGCCTACGACCCGTGTGATTGAACTTCGCCGGTGATCTGCCGGGTGAGGTGCTAGATAAACAGTCGATGATCAACGCCCGCCGAGCGGGCGTTTTTGTTTTCACAGGACCGACTCCGCCAGATACGTTGGATTGGCACGCCCGCTGTACGTGAAGAACCCGGGTGTCCATCATGCCTGAGTCAGGTGGCACGCCCGGTTGCCGAGTCATACAATGACCGTTGACTCTGGCGGTGGCGGGCGTGTCTTCGCCCGATCGCTCTCTGTTCCCTGACGGCCCATAGAGATGGTGAATCCTGCACAGGACCGAGACAACGGCCTCCGCGCCTGTTCTAGCAGCACGGTTCTCGACGTTGTCGACCTGCATAAGGTCTACAAGACCGATGGTGAACCGGTCCGTGCCCTTGCGGGTGTTTCCTTCCAGGTGCACACCGGCGAGTTCGTAACCATCATGGGGGCGAGCGGGTCCGGGAAGAGCACGCTGTTGCACCTTGTCGGTGGGCTCGATACACCGACATCGGGCGGGGTTGTCATCGCTGGTTGTAATCTGCACCAGATGACGGATCGCGAGCGAACGCTTTTCCGAAGGCGTCGGCTCGGCGTTGTCTTTCAAGCCTACAATCTGTTGCCGACGCTGTCTGCGATCGAGAATGTGGCCTTGCCGGCGCTGCTGGAAAACGGCAGGCAGCGGCAGATCGAGGCCCGGGCCGCTGAGCTGCTGGATCGCGTCAGTCTCAGCCATCGGGCTACGCATCGTCCACAGGCCCTTTCCGGTGGTGAGCAGCAGCGTCTGGCCATCGCTAGAGCCTTGATGAATGATCCCGTTCTGCTTCTTGCCGACGAGCCGACAGGCAATCTCGATACGCAGCACGGGGCTGTGATCTGGCAATTGCTGGTCTCACTGGCGCGGGATGGCGATCGCACGGTGGTTGTGGTTACCCATGAAGCCGATGCCGCCTGCCACGCGGACCGAGTCATTATCTTGAAGGATGGTCGATTGGTCGGCGAGGTTAAGCCGAGTGGAGATCATGATGCCTCGTTTGTGGCATCTCGCTATCGGGAGCTGGTGGGCTAACCCGGGCCGTGCCTTTGCCGCGGTTGTGTCCGTGGCACTTGGTGTCGGTGCGATCGTTGCGATCGCAAACTGCTACAAGACATCCCACGACGCGATCCTCGACGAGGTTGTCTATCGATGGCTGGGGTCGGCGCATCTGACCTTACACCCACTCGGCGCTCACTGGGGAACGCTGGACGCGTCCGTGGCAAAGGCTGTCGCCGAGCTGGATAACGTTGAACACGTCACAGCCCGTCTGCAACGACGCGTGAAACTCCGCAAGCGAGATGACACGCACCCCCTCCTGGCGGTAGGTTGGTGGTGGGTGGACGCCGTCGGTATCGATCCTACGACGGAGGAGCCATTCCAAAGCCTGCCCAGATTCGAAGGTCGAATGCTGCGGTCTTCTGAACGCGGTGTGGCGGTCATCGAGCGGGAGACCGCCACGGCCTGGGATATCGAGCTTGGAGACGACGTTACGTTGGCCACGCTTCTGGAAGGCCCCGAAATGACACTGACTGTCATCGGCCTGTTCGATAGCCAGCGACTTGCGGAGTTTCAGGCACCGCGGGTGTATGTTCCCCTGGTCGATCTGCAGACGCTCAAGAATGAGCCCGGCGCGGTCACTGCGATCGACGTCATGCTCGAGGATTCTTCCCCCGAGGCCCTGGGTGCTGCGAAGGAGGCTGTCGAGCGTCGATTGGAGGAGCTCTCTCCGTCCTATTCCTATCGCGTTGAAACGGCGGCGAGTCGCCAGATTGCCCTGAGTGAGGCGGACCGGATCATGCGCTTGCTTCTTGGCATTGTCGCGTTTGTGGCGATGCTGACGTCGTTCTTCATCATCGTCACAACGCAGGCCATCGGGCTTTTCCAGCGGCGTGGGCAGCTTGGGATCATGCGTTGTGTTGGCGCCACACGCGGGCAGGTGACGACGCTCTTGTTTATCGAGTTGGTCCCGTTGGGGCTGCTGGGCACTGTTCTGGGGCTGTTGGGTGGGATGGCCTTGACCTGGCTGATCGCGTCCTTTTCGTCTGAACTGCTCATCAAGGTGAGGCATGATTCTTGGGGGATGACTCTGGCTGTCATCAGTGGCATCGTCACGACATTGCTGAGCGCGGTTCTTTTGACCCTTCAGGTTGGCCGGGTGGTACCGTTGGAAGCCGTGAATCCGCAGGCGAGACCGCCGCACATGGTCTACGTCTATCTTGCAGGTTTGGTTGGTGTCGTCTTGTTGGCGGTCCATTACTGGATGGCAGTCGTTGCAGATCCTTTTCAGTGGGTGCAGCCGGTCTTCGTGGCGGTTGGTGTAGGATCGTTGTACTTGGGTTACACCTTGTTGGCCCCGGTCGTCGTGGTCTTTTTAGGTCGGCCCGTTGCTCGTCTGGTTGGCATGTTACTGGGTCTGCGGGCAAGCTTGGCAGAGGAGTCGTTCACCCGGGCACCGTGGCGAAGCACCGGGGCGTGCTGGGTGCTCATGGTTGGGCTGTCGCTTATCATCTACATCGCCGTCCAATCGGAGAGTGTCCTGGCGGTCTGGGATTTTCCCGCTCGGCTGCCCGAGGCGTTTGTGTGGTCACCCAAATACGTGAGCGGGGAAGTCGTTGAGCGTGTCCGACAAGAGCCGGGTGTGGTAGATGCCAGTACGTTAGTGGACGTGGACTGTGAGATCGAGAAACCGGATGTCGATGGGGCGTCACCAACGGAGTCGGTCGTCAAGATGCTAATGCGGAAGCTTACCCGGCCGGTCTTCGTCGCGGGCGATCCTGAAAAAGTGCTCGAAATGGTGAAAGTCACTTTCGTCGAAGGATCGCACGATGATGCGATGAGGAAGCTGCTGGATGGTGGATACGTGTTGATCCCTCGACAGACAGCCCGAAGCAAGGATCTGCACCTTGGTGACAACGTCATGGTTTCCATTGGCGGACGGTCGGCCAGTTTCGAGGTGGCGGGTGTCGTCGAATCGCCGGCGATGGACATGGCGGTGTCTGCGTTTCAGGCTGAGAGCTACATGCAGTTCGCTGCCGCAAGCGCGGTGCTGGGAACGCGAGACGACTTGAAAGAGAAATTCGGGCTCGACGTCGTCTCGATGTTTCTCTTTGACATCAGCTTGCCCCCCACAGAGGTGCCGCCGGACTTCGACCCGCTGGGTCTTCCCGATTTCAGGAGCGAAGCGGCTATGGCGGCAACGCTGTTGAATTGGGCCAAGTATCTACCCCACGAGCAAGAGACGCTCGCGAATATTGGGCCGGCTCTCGCTGCGTGGCGTCGCTCGGATTTGGCGACCGCCCCGCCCGTCGAGGTCAGGAGGGGGCTGCAGCGCTTCGCTCGGTCCATCCGGCGGCTCGAATGGTCGTCACGGACCAAGCGACGGACCCGGGAGGAGAACTGGGATGCGCTCCGCGAGCGACTGGTCCTTCTGCGGGTTGCGCAGGCGATGGAGCAGCCGGACGCGATCGTGGGCTCGATTTCCCGGCTCAGGCGGCAGCTTGATGTGGCCTTGCGTCGTGCGATCACTGCGATCACGTGGCTACCGTCAGTCTTGCTCGTTGTCGCGGCGGTCGGTATCGCCAACTTGATGATGGTGAGTGTGCACATGCGATCGCGGCAGATCGCGGTGCTGCGGGCGGTCGGGGCCGTCAAGTCGCAGGTCGTCCGATTGATCCTTACCGAGGCCATCACATTAGGGTTACTCGGGAGCGTCATGGGTGTAGCACTCGGATTCCACACAGCCTACAGTGATCAACAGATAACTTCAGATGCCATCAATGTGACTTTCCAGTTTATCGTTCCCGCAGGGACGCTCGCGCTGAGCATTTTGGCCACGGTTGGTGTGTGCCTGATTGCCGGCATCGCCCCTGCCTGCCGCGCCGCTCGAAATAACATCATCGAAGCCATGCAGACGGTGTAGCAAGACAACGTCGAGACGCGGGGAACGGGGACCGGGGAACAGGGAACGTTGGGACGAGGGGATGTAGCGACGGAGCGACGCAGCGACGGTGAGGGGAGAAACATGGGTTCGTCTGGGTTTGCTTGCGGCTGACATGGGTTTGTCCTGGTCTGAAAGTGGGTTCGGTTGGGTTCGTTTTTTGGAGCGAAGTCGTGTTTTCGGGGTCGCCAGTGCGGTTTTTTGGCTTCGTTTTGTCACTTTTTTTCTTGCGTTTCGTCTGTTCCTCTGTTCGGGCGATAGATCGCCCCGTACAC
>CAYOQG010000032.1:0-27458 GCA_964405925.1 uncultured Phycisphaeraceae bacterium | reverse complement strand
GACATCGACTTATACGTCTTGAATTACGGGCGGAACGTCCTCTATCGCAACAATAGTGACGGTACGTTCAGCGACGTTTCAGAGCAATCGGGACTGGACGACGCCTATTGGGGCTTATCGGCGCCGTGGTTGGACTATGACAATGATGGTGACCTGGACGTTTACGTAGCCAACTACCTGGAATATGACGCGGGGAGATTCCGCGATTTCTACGCGGCGGCAGGTTACCCCGGACCGCTGAGCTACAAGGCTCAGCCGGACCGACTCTATCGCAACAATGGTGACGGCACGTTCACGGATGTTACGAAAGAGAGCGGCCTGTTCTTTCCCGACGGTCGGGCAATGAGTGCCGTCGCGACCGACCTCAACAACGACGGCTTCATCGACCTGTACGTGACGAACGACGCGTCTCCCAATTGCTATTTTGTCAACACTGGAAAGGGGACTTTCGAGAACAGGGCACTGGAGTGGGGTCTTGCGTTTGGAGAGGGGGGACAGGGTGCGTCGTCGATGGGACCGGTTGTGGGCGATGTGGATCGGGACGGCCTGCTCGACCTGTACATACCGGACATGGGGTATGGTTGCCTGATGCTGAATAAGGGGAAATGGTTCATAGATCTGACGGCGCCGAGCAATCTGGCCATCACGTGTGGGCAATACACGGGATGGGGTGGGCTGTTGTTTGATTACGACAACGACGGTTATTTGGACGTCTTCGTCGCGAATGGGAATGCCCATCATGAATACACAGAGGAGGACGTCCTGATGCGCAATGCAGGGCCCGGTGAGTCTCTCAAGTTCATCGATGTGGCTAGCCAGTCCGGTCCGTACTTTCGGGAGAAATATGTCGGTCGGGGTGCCGCCTATGCTGACTACGACAACGATGGCGACCTAGACATGCTCGTGATGAATTTGAATGGTCCCGCCAGACTGCTCCGCAACGATGGTGGTAACAAGAACCATTGGCTGGTGGTTATGCCCAAGCAGGCACAGACCAAGACGCCGACCATTGGGTCCAGGGTAACGGTAACCGTTGGCAAGATACAGATGGTCCACGAAGTGGTGGCTGTGACTGGATACCTTTCCCAGAGTGATCCACGAGCTCATTTCGGCCTGGGCAAAGCGGTGAGAGCGGATCGTGTAGAGGTCCGCTGGCCCGGCGGTCAGACGACTGTGCTCAAGAACGTTGATGCCGACCAGTTTGTGGAGGTCCTCCAAGAGAAGGGGTAATACAAGGAGAGCGGCTAACCATGCGAGGGCATGTATGTCGTATAGCGACGGTGGTGAGTGTCGCGGCGGGCTTGGTTTTGGCTTCGGACCCAGGGGCGTCGGACAGACATCCGGTGTATGTCGGCGCGAAAGTATGCGCACAGTGTCACGCCGGTCCGAACCCTGAGCACATGTACAGCCGGATGCGGACGTTCAGTCAATGGCGGGTGTCGAAACACGCCTTGGCATACGCTTCGTTGTGGAGCGCGGAATCCAAGGAGATTGCGAGGCTGAGCGGAATCCTAGACGAGCCGCAAGGGGCGGCGGCCTGTTTGGGATGCCATGCGACGGCCTATGATACCGAGGATTGGGAGAAAGAGGAGCATTTCTTTCTCGAGGATGGCATTCAGTGCGAGACCTGTCATGGTCCCGGCAGTGAGTACATCGATCCCGAGAGCATGATGGATCGCGAAAAGGCCATGGCACAGGGCATGAAGATGCCCGATGAGCGGGCGTGCATGATGTGCCACAATGTCAAAGGCTCGCACGTCGCAGTGCTGAAGTCACCGCAGCTCGACATCAAAAAGGAGCTGAAGACCGTTTGCGGAGGCATCTACAACCAGGTAAGCGCATCGAGGGAATCGTCCACCGGTGACCGTGGCGAAGACCCGTCCGCTGCGGGAGGTGTGGGAAACGACCTATCCTTCAAGTATACCGGTGTAATGGTCTGCGCGGGGTGCCACAAGGGCCCGATGATGGGGTATCAGTTCAGCAGATGGCGGATGAGCAAACATGCCCGGGCCTACGCGGTATTGGGCACTTCAGCCGGAGAGGAAATCGCCAAGGGCGAGGGCCATGGGGGAAATCCACAGACGAATCCTGAATGCCTTGGCTGCCATACGACTGGCCCGGGCAAGCCGAAGGATATGTTCCTTGATGGATTCGATGACGCGGACGGCGTTCAATGCGAAGCCTGCCACGGTGCGGGTAGTGAGTATTGGCCTGAGGCGATCATGCGCGATGTTCGGGCAGCCAAGCAGGCGGGTGTGATGCCTGTTACCAAAGCCACATGCATGAAGTGCCACAACAATGCCCACGGGCGCGAGTTTGATTATGAGATGGCGATTAAGGCGATCGCCCATCCGACGCGACTGCCCGAGGACGCCCAGGCCCTGCGCTACAAGACCCCGCTTAATCTTGCCATTTCACCGGATGGAGCGGAACTATACGTGGCGTGTGAAGCGTCGGATACGCTCATTGTGGTCGATATTGCATCGCGCAGGGTCGTGGCTGAAATCGAAACGGGCGGGCAACCGACAGATGTCGCATTGAGCCCGGATGGATCACGGGCCTACGTAACCAATCGCCTGGACGACACGATGGCGGTCGTGGACACGCGAAGCTGGCGTGTCCTGGAGACGATTGCGGTGGGTGACGAACCGCACGGTGTGCTGACCGACCGATCCGGCGAGCACATCTATGTCCTGAACACGTCGTCGGACAGCATCTCCGTGCTGGACGCGAGGTCGCTGAAGGAAACGAGGCGGCTGACGGCGAGCCGCAGCCCCTGGTCACTCAGCATGACGCCCGACGGTCGACAGATCGCGGTTACCAACAACCTCTCGCGGTTCGTCGAGTTTCGCACACCGTCGATTTCTGAAGTGACACTTGTTGGCACCGATCAGTCTGTTGTCGAGGGCCGCGTCGAGGTACAGGGGGCGAACCTGATGCAGGGCATCGCCTGGCACCCGAGTGGTGAATTTGCCCTCATAACGCTGAATCGAACGAAGAATCTGGTGCCCATGACGCGCCTTTTGCAGGGTTGGACGATCACGAACGGTATGGGCGTGGTCTGGCAGGATGGTCGGGTGGATCAGGTGTTGCTCGATGAGCCGCATCTGTGTTTCCCAGACCCAGCCGATGTGGCGATCAGTCCGAATGGCAAGTACGCCTTTGTGACCAGCAGTGGGTCGGATCGCGTCGCCGTTGTCGATGTGAACAAGCTCATCAGGATGTTGCAGGAAGCATCGCCCTACGAGCGCGAACACGTCTACCCCAATCACTTGGGCAAGCCTACCGAATTCATTGTCAAACACATCCCAACGAAGGGCAGTCCCCGCGGCGTTGTGTTTTCAGATAACGGTTCGACAGCCTACGTCGCCAATGCACTCGACGACTCCGTGACGGTCATTGATGTGGACAGACTCGAAGCCGTAGGCCGGATCGACCTTGGCGGTCCCAAGGAGATCACCAAGGTCCGTTTCGGTGAGCGGATGTTTCATAATGCTGACATTACGTTTCACCGTCAGTTCTCGTGTCACTCGTGTCATCCCGATGGTCATATTGACGGCCTGACGTATGACATTGAGCCGGACGGGATCGGTGTCAGTCCCGTGGACAACCGTACTTTGCGTGGAATTCTGGACACAGCTCCATTCAAGTGGGAGGGGACGAACCCAAGTCTGCAGCGACAGTGCGGTCCTCGACTGGCAGTCTTCTTTACCCGTATCGATCCATTCACACCGACAGAGCTTTCAGCTCTGGACAACTATATCTGCACGATTCCCAGACCACCGAATCGCTACCGGGAGGTGGGTGGCAAGCTTACCCCCGCACAACGGCGTGGCAAGACTGTTTTTGAGCGGACAGCGACGAATGATGGCCGAGTCATCCCGGTTGAGAATCGATGCGTGACCTGCCATTTTGCGCCGCTTTTTACGGATCGGACCCGTCGCGACATAGGCACGAAGATGTGGCTTGACCGAGAGTCGGAGTTTGATGTGCCGCATCTTAACAACATCTATGATTCGGCACCCTATCTGCACAATGGAATCTCGGCGACACTGGAGGAAATCTGGACACGCCACAACCCCTATGATGAGCACGGTGTCACGAACGATATGACGAAGGATCAGTTGAACGACTTGATGGAGTATCTCAAAACGCTCTGACGAACGTGGGGAGTGGAACAATGCAGGTGAGACGAACGCTATATCTCTTTTTTACGGTTTTCCTTGCGGGCAGCGTTGGGTGTCTGTCATCCCAGCGGTGTGCGGATGAGACTGCGGATGCGCAGACAGCCACACTCACGAATCCATCTAGGGGAGCTTTGCGTTCGGAAGCGGCGCACCGGGAATCTCTGGGCATGCCTTACGTATATAGAAAGTGGGAGAAATTCACGACAAAGGACGGGTTACCCAATGACCACATCTTTGCCGTGAAGGTAGACGGTGATCGCGTATGGATTGGCACGGAAAATGGGCTCGGCTGTCTGGACAAACGCACTCGGGAGATCCAGAGTTGGAATGAAGAGGATGGATTGCCCTGGCGGGTGGTGAGTGCGATTGACGTAGATCGAAAGACTGGGGAGGTCTGGCTGGGACTGTTTGGTGGGGGGCTGGCGCGCTTTAGCGGTGGACGTTTTGATCACTGGCATCAGTTAAACAGCGGGTTGGTCAACGACGTCGTATATGGAGTAGCCGTCGAGAACGACAACATCTGGGCAGCCACGACGGCCGGGGCGAGCCGATACAACACGGTGACGGGAGAATGGTCGATTTTCACGGAGAAGAACGCCCCGATGGAGGAAATCTGGAACTACGGATGTTGCTACGCCGACGGTCTCGTGTATTTGGGGATCTGGGGGAGTGGGGTGTTGGAGTACAACGTCGAGAGGGGTACCTGGAAGGACTATCTCGATCCCGATGGTGAGATGGAGATTGATCTCTACCGTGACGACGGGATTGTCCATGTGATCACCACCGGGGTCAGCTATATCGAGAAGGTCCTGTGGGTGACGACGTACTTTGGCGCCTGCAGGTACGACGGTCGACACTGGCGAGGTTTTTTTGCGCACGAAAGTGGCCTGCCGAGTGATTTCAACAATGCCGTCAAGGGGCGAAGTGCCAACGAGGCGTGGTTCTGCACGGACAAGGGTCTTGGTGTATTGGCTGACTTTGCGACCGATACCTGGGTGACTTATACGACGGATCATGAGGCGCACAAGGGCGAGGCCGTGATTCAACGGGGAACTGAAATATTGGCGGAGGTTGAGATGGAGCCCAACCTGCCGCATAACTACGTGTTGTGGGCGGACTTCGATGGCGACGATGCCTGGCTAGGGACTTCGAAGGGACTTGGGCACGCCATCGGCGAAGGGTACTACCCCGGACTTCAGGCAGCCATCGCAGTCGCGGCGCAAGGGGATTAGACACCTTTGGTCGAGGCCGTGCAATGAGTTTCTTGTGGGGCTGGTCTGACCGGTGTGGCGATGCAGTGGGGGCGAAGTGGGAGACCTGGGGCAGCTAGAAATGGGGACAACATCATGAGCGCGAAAGATCGAATCAACTGGATCACAATCGCAATTGTCGTTTGCTATGCGACGATGACAGCATTCTGCCCTTGCAGGGCGGATGAATCGGCGGACGATCAGGGAAGTCGTGAAGCAGGACGACCCGCGGTAACGGCAGATGACGAGGATATAGAGGCTTTACTCAAGGCGATTGACGTCGGTCCTTATGAGGTGCCCAAGCTGACGCTGAAGAGGGACTACAACTACGCTCATTCACCTGTGGATTTCGAGCCTTTTCGGCACGTCACGCCGTTCAAGGAGCACTTCCTCGAGCAAATGGAGTACACGGGTCCAGGACGGGCGATTCCTGAGCCCGAGCATGTTGACACGGTCAAGATCGGATTCATCGGGCCGATCATGTCGACGGTATCAGTTGCGACCGGAGGCAAGAGTCACGAAGAGGTTCTTGGAATCTCGATGCTGCGTGGGGCCAAACTGGCGATTGAGCAGGCGAACGCCCGCGGCGGCTATCATAAGCGTGGTGTTCCTTACGAATTGGTCATCTCAAACGACAACGGCCTGTGGGGTGCGTCGGGCAACGAAATCATCAAGATGGCCTATAGAGACCATGTTTGGGCCATTCTCGGGACCATCGACGGGGCCAACAGCCATATCGCCATTCGTGTTGCGTTGAAGGCTGAGATCACCATGATGAACAGCGGTGACACGGACCCGACGTTCATCGAGACCAACATTCCCTGGGTGTTTCGATGCATCGGCGACGACCGCCAGATGGGATACCTGTTGACCGATTATATATACCGCAAGATGGACTACAAGCGCGTCGGAATTATGCGGGCCAGTAACCGCTATGGTCGTTTCGGTGTCCGCGAGATTCGAGATGGCAGCCGCCGCCTGGGCCGACCGATCGTTTTGGAGATGGCGTATCAGGTAGGGGGGGAGGACTTCACCCTTCAAATCGAACGGCTCAAAGCCAGTAACCTGGACGCGATCGTTCATTGGGGTGATGCCGAGGATGGGGCACACATCTTGAATCAGATGCGGGCGATGGGGATGAACCAGCCTTTTTTCTGCTCCGACCGGTCCGTCTCCGACGAGTTCATCAAAATCGCCGGCAATAACGGCGAGGGTGTGATCTGCGGTTACCCCTGGGACCCGACGCGCGATGACGAAGATTACTTGGCCTTTCGCGCGGCATTCCAAAAACGTTTTGGCGTCGAACCTGACACGTACTCGGCACATGCTTACGACGGTATGAACATGTTCATTTGGGCGATCCAGACCGCTGGCCTTAACCGGGCCAAGATTCGAGACGTGCTCGCCCATCGGGCAGAGCCTTACAAGGGTGTTACCGGTGTGATTCCGTTCAGTGCCGCGTTGGACGACCTTGGCGAAGTTTTCTTCGCACGGCTCGAGAACGGGGAGTGGAAGTATTATTCGCGCGAGGATTGGGACGTTCCCAGCGGTGTCATCGCCCCGCGTGATCGCGTGAGCCGTAAGACCGCCGCGATCGAGGACAGACCGTGAGACGGTCCACGCGCGGTGGGCATGGATGCAAGGTGCGGCGGTGGGGGGCTGGCGATTGGCGATTGACGATTGGGGATTGGGGATTGGGGATAGAGCAAGAGCAACCCGTTTCACTCATCTGCGATCTTGTACACCGTCGCCAGCTAGCGATTGCCCTTGTCCTGGCTTGCACTGTCGGCTGTGCCAATCATGGGCCCTCTACGACGGCGGAGACAACGTACAGGAGACCTGTGAGCGAGCCGTCGCGGGTTCCGTTCTTTGACGCTCGATCCCATCTGACGGAGTATGCCGGGCCGGGCGACGACGTGCCTGCGCCAAAGGATCTCGAGGAGGTCAAGATTGGATGGTTCGGTCCTTCGGATGCGCATCATCCGGAAGCGGGGACGATGTGGTTGGCTGCATCCCTGGCAATCGAAGAGGCCAACCGCGTCGGCGGTTATAACGGCTTGCCGTTTCGGCTGATACCTGCCTGGTCGGAGAATCCTTGGGGTACGGGAGTCAAGGATGTGGCACGGCTCGTTTATGAGCAAAACGTCTGGGCGATCATCGGTGCGCCGGACGGTCCATCCGCCCATCTCGTCGAGCAGGTGGTAGCCAAGGCGAGACTCCCCTTTGTCAATCCGGTCAGCACCGACAAGACCACGAACTTAGCCAACGTTCCGTGGACATTTTCCTGCACCCCCGGCGACCATCTTCAGGCATCGGTCCTGGCTCAAGCCCTGATTGCACGGACGGTTGGAGGGCGGTTTGCCCTCGTTTCTTGCACCGATCACGATTCCCGAGTGTTTTCGATCGAGTTGCTGGCTTCCTTGGACGAACTTGGCGTCTTTCCCGCACGACGTTTGGAGTTTAGGCCTGGTGCTGTGGCGTTTGGCACCCAATTGGACGGTCTTCGAGAAGTGCAAGCGGAAGCTGTGGTGCTGATCGCCGGTCCGCGCGATTCGGGCAAGTTTTTGATCGCAATGCGCGAGGCAGGATTCACCATGCCTGTCCTTGGCGGACCGATGATGGGTCGGTCTATCTTTGCTGCCAGTGCGGGTGAGGCAGCCGAAGGTGTCACGTTTCCATTGTTATGGCATCCGACGAGTGCCGGGCTCCGGTCGGCTTCGTTTGCCGAGAGCTTCCGCGATCGGTTCAGCGTCGAGCCGGACTACACCGCGGCCTATACGTATGATGGGATGACGCTGCTTATCGCGGCCATTCGCAAAGGGGGCCTTAACCGCGTACGAATCCGCGATTGCCTGCGAATGCTCTCGCCATGGCACGGTGTGACGGGTGCGATTCGCTGGGATCCGACGGGTCATAACAATCGGCGTGTCGAACTGGGGACGATTCTGGACGGTCGCATCACGCCCATCAATGGTCCCTGAACCTGCGTGATCATGTAGGCCTGGGTGGTGAGGCCGAAAGGTCGAGAGCCCAGCGATGCAGGCCATCGACTTACAGCCCTGGGTCTGCGATGTTTGCGGAATTGCGGTCTTGCTGCGTCCCGTCAATCGCTGTAGAGTGATTGCGCTTTGGGCGACTGTTGTTGCGAAGCGTCAGGTCGAACGAGCCTGCAAACGATCTATGGATCAGCGGTCTGAAAGGAGATCGTCATGCAGCAGCCATGGATTTGTCGTTACATTGGCGTCGTTTGCGCTGTCGGGCTGTGCGTGATTATCGGTTGCGATAAGGAAAGGCAGAAGCAGCAGGTACGGCGCGAACAGCAGAAACAGCAGGAACAACAGGAAGAGAAAAGAGAGACTACAAAGCCGGGAGAAATGACCATGGAGATCAAAACATCGGCGTTTGCGAATGGTGAGAAGATTCCGACTCGTTTTACAGGCGATGGTGAGGATGTTTCGCCTGCGTTGACTTGGTCGGGAGTGCCGGATGGTGCCAAGGAGCTGGTATTAATCTGCGACGATCCGGACGCCCCGACCTCCGAGCCGTGGGTGCATTGGGTGATCTACAAGATTCCCGTTAGTGCGACCGGCTTGGCCGAACACGTCTTGGCCACCGAAGTCCTCACCGAGCCATCCGGAGCATTTCAGGGGAAAAACTCGTGGGGGACGATCGGGTATCGTGGCCCTGCCCCACCAAAGGGCCACGGCGTCCACCACTACGATTTCAAGCTCTACGCCCTGGACACAGCGCTCAGCGTCCCCGGCAGCCTGGATAAAAAACAGCTTCTCAAAGCCATGCAAGGCCACATCCTCGCCGAGGCGGAGGTCGTCGGGACCTATCAGCGGTAGAGCCGGGAATAATCGTGCGGGTTCATCGCGATGTGTTCAGCGGGCTGACCTACGATTCTTGCGCCGGCGGGCGGCGCGGCGTTGCCACGGCTACGGGTCGGGTATCGCAACGGCTCGAACAGGCGACCCCACCGATTGGCATCCCCCTGTTGTCCGCCCATCTAATGACACGCCCGATGCACCGCATGCTGCGGAGTTTCCCACTGCGCAAGGCACCGCGCCGACGCATCCGGGCTCCGGGCACGAAGCACCGACACCTCATCTGGAGACCAATAACCGCATCCCTGGCACGCGGGATAGAAACCGTTGCCCGGTGGCAAATCGCACCCTACTTCGCTCGGCTCCTGACACCATGGATGGTCGGTGCCAAGCAGCACGAGCGGGTCGTCGCCGTGCACGCCGAAATCGTATTCAAAGGTGTTGTCTGGATTGCCTACCTCAGTGAAGAGCAAGCGGGGCAGAAAAGGGAGGCGCGCATCATACCTCCCGCCGTTGTCGCAATCCCGAACGATGCTCATGCTTCCTTGAGGCTGAGGCTCGGACGAGAGTCTAGCCTGTACATCGAATTCCTTGAAAGTCTGACCGTTGTTGTAGGTCACCTGTATGGGTGTCTTGCTCTTCAGTGCGACGTCGACGATACGAATCGCTGTCGAGACCGGGCATGCTCCCGGTACCGTCGGTATACACACGCTTTCCAGGCGAGAGATGAACGTGTCACAGTCCCCTCCACACTCTGGGTGTTCATAGCCGTCGTCGTGCATGAAGAATATCCGGGCGTCGAAAGGATCAGATCCCTTGCCGAAGAATCCAGCCGGCAGTGACACATCGTCGAAAGATTCCTCTGAGGGTATATCCCCTGGCGGTGTGAAAAACCAGTCTTCACCCGCGCTTACCCATACGCAGGGCGGCTCGACGCAGTGTGCGTGCGAGGGGGCCGTATGGGGTGCTGGGCGCGGGGGGAGTTGGTTCCCAGGAGTGAAAGGGATGCGGGTGGGGAGCCTGTCGCCACCGCTCCAATCCGTACGCTTGTCCGCCGATTCACCGAATCCCGGGAAGAACTGTCTGGATGCGCTTCCGCGGATGGGACTCGCAGCACCCTCGTCCCCGTAGAGGGAACGCACCGCGTCACCTGGTTCGTGGACGAAGGGTATGTCCGTGGCGGTCAGGTCAACCGGGTCCAACGTGTCGGCTGTGTCCAGGACATAGACGTCTTCGGGATGGTCGACGTTGGTAAAGGTCAGCAGCGGGTAGAGGTAGATCGTCGCGTCGAAGGTCCCGCCGTTGGCATGTGCCTTGGTCGCTGTCAGCCAGCCCACTGGTGCGGGCTCGGGGGAGAGGCTCACGTGCACGTCGAAGGTTTGGGGGCCGTCATCGCATACAACGGTGATGGGTTGCCTGCTGATCAGGCTCAGTTCGGTCAGCACCAAGTCGACGGTGGCGACAGTTCCGACCGGATCCCTGAGTCGGACTGGATCGGCGCTTCGCTCGAGGATCGTGTCAACGTTGCCCGTCGTCGTGCGATCGAGAGGGACGCCCTTGAACTCGACCCGACCATTGAAGCCTTCACAACCTGGTCCAAAAAACCCTTCGGGGATGGACACATCCTGGTAGGTTTGCCCTTCCTCGGAGCCTGAGACAGTGACCCAGTAATCACGCGGCAGGTCAGTCCCAGGTTCGGATTGGTCATTGGGAGTCCGCTCGAAGGTCCCCCGCTTTTCGCGGAAGGACTCTGGTCCGTCCTCGGCGTGAAGCCCAAGGACCAAGCACCAATTGAGAGTGACCAGCAGGAGAATGGTCGCGACCGCGCTTCCGGCTAGCTTGGACATGGTTCGCCTCCATTTTCGTGGGTGCGGACAGCCGGCGCAGCCGGCGCGCACGCAGAACTAGCACTTGACTTGACCGATTTCGAGCGCCTACAAGCCCCACCTCGCCGCGCGTTATCGGTCTCCGTGTACTAGATGGCATTCTGCGCGCGCGATTGACCAAGAAGGGCAAAAAAAGGTTGGCTGGACGCTCGGACGGACGGGGCCCTCGGCGAAATGGCGTTGGGTGCCGAGAACTGCGGCAATTGTCCATCGGTCTCGGCAGGTCTCTCTGCCTGACGGCGGATTCGACGCTGCTCTACAAACTCAACGCGCGATCCGCGTATTGAACTGCTCGTGATACCGTTGGAACAACCTGGTATTCGGGTAATTCTCGCTGGGTGGATAGGGGTAAGCGGTCATGTCTTTGAAGGGCAGTGGTTCGACGGTGTCAGGTGTAGCTGTGTAGAGGTCCATGTCCTTGCAATAGGCGTGCGAGGCCAGGATGAAGCAGCGGGTCATACCTTCAGAAAGTGGTGGCAGCGTTCGGGCGTCGAAGCGGACGGCGATCTCGTCGCCGGTGCCCAGGATCAGGTATTGGTCATCGAACTCGGCAAGAAGCGTCTCGACCGGACCGTAGCGCGTGTACGCACCTTTAAGCGTCTTGAACGATGACGTTGACTCGATGACGTCGTAAGTGTAAATCGTCGGAGGCTCCCCGTCGGGAGAGTATTCCAACGGGAAGCCGAGTCGGCGCAGCTCCGCGTCAGCCATTGGCACTGCCCGGATGGTCAGTTCGTCGGTGCCGCGATCGGCGGCGATGAAGATCTGATCGTAATAGAGTTCGAGGTTCGTCGAGATGCGCAACCGACGCGTCTCCGGCGACACCTTGCCGGTCAGGTCCACGGTGATCATCCGCCCCATACCGCCAAACGTTCCGGCGTCGGGGATGATGGTTTCCCACGTTTCGTCAGCCGTCTGTCGTTCGATCTTCATCGGTTGCCAGGTCACTCCGGACTGTGCGGCCGCGTAGGTTGTCTGTGAGTAGGGGTACTCGATCGAGCCATTGAGGAAGAGGTAGACGCGAGGGGCGTCCGTCTCTGGTGCCCGCTCAACCCCCCTCTTTCCCCCCTTAGTAAGGGGGGATGGTAGGGGAGGGCCGCCGTTTAGGCCGTGGGTGCCCGAGCGTCGCACATGGTCGATCACGGCAAGTTGGTCACCAAAGTCCAGTTCCAGCGTGTGATATTCGCAGAAGCCATAGTAACGACGATCAAGCCTTGGCTTATAAGCGTAGACGCGGTCGACTTTGGCCAGTTGCTCCGCGCAATCGGCGCCATCCGGTGCCGTGGCTTTGACAGGGAAGATCCGCTCGCCGATGCACAGTGTCTGATGCGTCGGCGGCGGGCCGGTGAGAGCCAGTCGCTCATCCGGGTAGACGCTCAGATCGCTCGGATGATCGATGGCTAGCAGCTCGACGCGGTCGATGTAGCCGACTTCCTCCATCGGTTCCGTAAGGCGAAGCTCATAGAAGCCGTCCTTTGGCGCGAGCTGATGCAGTTCGATCTTCACGTGTTCGAGGATTTGCGGGTAGGAATATTGGCCCGGGGCGAGATAGTATCCGAGTCCGCCGACGCCGGCGAAGTCGGTGACGAAGCCGAAGTGCCTCCCATCCCAGGCGAAAAGGACCGGGCAACTTGATACCTTTCTCTCCGTCTCCTTGACGACGTGATATGTGTCCGCAGCCAGCTCGTTTTCCACCTGGGTGACACCATCAGGCCAGAGGAACGCCACGTAATCGGCTTTGAGCGCACCGTCGAGGCCGATCACGAGAGGGACCTGCGATTGGCACAGTCCGCCATCGAGCCCTGTGTATACGAGCTTTTGACTGTGGATGCCGCTGCGCACGTCGAGGACCGTGCCATATCCGCTGGCTGGACTTCGTGTTTGCTTGTCCGCCCCTCGCATGCCAGTCGGGGTGATGGCCGTCCAATGTGCGTTCGGCGTCATCTTGGTCGGCACAAGCTCAATCCGGCCATTCCCAGCGTCGACGATCCGTAGGACATCGGGCAAGCCGTCTTTTGTCAGGTCGATAAGTGCTAGGACCTTGGCCTTTCCGTCGGTCGGCGCCGGCCAAACGTTGGGCCGCGGAACGAAGCGTCCCCATCCATCGTTCAGCAGCACGTGTCCTGCCTGGCCGAATAACGCAATATCCAAATCGCCGTCTAGGTCCACATCCGCGACTCGCGTCTCCGATATTTCACCCCATGTCGCGATGGCTTCGGTGACACCGGTGAATTGCTCGCTGAGTTTCAAGGTGGTTGTTCCATCGCTTAGATAGACTCGGAATGTGTCATCGAACGCGGGCAAGATCAACACGTCGAGCCACCCGTCGCTGTTGAAGTCCTGCAAGACTCCGCCAATGCTGGGCCCCATTGGCTCATCTGTGATCTTTGCTTTGTGGAACCGCCCGCCGCGATCGTTGAAGAACACCCTCGCGCCGTCCTCGCCGAACATGAGCAAGTCGATATCCCGATCGCCGTCAAGATCGCCGGGCGCCAGCACGGCGTTGAAGGGGGTATTCCAATTGCCCCAAACCTCAGCGGCAACCTCCGTGAACGTTCCGTCGCAGTTGTTTCTAAAAAGCTGATTCTGAGCGCGTCCGGGTGGGGTTGTGCGTCCGGCAGAGACGTGAATATCGAGGTCGGCGTCATGGTCCATGTCGAGGAGGACCGCCGACAAAGTGGGTACGTTCTCGCCCGCAATACCGGCGGTGGCGGTCACGTCTTCGAAGGTGCCATCACCACGTCCGCGAAAGAGGTGATTCGTTCCGACGCAGCCGACGAACACGTCAAGTTTCTCGTCGTTGTCGTAGTCGCCGAGTGCACACGACAAAGGCTGCTCGACCTTCTCGAGCCCGCTGGGCTTGGAGTTGGGCATGAATCGTCCGCCCGGACGCCCCAGTAGGACAAGGAGCCCAACATCCTGCCCTGTCGATGCCCTCATTAGGAGGATGTCGAGTCGCCCATCACCGTTCACATCACCGATGGCGACTTCTGGCCCCGGCGGTGGGTACGATGTGATGCTTGGACCGGCCAGTTCGTTGGGTGGGCCGATGGATAGCGGCTGGGCAGCTATGGCCTGGTAGACCGTCCTTGGTTTGTCGGCACGAATGGCCCCGCTGGATAGGCCCCGGGTCGGTCTGCCGGAGAACGGGGTAACGCGAGCCAGTGGGCCCATCTGGTTGTAGTTGGGCATGACCAGCTTGTCGGAGAGGGGGCTCTGCTGAAGCCGGGTAAATATGCCGCGGTACTGCTCGGCCTTTTCCTGGTCGCCGGCTTGGGTCGCAGCCCGCATCAGGTCGTAGTAGGCGCTAACTAGGACGGGGTCTTCCTTGATCGCCCGCTCCAGGTCGGCCACGTGCGGCTGCCCGAGGTGCGATTTGCTGCGAGCGAGCAAATACCAGGAGCAGGCGTCGTTGGGCATGATCTTGAGGACTCGCTCAAACAGGGGGAGTGCCTGCTCGTCCTTCCCCTCGTATTGGTAGATCACGGCTCGCATATAGAGTGCGCGGACGTTGTCGGGAACCTCTTTGAGAACCGCGTCGAGCAGCTCGTTTCCCCGCTCCAGGTCACCGTTGGCTGCCCGGTTGAACACGGCGATGGCCAGGTTCACACGGACCTCGGTCGAGCCGGGGTCAAACTGCAGTGCTTCCTCGAACGCGTGCATGGCCTCGGCGTATTTGTACTGCTCCATGAAGGCCACACCCTGGTTGGTTGCCCGGACCACGGGATCTTTCGTCTGCCAGGGATCCTGTCCGCGGGCAGCCATCTGCCCGAGCGGTGCCGGCGCGGCGATGAGGATTAGTGCAATCAATGTGAGGCGGAAGAGATGAGACGAACAACCGTATTTGCCTGCACTGGTCATGGATGTTTCCTTCGGCGGACCCCGGTCGTTTAGAACGGACGGGGAAGCCAGTTTGCGAGCCCGTACGCTTCTCGGTACATTAAAGGGCAAACTCGTTTCTGCGGATCGGTCAGCTCGAGCTGCTGTCGCGAGCGTGAACCGGTCCGCCGAGCGGATATTGTTGGCGCTTTGAGCGCGGTAGCCAAGGGCTTACGCGCTGTGAGCCGGGCAGTCCTCGTGGACCGTGCGGGGTTTGCGCGCAGCGGTGGGCAATCCGGACCGATTCGGTCCGGATTAGGCAGGCGATCGTGCTTCGGTTGGTTGCCGCCGATTGACGGTGTGCTTTCGGACGAAGTAGACAGCGATGACTCGGGTCGTGTTGGTGAGAGGGGCGACCAGGGCGGAGAAGGTTTTCTTTTCCGATTGACAAGAAACGGGCGGGCTTATACGATATATTTAACGCGGTTAAATACTAACCGAAATGAAATTCTCACCGGGTAAAAGATATGCCCCGCGGGGATCCTGACCAAAGACAACCAAAACGATCCACGTCCGCCGGTTTCGCGCATGCAGCGGACCGGCAAACCCAGCTTCTTCGGTATATCCATATTTTCTCGTCCAGCGTCCGGGAAATCCTGGAACTGAGATTGCTCGAAGAGGTAGCTTCAGTGCCGCTGACACTCTCTCAGTTTCACTTCCTAAAAGCGATCGCTGCAAACGGGGGACATCCGGTTGGCGAGGTGGCAGGGCTGCTGGGGTTAAGCCCGCCAGCGGCGACCAAGAGCCTCAACAAACTGGAAGGACTGGGGCTCGTGGTCCGGAGTCCCTCCAAGGGTGATCGCCGGGCGACGTTGCTGTCGCCGAGCCCGAAGGGCCGGCGGCTGGTGCGAAAGTATGAGGGCCTCCAGTGTTCCCTTCTGCATCGGGTGCTGGAGCCGTTCAGCTCGGAAGAGCTGGATCGGATGACTCGGCTGCTCGAACGTTTTTCCATATCTCTGCTCGGTACGGAGCAGCCGGGGAACGGGTCTTGCTTGCGTTGTGGAGCTTATATAGAGGAAACATGCCGGGTCGGTGAGGTACGCGGAGGCTGTCCCTATCTGCAAGCGTGTGGGCCGCCGATCGCAGAGCGGGCGCCACAGGAGGTGTCTTGAGTTCGCCTGGTGAGCCAGACCTGGTTTTGGTCGTTCGGGTGGCAGGGGCCGGGCGGGCGTCGACGCTGCTCGGAGCCGCGACCGTCAGGGCGCGGTTTGGTCGAGGCCGGCGTCCGCTTCCTGACGGGCGCGGCTCGGAAGAGAAACGCGTCTCGTGCGGTTTTGAGGAGCTTACGAGTGGAGCGGCTGACCCCGATGTACATCGGGACCGCTTGGGAGATGCTTAGATGAGGTATTGGCGGACACCGTTGGACCGCGACAAGGTCAAGATCCCCCACGGCGACGTGATCATCATCGCCGACCGGTGCAAGGGGTGTGGGTTCTGCGTCGAGTATTGCCCGAAGGACGTGCTGGTGATGTCCAAGGCGTTCAATCGCAAGGGGTATCACCCACCCGAGGTCGTCAAGACCGGCGAATGCGTGAACTGCGAATTGTGCGAGATGATTTGTCCCGACTTCGCGATTTTCAGTGCCCCGATGCCCGATGACGAGCCCCTGGTCGAGGTCACGAACTAGTGCTAGGCCCCAACGTGCAGCAGGCGCGTCAAACGTGCCTGGAACGCGGAAATAGAGGAGGAACGCAATTGAAAACTGACCCGTTGGGCGTCCTGACCGGCGCCCACTACCTCGATGGCGACTACGCCTGCGGCGAGGGTGCGATGGCTGCGGGTTGTCGATTTGTGGCGGGTTATCCCATCACGCCTTCGACCGAGGTCGTCGAGCGCATCGCCCGCCGCTTCCCGTTCATGGGAGGGACGTTCATCCAAATGGAGGACGAACTGGCCAGCATGGCCGCCATCGTCGGGGCCTCCTGGACGGGCACGAAATCCATGACCGTCACCAGCGGTCCGGGCTTTAGCCTGATGATGGAGAACATCGGCCTGGGGGCGATGATGGAGACGCCTTGCGTGGTCGTCAACGTCCAGCGTGGTGGTCCGTCAACGGGCTTGCCGACGATGACCGGTCAGGCAGACATGATGCAAGCCCGGTGGGGCTCGCATGGTGACTATGAGCTGATCGCCTTGAGTCCGCAATCACCGCAGGAGGCCTTCGACCTCACGATCGAGGCGTTCAACCTGTCCGAGCTCTATCGCGTTCCGGTCATGTTTATGATGGATGAGTGCGTCGGGCATATGACCGAGAAGGTGATCATCCCACCCGCTGACCAGATCGAGATCGTACCGCGAAAGCTGACCTCGATTCCGCCGGGTGAGTATTGGCCCTATCGCGTCAACGGGCGAATGGTCCCGGAGTTTGCCCGTGCCGGTGACGGGTATCGCTTCCACACGACGGGTCTGACCCACGACGAGCGTGGTTACCCTGATATGAGCGCCAAGTGTCAGGAGATATGCGTCCACCGCCTTATCGACAAGATCAACAAGAACGCCGACAAGATCTGCCGGTTCGATGAAGAGGCGACGGATGGGGCGGACGTGGTGGTGGTAACCTATGGGATCACCGCCCGGGTGGCCCGCATGGGGATCGAACTTGCCCGCAAGAAGGGGGTCAAGGTCGGGGTGATCCGTTTGATCGTTGTCTGGCCATTCCCCGAGTTCCGCATCCGCGAACTGACCGGGAAGGTCAAGGCGTTCGTCGTTCCGGAGATCAACTACGGGCAGATGGTTCTGGAGGTGGAGCGTTGTGCCGCCGGGAAGTCGGCGGCGATTTGTGTGCCCCACGGTGGTGGTGGCGTGCACGATCCGAATGACATCTGTAACGCCATTTTGGGGGCAGCGAGATGAGCACAGCAGTAGCAGAGAAGCAACCCATGACCCGGGAGCACCCGATTGCTCCGTTTTTGCGGATGGATCGGATCCCCCATATTTGGTGTCCGACTTGCGGCATCGGTACGGTGGTCAAGTGCTATGCCCAGGCTTTGGAGGAGAGCGAGGTCGACCTCGACAAGGCAGCGATCGTCTCGGGCATCGGGTGCACGGGGCGTGTTGCCGGCTATATGAAGCTGGATGCTTTCCATAGCACCCACGGTCGGGCGATCCCGTTTGCCACTGGTTTGAAGCTCGGTCGTCCGGAGCTGTTGGTGACCGTGTTTTCGGGAGATGGTGATCTGGTCGGTATCGGTGGGAACCACTTCATTCATTCCGCACGTCGGAACATGGATCTGCTGGTGGTTCTGGTGAACAACTTCATTTACGGGATGACTGGTGGACAGAATGCCCCGACGACGCCGCTGACGGCCAAGTCGTCGACCATGCCCTTTGGGAACTTCGAGCGGCCCTTCAACCTCCCCCACCTGGCGGAGTGCTGCGGGGCGACGTACGTGGCCCGTTGGACGAGCCTGCATATCCGTCGCATGACCTGGTCGTTCAAGGAGGCGATCGCTCGTCGGGGGTTCAGATTCATCGAGGTGGTCGCCCCCTGCTCGACGCTGTACGCCCGTTTGAACAAGCTGGGCACGGGTTTCAATCTGATGCAGTTTTATCACGACAACGCGGAGATCCGTCACGGGGCGGATACCCGCGAGCTGGACATCGACTTTCAAAACGCGCTAGTGTGCGGGAAGTTCGTGGACCGGGAGCGGCCGACCTTCCAGGACATGATGTGTGATCACTATAAGAAGGTCCTCGGCGACAAGTATGTTCCCATGCCGCCAGAGGGAGGATTGATCCATGAAAAGGACTGAAATACGCATCACCGGTTTTGGCGGCCAGGGGGTGGTGCTCGCCGGGTACATCATTGGCCGGGCCATCGCGATCAACGCCGGCAAGAACGCGACGATGATTCAGAGCTTCGGGCCGGAGGCACGAGGATCAGCTTGCAGCACGACGCTGGCCGTCTCCGATGACGAGGTGCTTTACCCCTACATCCAGCGGCCGGACATCTTCATCGTTATGTCGTCCGACGGGTATGAGAAGTACCGCGACGAGCTGAAGGATGAGGGCACATTGGTCTACGAGCTGGACCTGGTGAAGCCGGTGATCAAAGAGGGTCAGCCGTCGTTTGGAGTTCCGTCCACGCGAATCGCGGAGTCGTTGGGGCGGGCGCTGGTGCAGAACATCGTGATGCTGGGTTTCTTCACCGCGGTCACCAAGATTGTTCCCGCCGAGGCGATGCGTGAGGCGGTCCGCCAATCGGTTCCTCCCGGGACGGAGGAGCTGAATCTTGCGGCATTCGACCGCGGGTTTGAATACTTCGAACAGTACGCCGCCACGCCGGCCATGGAGGAGGTGAGCTCATGACGGTCGCAGCCACGGCACCTCGCGTTGGCATGCTGAATCTGGAAAACGCAGGATTGCTGGTTCCGGCGCTGCAGTCGGAACCGTTGCCGATCAGGCGAATCGAGACGGCTCCGTGTACGCAGGCGTGCCCGGCGGGGATCAACGTGAAAGCCTACGTGTCGATGATCGCCGAGCGGCGGTTCGCCGATGCGTTGGAGATGGTTCGGCGTCGCTGCCCGCTTCCGGGAATCTGCGGCCGCGTTTGCGATCATCCGTGCGAAGTCAAGTGCACGCGCGGTCGGTTCGATGAGCCGATCGCGATTCGCGCGTTGAAGCGGTTCGTCGCGGACCTGGAACTGTCGGGTGAGATCAAGAGACCGCCGCTTCCCCCCAAAGCCAAGGCTCGTCCGCAGAAGATCGCGATCATCGGGTCGGGACCGGCCGGGATCACCGCCGCCTACGATCTCGCGCTAGCTGGGTATCCGGTAACCATCTTCGAGAGTGAGGCGGAACCGGGCGGCATGCTCCGATATGGGATCGTCTGCTATCGCCTGCCCCGCGAGATCATCGACACCGAGTTCGACATGCTCTGCCAGGCGGGCGTCGAAATAAAGACGGGAACGGCACTTGGCAAGGACATCGAGCTGGATGGTCTGCTGAAGGATGGGTACGGGTCGGTGCTGTTGGCCGTCGGCGCTCAGAAGGGGCGTGCGCTTGGTATCCCCGGCGAAGAGGGCTGCTCCCAGATCGAGGATGCTCTGGCGTTTCTCAGACGCGTCAACGAGGGCGATCGCACCCCCGTCAAGGGTAAGGTTGCGGTCATTGGCGGAGGTTCGACGGCCATCGAGGCCGCCCGGACAGCCCTGCGTCTTGGGGCTTCTTCGTCGGAGATCGTCTACCGCCGCTACCGCGAGGAGATGCCCGCCGGTGACCTGGAGATCAAGGATGCGGAAGAGGAAGGTGTCAAGCTCCGCTTCCTGGTGGCCCCGACTCGGGTAATTGCCAAGGGCGGGAAGATGACCGGCATCGAGTGCGTCAAGATCGGACTTGGTGAGCCGGATGCCAGCGGTCGTCGCGGTCCCATCATGATCCCGGGCAGCGAGTTTGCGATCGCGGCGGACCGGGTGCTGGCAGCCGTGAGCCAGGATGCCGATTTGAGCTTTGTTCCCAAGAATAGTGAGCTGATGAAGGGTCGATGGCTGGCGATCGACGATGCCACGGCGATGACGCCGCGGCCGGGGGTCTTCGCAGCCGGTGACGTGGTGACGGGTCCAGCCACGGTGATTAAGGCCATCGACGCGGGGCACAAGGCGGCCCACTCGATCCGCCGCTTTCTGGAAGAGGGCAAGCCGGGCATTCCCACAAACGGTCAAAGACCGAGTGAATATGCCGAATATGAGCTGCCCGACATGCCGCCGGTCGACGCCAATCGGGTCTGGCCCAAGATGGTGTGGCCGAGACCCGGTCGCGAGTTCGACGAGGTCGAATCAGCCTTTACACACGACCAGGCCGTCAACGAAGCCAAGCGCTGCATCCGCTGCGGGCCGTGCGACGCCTGTAAGGTGTGTGCTCCGAGCTGTCGGCGCCGCTACATCATGCTGAGTGCGCCAAAGAACGGTGGGGCATTCACGGGTCCAACGGCCTTTATTCGTGCATCCGGGAACATCGCGATGGGGCTTACCGCCAACGAGCCGACTCCCGGGTGGTTGCTTCCGGTCATCAGACCCGGAGCCCTGGGTGAAATCGACACGTCGCTCGGAATGGAGGTGGGCCTCCTTCCGGGTCGTGTATACGTCAACGAAGAGCGATGCCGCGGGTGCGGGCTGTGTGTGGAAGTCTGCCCCTTTGACGCTCTGAGTCTCAAGAACGGTAGCGGGCAGGCCAAGGTCGCCTACCTCGAACCGTCGCTGTGCCGGGGCTGCAACCTCTGTACGTCCGTCTGTCCGACGGATGCCGTCAGCGCCGGGGCTCTCTCGCCCGAATGGTGGAAGAGTCGTCTCGAGGAGATCTTCGGAGAGGTTGAACCCGGTGAGTTGCAGGCCGGGCCGGTTGTCGTGTTGGCTTGCGAGCGGCGATACGGAAGTGTGGACGCCATCTGCAATCAGCGAGGTGTCCGCGGATCCCTGATCCGCTTCCGCTGCACCGGTCAGATCAACGCCGGCATGTTGCTGGATCTTTGCTGGCGAGGAGCGGGTGGGGTTCTCGTGGCCGGATGCGATCCCGAGCGATGTCGGTTCGGAACCGGTGCCAAGATGGCCAAGACGGAGATCGAACGAGCCCGATCGATGCTTCGCTCGATGGGTGAGGACGACGGCTGCATCATGTGCGACTGGGCCAAGAATGCCGCGGATGACTCACTCGATGCACCATTGACACGCGTGATTGAAACGGCTCGTGAGCGGGGCCCCGTGGCCGCCCGCACGAAGTAGATAGGAGATCAGCCATGGAGCAGCTCTCTAAGCTGCGTCAAGCAACCCGAGCGGTGATGTGTGCCGAATGCGGCAAGTGTACATCGATGTGCCCGCTGTCTGCATCCGGGAATTTCTCGCCGCGTCGGTTGGCGATGGAGGAGTTGGAGGACGAGGCTGAAGGGCGTGGTGTCGGCGTCTACCGCTGCCTGACGTGCGGCACTTGCGAGCTTCGCTGCCCGCAGGATGTTCACTTCAGTGAGTACGTCCGGGGGATGCGATCGCTGCTTCCTGCCGAGAAGCGTCAGCCGTGCCCTCATGGGGAGGCTTTGGACTGTGTCGCTCGACTGATGGCTTCGAATGGAGCGAAGCGGGACCTTAGTTGGATCACCGCCGATCTGAAGGTTGCCCAGAAAGGAGAGATCGCCCTGTTTGTGGGGTGTTTGTCCTTCTTTGACCTGATGTTCTCGGAGTCCTTCGGGATCAAGACCATCGAGATCGCCCGCTCGGCGATCCGGCTTCTAAACCGGATGGACGTCGTGCCGGTGGTGTTGGCGGAGGAGCGTTGCTGCGGTCATGATCAACTCTGGAGCGGTGACGCGGAGACGTTCCGGGCCCTGGCAGAAGCGAACGCGGCGACGTACGCCGATCGGGGTGTCAAGCACATCATCACCACGTGTGCTGAGTGTTGCCGGACGTGGCGGTTGGACTATGCAGAGGCGGTTCCCGACTATAACCCCAAGGTGGAGCACCTTTCAGAGTTTCTGGTTCCGCGACTGGAGAGTGGAGAGCTTCGGTTCGAAGGGAATGGTGAGCTGAAGCTGACCTACCAGGATCCCTGCCGGTTGGTTCGGCATCTGGAGGTTTCCGAGCCGCCGCGGCAGATACTCGGGGCGATGCCGAACGTGACGTTGTTCGAGATGGATCGTCAGGCGCGGGACGCCCAGTGCTGTGGGACCAGCGGATTCGTACATTGCGATCGCGAGTCGCATCGGCTTCAGACGGCCCGGCTCGAGCGGGCTGCAAGCACCGGGGCAAGCAAGCTTGTGACCACTTGTCCCAAGTGTTGGATCCATTTCGCCTGCACACAGGCTGAGCAAAAGCGTACGAATGGGGGGCCGCCTACCATCGAAGTAGAAGATTTGGCTGTCCTCGCAGCGAGGATGCTGCAAGGGTCGGAGAAAAAGGAAAAGGCCGCAACGGCCGCGGTCAGCCGACCGTCGGCCGCTACGTAGGGAAACCCGAGCCTCGTAAGCTCGGTCAGTCGACCGCTTACTAGCGGTTTGAGGAATCAGGAAGGGCACCAAATGGTTGACGTGAAACCGAGGGAAGATGGGCTCCGAATCGGTGTTTTTGTCTGCGACTGCGGACTGAACATCGCCGGAGCCGTAGACTGCGGGGCGGTGGCCGAGTTCTCGGAAACGCTGCCCGACGTGGTCTGCGTCGTTCGGAACAAGTACACCTGCGCCGATCCGGGCCAGAACGAGATCAAGAACGCGATTCATCAGCACAAGCTCAACCGCGTTGTGATCGCGTCCTGCACGCCGAGGCAGCATGAGCCGACGTTTCGGCAGTGCGTGCGGGAGGCAGGCCTCAATCCGTACTTGATGGAGATGGCCAACCTCCGTGAGCATTGCTCCTGGGTCCATCCGGGGGAATGGGACGGGGCGACGCAGAAGGCCAAGGACCTCGTCGCTAGTGCCGTCGCGCGAGCACGATTCCTGCAACCGCAGGAGGAGCTCACCGTTCCGGTCACCAAGCGAGCGTTGGTGATCGGTGGTGGGGTCTCGGGCATCGAGGCGGCGCTGGAGCTCGCCGACGCAGGCCATCAGGTGACGTTGGTCGAGAAGGAGCCCTCGATCGGCGGGATCATGGCCCAACTCGATAAAACGTACCCGACGATGGACTGTTCGATATGAATTCTCGGGCCAAAGGCCATCGATGCCGGTCGGCATCCTAACATCGAACTGATGACCTTCAGTGAGGTCGAGGAAGTCTCGGGCTACATCGGGAACTTTACGGTCAAGATCCGCAAGAAGGCCCGGTACGTTGATCCGACGCTCTGTAACTCCTGCGGTGAGTGCGTCAAGGTGTGCCCGGTCAGCAGGCCCGATGAGTATCAAATGGGCCTGTCATCACGGAAGGCAATTTATATCCCCTTCCCCCAGGCGGTTCCCTGCTCCTACATCCTGAACATGGACGACTGCCTCGGAAACAATCCGATCGCCTGCGGCAAGTGTTTCGAGGTCTGTGAGAAGAAGGCGATCAACTACGACGATCAGGACGAGATCGTCACCCGCGAGGTCGGTGCGGTGATCGTAGCCATCGGGTTGGACGTCTATGACCCCACGGAGATGGATGAGTACGGGTACACCCGCTTCGACAACGTCATCACCTCCATGGAATTCGAGCGACTTATCTGTGCGGGTGGTCCCACCGAGGGACATTTCGTCCGCCCGGGCGATCATAAGCGTCCCAAGAGAATTGGGTTCGTCCAGTGCGTCGGTTCGAGAAATCCGAAGATCGGTCGACCCTATTGTTCGAACATATGTTGCATGAACACCATCAAGGACACGCTGCTGTTGGCGGATCACTACCCCGACGTAGAGAACCTGGTCTTCTATCAGGATATCCGGGCGTTCGGGAAGTCCTTCGAGGACATGTTCATGCGTTCCAAGGAGGTGGGCACGAAATACATCCGCGGGCTCCCCGGTGACGTCGAGGAAGATCCCGAGACGGGCAACCTGATCGTCACCGTCGAGACCACGACAACCGGCAAACTGGAAAAGCACGAAGTCGAGATGCTCGTGCTATCGGTGGGTGTCGTGCCGCCGGCGGATCTGGCGAAGATCTCCAGCATGTTGACGTTGTCGAAGACGTCGGATGGATTCTTCATGGAGTCGCATCCGAAGCTCAAACCGGTGGATGCACCGACGCGCGGTGTGCACTTCGCCGGGTTCTGTGAATCCCCCAAGGATATCAAAGACTCCGTGTGTCAGGCGGGCGCCGCTGCGTCACGGGCGGGTGCCCTGCTGAACGCGGGCAAGATCCAGATCGAGGCGATCACCAGCCGGATCGACGAGATCGAGTGCAAGAAATGCGGTCTTTGTGCAGCCGTCTGTCCCTTTGGGGCCATCATTTGGAAGAAGGGCGAGGCCGCGAGGGTGATAGAGGCTGCCTGTGCCGGGTGCGGGGCGTGCGGGGCGACGTGCCAGTTCGGTGCGATCACCATGCGCCACTTCACCGACGATCAGCTCATGGCCCAGGTCCGAGCGACGCTGGCGGAGAATCCGCAAGACAAGGTGTTCGCGTTCGCGTGCAACTGGTGTTCATACGCCGGGGGCGATATGGCGGGCATCGCCCGTATGCAATACCCCACGACGAACCGGGTGGTGCGGACGATGTGCTCGGCCCGGGTCTCGGAAGAGATGGTGCTGGAAGCGTTCCGTTGCGGGGCACCGATCGTGCTGGTCTCCGGGTGCCACTATGCTGACTGCCACTATATTGACGCTAACCGACAGACGGTCAAGCGAGTGCAGCGCCTGTGGGATAAGCTGGACAACGCCGACATTCGTCCCGAGCGGTTGCAGTTGGAATGGATCAGCGCTGCCGAAGGGGCCAAGTTCGCCCAGGTCATGAAACGCCTGGAAGAGATGCGCAAGACGGTCACCGCCGAGGAGATTGCCCATGCGCGTGATGCCCTTAAGCCGAAGCCCAAGAAAACGAAGAAGAAAGAGGAGGTGGCTGCGGTAGCTAGCTGATGACGCCCGGTTAGCTGGCGTCATGACACCTTGCCATGATGGGTGGTATGGGTCCGCCGCAGGCGGTACCGTGTGTAGCGTCCCCCCCTTGCTGAGGTCGGGGATCGGGCGTTTGGACGGAGGGGGATAGCGGGGGATCAAGCGAGGTCCTTGAACCTCCCCCAAGCCCCTCCTTATTAAGGAGGCGAGGCGTAGGTCGGGTCAGCAGACCCGACTTTCTTGCCAACGGAGAACGGCATGGCGACAACAACTGAAACGTTCCGCTGCATGGCCTGCGGGTATGAATATCAGGAAAAGGTCGAGAAGGGAGAGGACAAGGAGCGCTCCTGCCCCAAGTGCCGTTCCAACAGCATCCGGCACATGAAGAAGAAAAAAGCGGCAGAGGCCTGATCAAGCCGTATCGGTCTCGGCGTTCCAAGTCCGCCCTATGCGGTCAGGTGTTGGCAGGCACCTCTTGCGACATTGGTAGTGGCCGTCACCGGCTACCCGTCACGTGTGTCCGTATCGAGTGTAAGGGCACGGCTTGCGTGAGCGATGCTCGCCGCGTGGCTCTCCCCCCGCCTCCTCACCCTGGGTTGTGAGTTCTTTTTGGTGGCCTTGCTCATCGACGCTCAGGTTCGGCCAATCCAGCCCTGTGGAGGCCGGAGGACCTCCCTTCACGACGACCCATGGGTGACGGAGGTCGCTGGCGGGGACGAATGGTAGCCGGTACGATTCATGAGGTTTGGTGCGTAGTGAGCCGTGCCGCTACGACGAATCAGCGTCCCGATGTGCGTTTACGCTGCGACGAAGGAGGCCTGTGATGGAGAAGGTGGTGCAACTCAAGGATGGAACCGAGGTGCTGATCCGCCCGATGACGAAGGAGGACACCGACAAGTCATTTGCGTTCTTCCAGGCCTTGCCGGAAGGGGACCAGAGGTTCCTTCGCTACGACGTGACCAAACGGTCGAACATCGAGCGACGGATCAAAGAGATCGGTTTCGGCAACGTTGAGCGGATCGTGGCCCTTGTCGGCGACGAGATCGTTGCGGATGGGGCCCTCGAACGGTCGGGGGGCGAATGGACTGCACATATCGGCGAGCTGCGCCTGCTCGTTGCCCGCCCCTATCAGCGAAAGGGGCTGGGGATGCTCATAGCCCGCGAGCTCTACACTCTGGCGGCAAGCCACAAAGTCGAGCAGATCCTGGTTCGGATGGCCAGACCGCAGGTCAGCGCCCGCAAGATCTTTCGCCGTCTGGGCTTCCATGAGGAGATGGTCATCCCCGAGATCATCAAGGATCGCACCGGTGCCAAGCAGGACATGATCGTCATGCGCTGCGATCTAGAGGCGATGTGGGAAGAGCTGGAGGACTTCTTCGGCCAGTCCGACTGGCAACGCACACGGTAGCAGGTTAGCTTCAGATCGCATCTATGGTGACGCGCTTTGGGGGTGGGCGCCGCCCTCGGGCGTCAGAATCGCTTAAGGCAGCCACTTCCTGGAGATCGAGAAGCCGGGCAGATTGCCCATACATACCCCAAGGTGCAACGCTCGTTTGCGCAAGCGGTTCGGAGTCGCCTGGTCGGATGGTGGATCGTGACCAAACCTGACAGATAAAGTGGCACTGTTCCTTGGCGGTGACATTTCCATGATGTTTTGCGAGAAATTCTTACCCCGATAGACGATTGCGACATAGAATTGTTGGTGTAAGTGGGCGGCCTTCGGAGAGAGGCGAAGAGGGTGGCCAGTCGGTGCAGTATGGTCTGGCACCGACTTTCTCCGGAGTGCGCGATGCGGTCTCCCTTCCATTCAAGAGCGACGACAGCCTCGGATGTGGCGAGTACTCGGTCACCGCGTCGTAGCTGGCAGGCATATCATTTCGGCATTCTGCACGGAGGAGTAAGGACATGAGGACTCGATCTTCGTATCTCGCTTCGTCACTTTGTGTCGCGTTCTCGGCGTGGTTCACAGCTCCGGTCCGCGGTCAAACGATCAT
>CAYOQG010000031.1:0-28011 GCA_964405925.1 uncultured Phycisphaeraceae bacterium | reverse complement strand
CGCCCGGAGCACCCAGTAATAAGACGCGACCGGATCGTAGCCCTCAAACAGATGGACGGTGTCGTGGATGTCGAGCTTCAGAGACTTGGATCCCCCCGGTGTGCGATTCTGCTCGGTTGTGACGTCCGCAGCCGAGGCAGGGTCACCATCGCCGAAACCCCAGCCTTGCCAGTTATTGATCCCTTGAATGGACCCCAGCCCGTAAGTTTCGAAGTCATCACACCAGGTCGCACCGAAATTCGCCGTCGGCGAGCACGGACCGACGTACGGGAAAATGATGAAGTCCGCAAGCTGACACTCATCCGGCACGCCGTCCGGTTGGCAGTCTTCAGAAGTCTCAGCGCTGATGTCGCACTCGTCAGGGATATCGTTGTCGTTACAGTCACCGCTGGTCCCCACTCTTAGATCACATTCGTCGGGCACCTCGTTGGCGTTGCAGTCGTTGCCCGCCAGTTCACACTCGTCAGGCACGTCATTCCAGTTACAGTCGTCACTCGTCTGGGCGGCGATGTCGCAGATGTCCTGGATCGAGTTCGTATTACAGTCTGCGGCGGCATCGCATTCGTCGGGGATATGGTTGGCGTTGCAATCGTCTCGAGTCCCACATCCGTCCATGTCGCACCGGCCACCGGGCGGACCACACGCAACATCGCAGTCGTCGTCGATACCGTTGTCATTACAGTCGCCGACGATGCGCAGGAAGTAGACATCCTGCTCGCCGTTGAAGGTGGCTGCGTAAGCCAAGTTTGCCCCGTCAGTGTCCGAGATCATGTGATAGTAATCACCGAGCTTGTTCTGTCGCGGCCACCCCGCCCAACTGTCGAATACCGGGCTGACCGGGAAATTGGCCGACCATGTTACGCCGCCGTCTTCAGAGAACGCGTAGAACACCTCGGAAAAGTTCGTCACGCCGGTATTTCGCGTGTCGTTCCAGACGACATCGATCCGACCGTTGGGGGCTACGGACATGGTGCTAAACCACTGCCACGCGAAGTTGCCCACTGGATCATCGTTGATGCGTAGGGGAGCGGACCAGGTAAGTCCGCCATCGGTGCTGCGCGAGAACATGATATCCAATGGGTCAAGCACGGAAAGACGCACGACCGAACATAGCAGATACAAGTTGCCGCGCGTCGGGCCGGCCGAGTGATCCGCGGCAATCCACGGTTGTCCGAGCAGTCCACCTGGGTTCGGCCCCCCACCGAAAGGCAAAAAGCCGTCAAGATCCACGTATACAGAGGAGTCAAACACGAAGGTCTGACTTGGATCCCATGCATTTGTCGATCTGGCCACGACAAACTCCGCCTCCGTCGCGGACGTGCCACCCGCGACGAAGAGGGTCCCGTTAGGGTCGACGGTCAGGGTGCCAAAGAATGGCGCCCCCGGAATCACGATCGGCGACATGAAGGTCAGGCCGCCGTCGACCGAGCGAGTAAAGAAGCCTGAATCACAGCAACTGTTCCACGGGCTCCACGAGATGTAGATGTTTCCGCTCCCCAGGCCCGTTGTGTTGTCGATAGTGACCCAGCCCTTGTCGCCGCCGCGGGCGTAGACTTCCTGGGGCCAGGTCACACCGCCGTCACCAGTCTTGTACATGTAGCACGCCCAGTCTCCGGGCCCGCGGTCGGGTTGCAGCGCGTAATAGTAGATGTTCCCGAGCGGGTCAGCCGCAAGCACCGGATCGCTCGAAAACACATTCGGCTCCAGCACCCCAGGGAACGTCCACGTCTGTCCGCCATCGTGGCTGTATCCATAGCCCGACTGGCGAAAATCCGATTCGATGGTGTCGAATTGCCGCCAGCCGATGACCACACGATCGAGGTTCGTCGGATCGATGGCAATTGATGGTTCATTCGCGGCATCGCCGATGACGTTGTGCCCCGAGGCATCGACGTTGACTTGCACGCTCGTGAACGGTCCTCTAGTCCACGCTCTTGCAGTCGAGCGCCCCAACTGCCGTACTCGTTCGGGGTGCGCCGGCGGATCGTCGGGCACTTCGCGATGGTCCGGGGATACGCTCGGACGATGGAGCGGTACGACACTGTTGCCGGTTCCGTCGCTTTCCACGGCAGACACCGACGAAAATGCGAGAAGACACGTTGTCAAAACCGTTCCTGTAATCATTGATTTGCCTTTCAGTGAAGCCCACGTTTCCCCATTAGCGAACGCCGGAGGACATCTTACCAAGACAAGCTGCTCGGTTCCATCGAGAACCGTGTCTGTCGCCGTGAATCCCACCCTTTCGCTCGACCCATGGTGCCCGTTTTGCCGCATCCCCCTCCGGAACCGGCCTGCCTGTCGGTCTCTGAGATGCCCCAACCGCCGCCAAAGGCAATTCAATTTGCATCAATCAGGGCGACGGCACGTTCCGCAACCACGCGGAGGAAGCGTTCGTCAGGGAGTTGCTAACCACCGGTACCGGACCTCTGTTCACCCCAATCCGAAATAAGCAACGAACCCCGCACGCCGATGTGAAACTGCGGGCTCGCGCGTTACTCGATTGCTGCGGTGCCACGCCTGCTCCGGCGCCCACTCGTAGGCGCCCACATCCACGGCACTCTGGTTGATCCGAGGCATGCCGTTGAGATCGTGCGGCAACGGCTGGGTCGTCTTGCCGTCCCAGTTCAGGTCTGCCTCGTTGACTGGAACGTTGCTGCTGGAACCGGCACCACGACAGGGTGAGACGCTCTGAATCTGGTAGTCGCCGGTGGACGGGTTTACGAACAGAGGTGCGACGTGGATGTTCCCTTCACCGGGCCAGCTGCCCGCGATGTCGCTGTGTGTCACCATTGTGGCCTCGAAACGGTTGAATACGTCGTGTGAAGTGTACTTGGCACATACATTATTCCAGAGGATGCTGTTATGAATCACCTTTGACTACGGGTCCACGGGTAAAGAACGCAACAAACACGCAAACTCCAACAACGATAGATACGCTTTTTCGTCTTATTGGATTAGCTCCTCGTCATTTCCCAAGGTCCGTCCTTTGGCATTCCCGTTGACATGTCCCCCGGACGGCCTGATAATAGGGGATTAGTGGGGTACACGTACCATGCGCAATTATCTGTCGGTTGCCGTGGTGGGGCTCGTGCTCGGTGGGGCGGTTTCATACGAGGGCGATTCCTCTCCCGATCATGCGAGCTGGACCAGGCGCGAGACGTTGTTCACGGCGAGTCGGTTCCTTGAGGACGGGTGATTCGTACAGACGGCAGAGATCGTCAACCCGGGGCCGCCCGAAGTTCCCGAGGAGGACTTCTATGACTACTCGCTCGCCCCGTTTCAAAGTGTTGGGACATTCTTCGCGGAGTGGCGGGTCGAGACCGATGGCCCACGAGAAGGAATTCGAGGCGTGTGCTCCAGCCGTTCTGACGGTTAGTGGACGGGCGGGGATTTTCTATCATTTCACGATCGCAAAGGACCGAGTGCGTTTTATTCATACGGATCTCTCGGTGCTGTTGGTCGACATCGAAGACGGCGTCCCGCACACATACAGGTTGGAACTCCACGGGGACGAGTTCTATACGTGGCACATCGACGGTCAACTGATCGACTCGGGGGTCGCTCAAGGCCCATACCCGACCCCGGACTCTTGTGTCGTCTTTGGCGCTAGTGCCACGGGCGGGACGATTACCGCACGTTGGGACTACATTCGGTTCGGTATCGTTCCGCAGGACGCGAGCAGGGATTACGACAGCGACGAGGATGTCGACGCGCGTGATTACTACTTCTTCCACGAGTGCCTGACCCACGACCGGGTCGGCATCAACGGCGGACCGGATGAAGACGCCGGGCCTGGCTGCCGCTTCGCCGACTTCGACGCCGATGCCGACGTCGACCTCTGCGACGTGGCGGTCTTCCAGCACGTGTTCACCGGAAGCGAATGACCTGCGCCCGTCACAAGCATGATGCGGGGTATGCGCGGGGAGCCGCGGTGACCCCGCCAGCGGTCTACGAAGGGAAGGCCGGCCGCAGCTGCTACCCCGGCAAGCCTGGGCCCAAAGGGCCGGATGTTCTGATTCTCCGCCATGTCAGGCGCGTCGGTAAGGATCGTGATCGGCGGCTTGTCTGCTCGAACACCATCGACCATATGCGTGAAACAGTAGCCCTCAGCCGTCAGCGTGACGCGGCACGGATTGTCAGCCACGCAGTCGACCGCCCGCAACCCTCGTGGCTCCCGAGTAACTGTCGAAGCTTCAAACACGCCGCTACTTTGCACCGTGACCGTTATGTTTAGCAAACTACTTGTTAGAGGTCCTTTTGAGCCCGTGTAAATCACACGGCCGATCACACAGCTGTTGTTCCATCCGACATCAATGTTGGCAAAACCGACCGGGCAGTGGTCCAAGTAGTTGACACGTACACGCAGCCGATAAAACACCGCACATCAACGATAATGCGAAGGAAACCGTCACAGTTGCAGTTGCCCGAACCGAACACGAGGATTCTTGCGATTCTTCATCCCAGCAGGCTGACGCATCAGTAATGTTGTTCAGTGTGAACCACTCCTGACACCTTGGGGCGACAACCGATTGCGGCGACCGCACACGCCCCCAACGTAGACCGCGCTTACCCACGACCGGCTGAGCCGGACCCATCAGATCCAACGCCGGATAACATATGCGAAAGAGGATTGCCAGCGGTCGTTAGGGTCCCAACCGTGTCGAAATGGAGCCGTCGAGACAGGCCCGCGGAATCCCAGTCTCGGGCTTGCTGCGGTGGGTCGTTTTCGTGTACCATGGGACGCGTGCTTCCGCAACATGTAGCCGAAAATGCCGTACCCAAGCGGTACAGCAGAAGGACGTGTTCCGGCAGGCTGAGTGACCGCGCGTTCGGCACACGACCATCGGATACTCCAACTGACGCGCGGCTACGTGGGCAGGTTCTGTGCCAAGAAGAGGAGGAACAAATGATGAAGCCCGTGCGTGGGATTCCGGTCCCGTTATTGGTCCTTTCTTGCTTCCTGGTGACGTTGGGGTCGGGGGCGGATGGTCCAAAGCACCTGGCTGTTGCTCGTGACCCGTCTGCGCATCCTGCAACCACGCAGACACAAACATCGCTCTGGCCGTATTATGTTGAGCCCGTGCAGGTCCGAGAAGCTGCTTTGGGCGGTGACCGCTTTTCGGTTGATCTCGGGACCACCAGGATCTGGAAGCCAATCTGCGGCACTCCACCCGGGTTGCTTACCGTGGACGATCTTCAAGAGATCGCTATACGCGCCCGCGAGATAGAGGCGCACTCTCGACCGAAGGTTTCAACGGGGACGGGCGGTTGTCCTGACATCATCTTCAACTTCGACGGCGATATTCCAGAACCAGGTAGGCCGGTCCCGACAGCCGCGCGTACGGCTTTCGCCGCCGTCGAGGACTACATCGAATCCCGCGCGGGATTCTCCGACTGCGTGACCATCGAAATCCTCGTCTGGTACCAGGACTTGGGCTCGGGTGTGCTCGGCGCTACCGGCGTTGACTACCGAGTCACGGACTTCCGTTCTATTCGCATCGGGTTACAGGGGGGCATGGACTTCGATGATGAAGTCCAAGATTGCTTCGCGAGCGAAAACACGATTGGCGTATGCGCCGCCTGCGGAGACGCTCCGCCGGTGGATCAAAGAGCCATGCGGGCGACCGTCGCCAACTACAGGGCGTTGGACCAAAGTGCCTCCGGTGGTGCGTCTATGGCGTTCAACTCCAACTTGAGTATTTCGTGGGACTATGACCCCAGTGACGGCATATCGGAGGGCCACATGTGCTTCCAGTCTGTGGTCGCACATGAGCTGGGACACGTGCTCGGCTTCACTTCTGGTATCGACACTGGTGGTGACCCTCAGGTTTTGGACCTGTTTCGCTTTCAAGCAAGTACGGGGGCATGTAGTGACAATCCCCTAAGCTGTTCCGACGGGGCTCCAGATTTTCGAACCACACCGCGCCTCTACGCCTTTGGCGACGAATGCTGCGACCACATCTTCGATATTATCTCTGACGAATATTGCTTGGAGTGCGGTCTCTCCTTCCAGGCCTCTCACTTCTGCGAAGGCGCTCCTGCACTGATGGACCCCACCCTCGCCCTCGGCGAGACATTCTATCCGGACTTCTACACGACTCAAGACCTTACCGTGTTCGATGCCATTGGCTGGGACTTCACCACATGCATATGCGGCGACCTAAGGTGTGACTTCGGTGACGACTGCGGGGAGAACTGCGAGAATTGTGTGACAGACTGCTCATGCAACGATGGGGAGTTTTGCACGGACGATCTCTGCAGTCTGGGTTCCCCCGATGCCAACGAGTTTGGGTGCGTTAACGTGGTGGATCCCAGCTGGTGCCTGATCGACGGCACCTGTTACGAGGATGGCGACCCGAACCCCCAGAATGACTGCGAAAAATGTGATTCGTCGATGAGTCCAGACACATGGACGTACTTGCCGCTTGGTGCACGTTGTGGGAGCGGCGGCAACACCCAGTGCGACGATCCCGACACGTGCGATGGGAATGGCCAATGCCTCCCCAACTGGGAACCGCCGACAACGCTGTGCCGCGAAGCATGGACTGTGTGTGACGAGGAGGAGTATTGCACGGGCTTCTCCGCCCAGTGCCCGGACAACGTATACAAGCCAGAGGGTTCTTCCTGCTCGGACGGTGTCTTCTGCAACGGTGAGGAAACGTGCCAGACAGGTCAATGCATCACAGGATCTCCTCCTTGCATCGACCCTGCCCACTGTAGCGAAGAACGCGATAAGTGCATCTGCCTTAACAACAGCGAATGCGACGATGGACTACCCTGCAAAACGGATACTTGTGATCCAAACGGCTGGTGCGTCCATGAGCTGATGGCAGACTGGTGCTTCATACGGAACACCTGCTACCCGGACGGCGAGCTCGAGCCGACGGATGGGTGCCAAAGCTGTGACGCTGACCTGAATCCCAATGCCTGGACGCTACATCCGGCTGACTCGCCATGCGGTGATCCAACTGACTCCGCTTGTAATCACCCCGACACCTGCGACGATGCTGGAAGGTGCCTGCCAAACGTCGAACCGGAGGGTATGCCCTGCGGTGATTTAGAGGGCACAGAGTGTGACAATCCGGACACCTGCGACGCGGAAGGCGTATGTCTGCCCAACTATCAGCCCGAGGGCACCGCGTGCGGTGACGGGACGGACACGGAGTGCGATAATCCAGACGCTTGCGACGGTTTCGGGTCCTGTGAAGCCAACCCGGAACCAGACGGGACGGACTGCTCGGATGATGGAAACGAGTGCACCTTCGACGAGTGTCTTGCGGGAGCCTGCACGCACCCTCCGCAACCAGCGGGCACAGCCTGTGGCGAGCCGCCGAGCACCGACTGCGACAGCCAAGACACCTGCGACGGTGCAGGGATTTGTGTGGCCAACTATCAACCAGCGGGGACACCCTGTGGCGAGCCGTCGAGTTCGGAGTGCGACGATCCCGACTCCTGTGACGGGGCGGGTGTCTGTTTAGACAACTTGAAACCGGCTGGTTTTGCGTGCAATGACCCCACCGAATCACCTTGTGATCATGCAGACACCTGTAACGGCGACGGAAGCTGTAATGCTAACGTTGAGCTTGATGGAACACCTTGTCCCGACGATGGCTTTGCTTGCACTGAGGATATCTGCAGGAATGCTGCGTGTGTCCATGACCCCATACTAGAAGGCGAGCCTTGTGGTGACCAGACGGACACGGATTGCGACGACCCCGACACGTGCGACGTTGATGGTGTCTGCCAGCCCAACCTCGTACCGACCGGCGAACCTTGCGGCGACCAGGCCAACACGCAATGTGATAACCCGGACACTTGCGACGGTAACGGGCAGTGTCTCGCCAACTATGAGCCGGCCGAGACCCTTTGCGGCAGCCAGGACGATACAGAGTGCGATGACCCTGACACCTGCGATGGGGAAGGCACATGTCTGACCAACTACGAGCCCGAGGGCACCGGGTGCGGTGACGCGGCGGAGACGGAGTGCGATAACCCGGATGCTTGCAATGGTTTCGGGTCCTGCGATGCCAACCCGAAACCGGACGGGACGCAATGCCCGGATGATGGAAACGAGTGCACCTTGGACGAGTGTCTCGCTGGTGCTTGTACTCACCCGCCGCAACCAGCGGGTACCTTCTGTGGCGATTCTAGCGAGACCGAGTGCGACAATCCGGACACCTGCGACGGCGCGGGTGTCTGCCTGCCTAACCCAGAACCAGCGGGCTGGCCATGCGGAGATCAGAGCACATCGGCATGTGACAGGGCGGATGCATGTGACGGCTCGGGAGGCTGTGCCCCGAACCATCAAGCTTACGGGACACCTTGCGCCCACGATGATAACGATTGCACTGATGACATCTGTTCGGCAGGCGAGTGCACGCACCCGCCGCATTCTGTCGGGACACCGTGCGGGGATGAAACGGCTACAGCCTGTGACTACGCCGACGCCTGTGATGAGGATGGTGTGTGCAGCCCCAACTTCGCCCCGAATGGCACCGCGTGCGACGATGGTCTTTACTGTAATGGTGGGGACACCTGTTCAAACGGGGCGTGCTCGGTACACTCTGGCGACCCTTGTCCGGGTGCAGATGGAGATGGGGATTGCTCCGAATCCTGCAATGAGGCGGACGGCGGTTCCTGCACGGCGAACGATGCAGACGGCTCTGCGTGCGACGACGGCTTGTACTGCAACGGCGGGGATACTTGCTCAAACGGCGCGTGCTCGGTGCACACCGGTGACCCTTGTCCAGGTGCGGACGGCGATAGCGATTGTTCCGAGTCCTGCGATGACGAACTTAACAGATGTACGGCGAACGATCCAGACGGCGCCAAGTGTAATGACGGCTTGTTCTGTACAGAGACCGACGCCTGCTTGGATGGTGTCTGTACCGGCGAGGGCGACCCTTGTCCAGGGCCGGACGGCGACGCCAACTGCGCGGAATCCTGCAACGAGAGTTTAGACAACTGCACCACCCCGGACCCCGACGACTCCGAATGCAATGACGACGTGTACTGTAACGGCAATGACACTTGTATGAATGGGACCTGTTCCGCACATACAGGCGATCCGTGTCCAGGACCAGACGATGATTCCAACTGTAGAGAGTCCTGCGACGAGGCATCGAACAGTTGCACAGCGTTTGACCCGGAACAGGCAACATGTAACGATCGCGACTTCTGTACCGTGGACGATGCTTGCGTGCGTGGGACTTGTGTCTCCGGTGAATCACCGTGTCCCGATGATAGATACTGCGTCGAAGCGTCAAACGGGTTCAACTGCCTCGAGTGCCTCACCGACCGACACTGCGACGACGGTGAGCTGTGCACAGCCGACCACTGCGAAGAGGGTGTTTGCACCTACATATGCTACCCAGGATGCAGGCCCGACACCGACGATGACGAAGTAGCGGATGCCTGTGACAACTGCCCAACGGTGTCCAACCCAGGGCAGGGCGACGACGACGGCGATGGAATCGGCGATGCTTGCGATAACTGCGTAAGCGAGCCGAATCCAGGCCAAGAAGACGACGACAGGACGTGTATTGGGGGCGACCGTGACGGGTCGGAATGCGAAACTGACAACGAGTGTCTTGACGGTATCTGCGATGGCGACGGCATCGGTGACATCTGTGACAACTGCCCGGACCTTTACAATCCCGAACAGGTGGACAACAACGGTGACGGCATCGGCAATGCGTGCTACGATTGCTTGGACGATGATGGGGACTGCGATGAGATCAGCGACGCCATCGACGAGTGCCCCAGCACGCCGCCAGGAGTCGCGGTCGAACCTGACGGATGCCGCTACTTTGTCGTCACCGTCGTCGTGGGTGAGAGCGAGAATAGGACGTCACCGTTGAAGGAAGGGCAAGTCTCGATCGATGCCCCAGAGGCTGCTGCTGGTTACGAGTTCGATTATTGGGAGGGCAGCGACGTCCCCACCGGTCACGAACGTGACAACCCGCTTGTCTTAACGCTGGATGCCGACAAGGTGCTTCAGGCCCATTACGCCGTCATATGCGACGGGTCGTTTTGCGGAGCTGGCTGTGGTTGCACGCCCGAGGCGCCGGCTGTCGGATTCATCTTCATTGGCCTGTTGGCACTGAGATTCGTCGGTCCGGGCAAACCGGGTCGCCGGTTCCGCACATAGTGCGGTGGTTGCCCGCTGAGGCGGTCGCACGCTTGGCCTTCGCTGGCGGACGCTCAGGATCCAAGTTCGCTCGCATGTCGCGGTAGCCGTGACCTGATGACACTATGACGGATGTGTGTGCTGCGCCCGATCTTGTCGGCCCACCCACGGGGCGGCACGCACACGACATGCCAGGGCTGGAGCCGGGCCTAGCCACAACATCGCTCGACAAGGCACAGAAGTGGTGCGGCAAGCCGTCCCCATTTCACCGCGTCTGTTCCGGAATCATCACCAAAAACCGCGGTGTGGGAAATCCGGCGGCCTCAGTTACCGATAAGTTACCGGACACCGTATCGGTTCCAGGATGACCAAGACGGCGGATTAACCTGGGCAAAGCGCCCCTGATAAGGACAGAACCGCGATCCCGGCACCGAGACGCGGTGGAACGGTCTGAGCATCCGTGGTACTTTGCGTGCTGGAGTGCCGCTCAACTTAGACGAGGCCTTTTATTCCATCTCTTGACACGGGAGGTGTGCCATGGCGGGCAAGCAACGAATCATGATGATTTCAACGCACGGGTATGTGGCCGCCGAGCCGGAGCTTGGCAAGCCCGATACCGGTGGACAGGTCGTGTACGTTTTGGAGCTGAGCAAGTGCCTCGGCCGCATGGGGTACCAGGTCGACATCCTGACCCGACAGTTCGAGGACCAAACGCGGATGGAGCACGTCGCCCCGCGCGTCCGCGTGCTTCGGTTCCCCTGTGGCGGCAAGCAGTTCATCCCCAAGGAAACGCTCTGCGAGCACATTCCAGAATGGGTGGCCAACGTACGGCGGCACATGGCCGCTAAGCGGCTGCGATACGCGTTCATCAACAGCCATTACTGGGATGCGGGTCTGGCCGGCCAGGCCCTGGCCAACGCCCTGAGCGTGCCCCACCTGCACACACCCCACTCCATCGGATCGTGGAAGCGGGACAACATGGATGAGGATCCCGAGGTGCTGGAGCGCAAGTACAACTTCCGTCAGCGCGTTCGGGAAGAGAAGGTCATCTACGACGAGTGTGACCGGCTTATCGCCACAACCCACCAACAACGAGAAATTCTGGCCAACGGCGAATATGACGTGCCGGTTGACAAGATTGCCGTCGTCCCCCCCGGCTACGACGACACACGTTTCTTCCCGGTCTCCCGAGCGTCCCGGCAGGCCATCAAACAAGAGTACGGTCTCGAATGTCCGATCGTCCTCGCTCTCGGACGCATGGCCCACAACAAAGGATTCGATCTGCTTATCCGTGCCATGCCGATCGTCACGGAACGAGTCAAGGACGCCAAACTGCTGCTGGCCGTCGGATCGACCGAACCGACACCGCGGGAGCAAGAGCAAGTTCAGGAGCTCAAGGACTTGGCCAACGAGCTGAAGATTGCCGATCGGGTGATCTTCCGTGACTACATTCCCGATGCCGAACTTCCCGACCATTACCGGTTGGCTGATGTGTTCGGGCTCAGCAGCCGCTACGAACCCTTTGGGATGACGGCGGTCGAAGCCATGGCCTGCGGTACACCGACGGTGATCACCACCGAGGGTGGTCTATGGGAGGAGGTCGTCTGGGGTCTCGAGGCGATCTACGCCAACCCTTTCGATCCGGAAGCGTTTGGCCATGCCATCTGCTCGGTGCTCCAGCATCCGCGACTGACCGGGCAACTGGCCAAGTACGGTTCGCAGAAGGCGAGGGCGCGTTTTACCTGGACCGGTGTTGCCCAGCAGGTTTTGGCTCTGCTCCAGAACCTGCCCGCTCGAATCGACCTGCACCACAAAAGGCACCACCGAACCGAAGAAGTACAAATCGAAGAGGCGTGCCTCTTGGAAATCTGAGTCGTCAGGCGAGGAATCGCCCACTGCCGCTCAGACCCGGCGTTTTTGCCGGATTATGAACTGTCTTGAGGGACGTTGACTATCTTGCTACCGTGTATCCACGCTCCTTGGTCCGCAGACCCGTCGCTGGATGGGGAGTGTCAAAACGGCCTGCCGCATGGGAAGCTGTAGGTGAACCTGTTTGGAGCCGAAGCAGAAAGCGGGCTTTGGTGTAGCCGCAATGGAGGGTCTGATGACGAACCAGCGTCTGCTGGCCACGGATCTGGATGGCACGTTCATCGGAGATGATGTTGCCATGCTTAAGTTATGGGATGCGCTGCGAGCCTGTGGAGTTATTGTGGCGTTCTCTACCGGACGGCATCTGCGGTCGATCGAGGACTTCTACGCCGAGAAACCACGCGTGGTCAGCCTGCTTCCCACCCACCGGGCCGACGCCTGCATTTGCATGGTGGGAACCGATATCTATTTCCGAAAGGATGGGGAATACCATCTTGATCAGACCTGGCACGAAACCATCTCAGAGGATTGGGACAAGCAGGCCGTCGAGGAGATTCTTACGGCAATTCCCGAAGCCCAGAGGCAGGATGACGAGTGGCAGTCACCTTTCAAGAGCAGTTACTACCTCAAGGAGAACGTGGAGCGCCGGCTTGCACAAATTCATGAGGGGCTTGAACACAACGGCTTGCGGGCCAAGGTCGTCTATTCCGCCGGGGAGTTCTTGGACCTGCTGCCCATCCGATCGGGAAAAGGGGAGGCGGTCAAGTTTGTGGCCCGGCACTTTGCAGTGGGGCCCGAGAACATTATCACCTGCGGAGACACTGGAAACGACTTGGATATGATGCGACCCGAACTGGGCTTCCGAAGCATCGCTGTCGGAAACGCCGCAGAGGAGCTGAAGGCATATCGGGCTCGCCACGTCTACCATGCAACAGCCTTCTATGCGGAGGGGATTTGGGAGGGACTGGAAGCATACGGGTGGCTGTAGCTACAATCAAATGTGGGTAGGCCAACGAGAAACGGGGGAGCGGTGGCCATCCACCAGATTGCGGATTCTGGGGCTTTGAGGAAAACCACGAATGGTGAAGGACAGAAAGTCGCCCGCTGACGATGCACACGAGCGTTTCAACAGCTGCGGGTGTCCGCACGTGCTGATGATCACGAACCATGGAGTGCATGAGTGGCAAGTGATCCCCGGGCTTACCGATACCGGGGGACAGAACGTCTATGTCAACCAGTTTACCGAGGCGCTCGTCGCCCAGGACTACCGCGTCACCATCGTGAATCGCGGTGGATACCGCCATCCGAAGACCAGGAAAATGCAGCGCGGCATCGTGTATCATCCGTCAGACCGGGCGCGGATCATGTACGTCGAAGACGGTCTCCCACACTTCGTGCGCAAGGAGGACATGAACGAACAACTCCCCAGACTGTGTGAAGACCTCTGCGCCCGGCTTGATCACGAAGGAAACACCTGCGAACTGATTATCTCCCACTATTGGGACGGCGGCAAACTCGGGGCCCTGTTTAACGAGTCTCATAAGAAGCCCATCAAGCACATCTGGGTTCCCCACTCGCTCGGGGCCTTGAAGAAGCGCAACATGGATCCGTCGACCTGGGATAACCTTCGCATCGATGAGCGGATTGATCATGAGCGCAGACTGCTGGAAGTGATTGACGGCGCGGTGGCCACTTCCTCGGTGATTCGGGATACCTTCCTGCACGATTACGGGCACGAGGCTCGCTACTTCTTGCCACCCTGCGTGGACGAAGTCCGATTCCATCCGCGTGCGGCGGAGGAAATCGAGCCGATCTGGAGCTTCCTCAGCGCGGCATCCGGACACGGTGTACCCGAGCTCAAGAGACGCAAGTTCGTCACAGAAATCAGTCGGACCGACACGACCAAACGTAAGGATGTCCTGATCAAGGCATTTGCACAGGTCGTCAGGCAGGTCCCCGAAGCCATGCTTTTGGTTTCGATCGATCCCCATGCCGGTGCCTTGCACGATGCCTTGCTGGAACTGATCAAAACGCACAACCTGAAGAACGACGTTATCGTGCTGGGCTCGGTTTGGGATCAGCTTCCACTGCTATACAACATCACCCACGTTTTTTGCACCCCTTCCGTTATGGAAGGGTTCGGTATGAGTGCCCAGGAGGCGGCAGCGACCGGCAAACCGGTGATCTCGTCGAACCTGGTGCCCTTTGTCTGCGAGTACCTGCTCGGGCCGATGCCACAGCGCGCGCGTTGGGACCGTGATCCTTCCAGGGACCTGCTCTTCGGTAGCGGTGGGGTTGTTGTCCCGGCTGACTTTACCGATGGGTTCGCCTCCGCCATCGTGCGTCTGCTTACAGGCGACGAGCAGCGAGATGCAATGGGCGCGGAGGCCCTGAGAATCACGATCCCGTATTTCACCTGGCGCCATATGACGGAGAGGCTCCTTTTCGATCTGGGTGTCTCGACAGACGGGAAGCCCGCCGTGCACGCACCAGCCTCGACGCCTGGGGGGAAAGTGCTGGTTGACACGTTGATCGAGACGTGGGCCGTTCAGGGACGCGATGGTTTCCTGCTCACCCATCCCGCGGATGTGGACATTCCCACCCGCGAAGCGGTTGACCCCGCCAGTGGTGTGCCCTTTCGTTTCCGGTGGATGCCCCACCGGGAGCTTCGTGGTGACGTGGCAGAGCTGGAGCGCCGCGGCATTCTCAATCCGCGCCGTGACGAGGGCAAGCTCTTTCGAGACGTTCGTGATCCCAACAAGCAGCATTGCTTCCTTTGCGCAGCCAATATCGCCGAATGCCACCCGATGGAGGTGCTGGTCCCGCTGCAACTCGGCGGCGGTGCGTATTTTGCGGGTGCGAACTTCGCCTGGATCGAACACGACCACTTCACCGTCATGTCTGCGGAGCACACTGACCAGGCCTATTCGCACCATGTTCTCGAGGCGATGCTTGACCTGCATCTCCAGACGGCAGGCAGATTCCGCGTGCTGTATAACGGTCCGGGTGCCGGAGCGACTATACCATGGCACTTGCACTTTCAGATCACGACAACACCCATGCCCATCGAACGTCTTTTGCCCGGCCACGAGCGGCAATATCCAACAACAGTCCACAGCTTCCGCGTGCGCGACAATGGGTTGGAGGGTGCCGAGGCGGCCGCGCGGGATTGGCTTGCCGGCGACTCGCACCACCGCAGCCTGAACATCTTGGTTACCGCCATCGACGGTGGAGCGTGTGTCTTCGTCTTCCCCCGTGACCAGAGACAGGCGTCGGCGTCTGGAAAGGGCTTGGTCGGCGGATTCGAGGTAGCTGGTGACTTCGTGCTCAGTGCGCCACGCGAGGAGGATACCTTCCGCAATGCTTCCGCGGCTACCGCCCGCGCCATCCTAAGCCAGATCCGGCCGGGCGATTGACCCTCGGATCGGCTCGGAGTGACAGGAGGACGCCACGATCGTGCGCTTGGGACCCTGCCGGCTGCAACGCCTTGACGCGTGAAGGCGCTGCTGACCCTCCCGGTCAGCAGCGTCCTCGGTATCACTTGCCAAAACTGATTCCGGCAACACTTCCCGCCACGACGGACTGGACGGGCGACGACACCGGAGCCATGAACTCACTACTCCACACAGTTCTCGTACGATGGACGACCAGCCCCGTTATGCCACAGGCCCGTGTAAATCAGGTCGGCAGGTAGGGTGTCCTTCTGCCAACCGTCACCACGGACGATGATGCAGCCGTGGTTACGGACCCCTTCACCGTCTGGATAGATTTTCTCGTTGCGGTAGTGCAGGGCGTATCCGTCCTGGTCCTCGGTACCCTCGATGTAAATCTTCTGTGTGTCGGCGTGGGCATCGACGAACGCCCGGTTAAACGTCCAGTCCTTGCCGTGCCACCCGCGAACGGCCTTCGTCGGTCCAGGGTCAACACCTTCGAGACCGAGTTCGGTGACACAGTCCGGAAGCTCCCTCCTGCAAGCCCAAGCCCAGCGTCCGATGTTCTCCTCATAATATAGCGTACGAGAAGGCGTGGGCACGCGGGACACGGGCCGCATGTATGGCGAGTTCGAGTACATCCAACCTCCGCCAGCGTTCGCGATCATGAAAACGTTGGCGGCAAAACTGTTGCCGAAGTGGTCGTACGAGGATCGCTCAGTGTGGGCGATCCAATCCGGACAGTGGGCCCCTCGTGGTGGGCCGTCGTCACCCGGGCATCGAAACAGGCCAAGGTCGAGCTCGGTGTCGTGCTTCCAAAGCGGCCTGACGTCGGTGTTGTCCTTGAACCCGCCCTTGTACAGGATCGCGTTCATCGGGCGGGTGGCGGGTCCAAAACCCGCCGCCGTCCCGTACCGGCTACTCATCCAGGCAAACGACCCATCCGCTGGAGCATTTCGCTCCATGGCGTAGGGGTGACCGGGGCTCCCGATCCCCGACTTGCCGCCCCACTCATAGGCACCGATATACAGTGGCTCCATGCACGGTTGGCCGCAGTCCTCACCGGGGCATTGGCAGTACTGAAGAGGGTGAACGGGGATGCCCCATCCATTGGGATCGTCCGCCTCGTAGACCCGGCTGGTCGTGGCAATATTCTTGATATGCGACAGGCACGCCGACTGTTTGGCCTGCCGACGGGCAGCCTCGAGCGACGGCAAGAGGATCGCGATCAGTAAGGCGATGATCGCAATCACGACCAGCAACTCGATCAGCGTGAACGCTGGGCTTGCGTGACCCCTCCGTCGATTGTCAGTGTCATTCGACATCATGACTGGGTCACCTCCTCTCAGTGACAGCGTAGCAGTGATGCCACACCGCCACCGCGAAACCACCTTTCACTCGTAGCACACATATGCTGCCTTTAAGCGGAACGCACATCGCGATGAGCTTATGTGTGTCTGCCATGGGCTGGCACTGTTCTGTCGCGCGGCATGGGCTCAGGCCAATGTCGTTCTCTACTATTTAAGACTCCGCAAAACGCAAAACGGCGGATAAAAAATCGAGACTATTCTGTGAGTGACTTACATTCGTCACAATTGTGCAACACGCAGGAAGATGTTCGTGCGGGGAGTGAACCGTCCTGCCCTGGGGAGCGTATGAACTTATTCGGGGCAGGCGGAACCGTCACGGACCATGACGCAGGATTCGTGGGGGCTGTCCGTGCCGCCGGACGCCGCACGCTTTGTGGCTTGCCGCATGACATGCCGTGACCTGGTCGGCAGCCCCGCGGCTGGGTACCCTAGGTCCGGGGTGGCTTGCTCCTTGCGGGCCTCATGGACGGCTGATCAGTATCTGTAGCGTTCCCCCCCTGCCCCAAAGCTCGGTGGTGACCGGGGGCAAGGTCGCGTATCGATGCCCGGTGAGTCTGTACGGACTGGCGACACCGTCGGGTCCTATTTCTGCCCGCGGCTCGGATCACAACTGCAACGACTGCTCTACAAACTGGCCGCGATTTTTCTGAAGTGCATTCCCACAATCGCTATCCGCATCGCCTGACTGAAGCTCCGGCGATGGAAGAGAAGGGTCTTGGTCACGTACTTCCAATACTCTCTTCGCCCGCGTGTCCAAACACCCATTAGCCAAAGTGATCTTATGAAGGCCAGCACGTCCCTCCACCCAAAGCGTGCTCGCGGACCTTGCGGACGGTACTGCCGTAGGAACGTCAGGGCCCGCTCATAATAGTTCCTTGGGGCGTAGAGCCGCTTGACCAATGACCGGTACCCGGCAATGAGCACGTCGTGGTCCAGCTTGGGTATGAAGTTCAGCACCGCATCAAGGTTGTTGCCGGTGCTCTCGTGCAGAATCCGGCCCTCGCTCATCAACCGTGAAAAGAGACGCGTCTCCGGAAGGGCCGAGAGCAGCCCGACCATGGCGGTGACGACACCGGATTCTTGGATGAAAGTCCGCATTCGTTCAAACACACTGTCATCGTCATTGTCAAACCCGATGATGAACCCACCCATGACCTCGATTCCCGCCTTCTGAATCGTCTTCACCGAGGCGATAAGGTCATGTTGCAGATTCTGAACCTTGGCACACTCAGAGAGGCTATCCTCGTTCGGGGTCTCGATGCCTATGAAGACTCGCTTGAATCCAGCCTCAACCATGAGGTCAAGCATGCCCGGAATTCCTACAAGATTCAATGAAGCTTCGGTGGTGAAGGACGGGGTCGCGCCTCGTCGTCGTCTCCACGCGGCGATCTCGCGAAGCAGCGCCTCGGCCTTTGCTCGGTGACCGATGAAGTTGTCGTCGACAATGAAGATATCGCCCTTCCAACCAGCATCAACGAGAGAGTCCAGCTCGCAAATCATCTGCCCGGGTGTCTTGGCTCGGGGAACGCGACCATACATCGCAACGATATCGCAAAACTCACAGTCAAACGGACACCCGCGCGAGAACTGCACCGACATGGTGGCATAGTCCTTAAGACGAACCAGATCCCAGCGGGGCACAGGGGTCTTCGTGATGTCCGGTTTGTTGGATGCCCGGTAGGTTCCCTTGACGTCGCCAACGATCAGGTCTTCGACCAGCGCAGGCATGACGTTTTCCGCCTCGCCAAGGACGAAGTGCTGTATCTGTGGGAAACGATCATGCCCGGTCGTAAAAAGTGGTCCGCCGGCAACAACAGCCTTGCCTTTCGCCGTACACCGGGCAACAACCGCGCGGGACGAATCGGCTTGGATGATCATTGCCGAGAGGAAAACGTAATCTGCCCACTCGATGTCGGCGTCGCCCAAGCGGGACACGTTCATGTCGACCAGCTTGAGATTCCATTCCTTGGGCAGCATCCCCGCGACCGTTAGCAGCCCCAAAGGCGGGAAAGCTGCCTTCCTGGAAATCAGCGGCAGCACGTGCTTGTAACTCCAGAAACTGGGCGGTGTGGCGGGTGAGACTAAGAGTATGTTCATGTTTCTCTCACGCAGTCGGATCGAAAAAGTCTCGTGCAATTGGTTTGCCGGTTTCCGCGCCCGAACAAGCATCATTGCCCTGCAACTTGCCTCCATTCTACTTGCCGCTGACCGCCCTGTCATCGCAGGAATAGCGGAATATCCACAATATTCGTGGATTTGCAGGGCCAGATCCTGAGAGAATCGTGGCGCGGCAGGCTGCCCATCGACAGATGCCAGTTTTGCTCGACCCTCGGACCGAGCTGACAGACTTGTGGAGCTGCCAGGCCGCCCACGTCCCATTGCGGCGGAGAATGTCTGGGTCCCGCCCAGAAAGCGAGCCCATCCGGCGTGGGCAAGCGCACATGGAGTACGCACCGTATGCGTGGGCGGCGGCCGCGGCATGGACGGCCACACGATGGCAGCATATGGAGCTCCCGTCAATCCTGATCCACATGTGGCGCAACCCTGCGTATGTCCAGGCAACACCGATGGAACTTGTCCGGACGCATGGATCCGTTTGCTGACGGCTCGCTTCGAAGAAGCCTTTGATCATCCCCTCTCCGTGAACGACCCGTTTCGCGGCGGCTACATCTTCCGTACCCACACCTCCGAGCTGCCTTGGGTCCAGCTTGAGTTGTCACGTGTACCTTTCAAGTCCAACGAGGAAAAATGCACGCGGGTTGTTCCGGCGTTGCGCACGTGGTGCAACGACATGGCGGTTTGACCGGCGTGAGCCGACAGAGGATGACGTTGCAGCCCCGGTGGCGACCCGGTCCTCTTCTGCCTATCTTAACAGCCCCGAAATTGTCGATCCGCTACGGATGCCCGAGCGCGGCAGCGACCTCCGGTGCCGTTGACCCCTCGCAGGGGCGGCGATATCATGTATGACACTAACGCTATAGATGCACTATCCCCCATTTTCAGGAGCTCATCATGACAACGCTCCGGGCTTCACTCTGTCTGATCGTTCTGGTTTCCGCTCAATCCGCGCTCGCGGACAAGGTTCATCTTAACGATGGGCGCAAGCTTTCGGGCACCGCCGAGCGATATGGTGACGGCGTCGCTCTTGTCACTGACGATGGGGAGAAGTTGTCTTTCGCAAGAGAAGACGTGAAGCGCGTCGTCTTCGAATCCACCGCGACCCCGAAACAGCTTCTCGAAATGCTGGACGAGTTTGAAGACTTGATTGCCCCAGCAATGGGCCTTGGCGAGCCCAAGCAACGTGAAAACTCCACGAGGATTCAGAGGACGCGGGCACGGAATGTATCTCAAGGCGAGCGACCGAACTGGGATTCCGACAGGGACTACATTACTGAATACCGTCCCAGGCGCGAAGAGCCGGTCAGCAGTGACAGGTTCGTCGATGATTGGGTCCGTTTCGCCGCCCACTTTGAGGCGATTGCCAAGACCCGCACATACAAGCTCCACACCCGCGCAAAGAGGCGAGAGACGTCTTTGGCTGAGTTTGGGCGCTTTCCACCCGAGGGACACCAAGAGCTTGGGGAGGTCGTGCGCGATGCGATTGAGGCTGTCGACGAGACCTTTGAACTCGCAGAAAAGGCAAACAGGGCGCTCGCCGGTGTTCGCGCCGAAGACTTGCGTCACGAACGCTTGTTAGCGAAGGCCCGCAACAGGGCGCGGCGCACCGATGCAAGGGTGACCTCAACGGGAGAAGAGAAAAGGCTGGCAGATGCTCAGGTGAGCAAGCTGCAAGACGATCGGGTGGTCAAGATGAAGGAGGCCCAGCTAGCTGCCGACGACGCGGTCAACGACGTAGCCGCAAGTAGGATCATTGCGATACAGCAGCTTGATGAGGTTCGCAAGATGCTCGAGGAACTCGTCCTCCCCGCGCCCGAACCGACCCCCGATTCGCCGTAACCTTCGCTTCGCCGTCTTCGACGTCGTGCGCTCGCACCCACTTCCGTGCGGAGTGGTTTCGGGTGGGCAGCACATCCGAGCCCGCGTCACGACAGATTGACGTTTCGGATGAGCGCTTCGCCGAATCATCGGCCTTTCCTGGTCCCTGGCACCCTCGTTGGTCATTCAAGGGCATTCCTCTGAGGCCGGCGACGTGTCTGCCCAACATTCAACAATAGTACCACTTCATCCTGCTGCGTATTCGTGATTGCTCGCTCACCGTGTCAATCACGGTGGTACCTCACATGAGCCAAGGCCGACGCGCGAACTGTCACAACGTGGGCGCTCGAATCGTAAGAGTCCGATATTCGCCTCACTGCTGTACTATCGGACGTTCCTGTCAGGCCAAAGTTCTTTTCAACCGGCGGTAGCGTGTTTTCGGACCATCCTACTGAACCTCGCTCAGATGGGCTGCCCCAACGTGGCACTCCGCGTAGCTGCCAGAGTCTCGTCAGTCAACAGAGAACGCATCTATTTTCGGACTTCTGACCCCGTACTGTAGTATCGGACGTTGGCGCCTAGTCCGATATATATAACCGGCAGCCAGTGCCTTGTCACCTGCACTCTGAAATGCGTTTGGTGCTTGCGTGCTATTGCCCCGTCCGGTATAATCCCTCCCCTTGGACACCGACGGGTGCTGCGCGCCAGGATGAAGACTCGTTGCCAATAACATCTATGTTTTCTGAGCGCTCACCTCGGTGAACTGTATGGGGTAGCGAAGTGTGCAGGTGCTTGACAGCTCTCCCAATAAAGAACCACGGCTCGGTCCGACGGCTTATCGCTCTTAGACGCGATTCTACAATGCGCAGGAAACGAGGGGGACGCGCATGTGGCATGAATGTGACACGCCTCGTTTGCGCTGTGAGCGTTGAGTGAATGCCAAACAGCGACTCTGACGTGATGGGACAGGGCAGAAGCAGGAAAGCAGGAAACGCGACTTTTGGCGTTTGGGGAACGTGGCGAGTATGACTCTATCGAGTAGCATCGTAACCGCTCTTACGGCTTGCTCCCTGGCCCTTGCCCAAGGGTCTGAGCGGGTGGGCGCCGAACGCAAGGGTAGCGTACTTTTATACTCCGTCGTCGAAGTCCGGTGGGACAACACCGGCCAGCAGGTCTTGCAGGATACCTTCGTCGAGTTGACCAATGACTACCCCCAGGATGTATGGGTGCAGCTCTACTATGTCAATGGGGACCCGCCACTGGAGGAATCGTATGACGCAAGCCCCGGTCGACTCCCGGAACGCGCTCATGCCGGTTGGAATAATGTCGGTATGCAATTGCAGTTAACCGCGTCCGAGCCTACCTACTGGTCTATATCGACTGGCCTCCCGGCGCTGCTTGCACCGTTTACGGTTCTGGACCCAGGTGATCCACTCGGTCGCCCCAGCCCCGATCCCATGTACGGCGAAACCCGCGTGCTTCGAGGCTATGTCATTGCATGGGCCGTGGATCGCGACGGGCAGGAGATTCGATGGAACCATCTTTCAGGGCGCGCCACAGTCGTAGATTATGATTCAGGCTCGGCGTGGACGTATGCACCGTGGGCCTTTCAGGCCCACAGCGGGCCACACGGTGTGCAGCCCAGCAACTGCCTGACCGTCAGCCTGGAAAGCGGGCAGTGTGCCGACAGCGATATCATCCCCGGACAACTCGATCTGGACGGCTTCGAATATGATTCCTGCCCGGACAAATTGCTGTTTGGGTTCTGGGCTGCCGGTGCCGAGGTGCCCGGTCCGCCTGAGCAGGCTGTGAGTGTTCCGGTGCACACAAGCCTTGTGTTGCTCCCCTGCCATATCGATCTAAGACAGGATGGTATTGGCCCCGTTACCACCAAGGCCAGATTCGACGTCTGGAATCAAAATGAGGTGCACTTCTCCGGAACTGAAAGGTGTGTCACCGGGTGGGACCTAACCCCCCTCGAATCGTATACCACATTCGGCGTCGCGAACCATTTCCATGTGGAAATGCTGCAAACGGACAGAGGCAAGGCCCGCGTCCAAGGGCTGGCCAGTACTGTCTGCGACACCGACACGCGCCTGACCCGTCGTGAAGCATTGCTGGGCATGACACTGAAGACTCTCCAATTCGAGGAGTGGTCGGGCAAGACCAGCGTTCCAATGAGCATCCAGGGATACGAAGCCGGGAGTATCAACTACGATGTGATCGAGCCACCGGAAGAAAAAGGGCAAGATCGATGACGACTAACGCCAGCGCCGTGACAACAAGACGGCCGGTCGAGGAAATGGCTGGCAAGCAGAGCGAGCGGTCGCGCCCCAAAGACGTCGGTACCGAGCGTCACGTCACCAAACGCAACGGTCGTTCTGGTCGCCTCGGGCGGCGCGGATCCCCGGCAATGCATCCTGCGAACGATCTCACGATAAAAGCAAGGGCAATCGCCCGGCATACGCTGCTTGCAGTGGCGGCGTTGACATGCATCACAGGAGCGCGGACATCCCAAGCGATGGACGTCCTTTGCCTTGGCGTTGGCAGAGGCTATGACAATGGCAGCCTGCTCCAGATTGTCATGATGGGTGACAGCATGGAGACCGTCCGAACGGCTTTGAAGGCCGACGGGTTTACCTTTGTACCAAGCGAATCGTTCACGCAGGACGTCCTGGCTCACTATGACCTCGTCTTTCTGGGATTATTCGATCCGGCTGAGTCATTGGCGCCACACGAGCGCGATGCGCTCGAAATGTTCGTGCGACGAGGAGGGGCGTTAATCTACCTGGGGGACAATGACATCTTCTCGCTGCCCAACCAGAGCGTGGCGGAGTTGTTTGAGGTCTCCTACGGCGCCGATGCGCTTGCCAGCTCAGCCAAGGACGTAGCTGATCCAAGGCATTCGGTTATCAACGGAGCCGCTGGCCGCGTCTATGAGTACGACGGCTCCGGTAATCTCCCGGGCTTTTTCGGCGGTATAAGCGATCTGGGACCGTATGCCCACGCCCTACTGAATACCGACAACCGCACGCTGGTCGCGGTGGTTGAGCGAGACGCCCTGGAGCCGGGAAGCGGGCCCGTCATTCTTTTGGCGGATGCAAACGGTTTTTTGGACCCGGGTGTCGGCACCGTAGGGCTTGCTGACAACATCACCCTCATCCGCAACATCTTCCGGTTCGCTGCGGGTGAGTGCAAAGACGATGGTGACTGTGACGACGGCTCTTTCTGCAACGGCCCGGAAAGATGTGAGAACAGTGTGTGCATCCCCGGTTCATTCCCTTGCGAATGGGGGAAGGGGTGTCACGAAAGCTCGGACTCGTGTGGCCCCTGTTTGGCGGACGCCAACTGCGATGATGGGCTGTACTGCGACGGTGTCGAAGTCTGTGGAGTGGGCGGAGTTTGTCAGGCGGGTGAAGACCCGTGCGAGGACCCGTGCGAGCAATGCGATGAAGATTCCGACTCCTGCCGTTGGTGCATGTTGGACCTGGACCGAAATGGTGTGATCGGCACAGGTGATTTCGGATTCCTGAGCGCATGCATGGGCGCCTGTTACCCACGGGACAACCCGTGTGTAGCAGCGAACTTCGACGGCGATCTCGGTGTGTGTGTTGGTTCCGGCGATTTCGCAGGCTTCAGCGGCTGTTTCGGACTTGCGTGCCCAGACTGCGAAGACTGCTTTGGGCCGTCGACTTCGTCTAAGGATGCAGGGTGGCTGCTGCGACAAACCACGGCAAGTGTCCGATTGATCGCGACCCGAACACCGACAGCGGTGGACTACGTCGATCAGCTACCAACCGGACGCACGAGCTTCCGTACCGGTCAACACTTCCTCATCGAGCTCTGGGTAAGCCGAGAAGGTCCTTTACCCAAGGGATTTGCTGCAGCCTATGTGGATTTAACCTATGACTCCACCACATTGGCCGTCGAGCGGATCACACCAAGTTCGCCCTTTGCAGCATTACATAAGAGTGTTCTGCGGGAGGATCACGGTCTTATTCACTCGGTTGGCGGCTGTGTCACGCCTGGCGACCAGACGGTTGGCGTTCGCACGGCGTGGGCGCGTGTCGCGACACTCCATATGAGCGCGCTTAGAACTGGTGTGGCCAGTGTGACACCCGGCCCATCCACCACCCCGCTCGGAATCAGCATCGTTGGAGAATTCGGAACGCTGGACGCATCACAGATCGAGTTTGAAGATCTGGAGGTCACTCTCCTTGGACATACGGACTCAGCCGGGCAGGTTCACGACACGACGTCACCAGTTTCCAAACCGCCCGAATGATAAAGAGTGTTTTCCTATCCGGACTTGCCGCGGCCCGGAGGATTGTAGGATGAAACGTAACCTGTTCGATTGCAGTAGGATGCTTGTCATCTTTGTCTGCTTCGCCTCAATATTGCGCTGCGGCGATGCGTACGGCTCGCCCAGGGTCAGCTTGCGCGTCATCGCGGTCCAGCCCTCAGGGCCGGACGACGAGATCGACGTGCTACCGATGTCACGAACACGGGTCCTTGATGGGAGCAGTTTTTTCCTCGAGCTTTGGGCAAGCACCGCTGAGCCCGCTGGTCTGGCCTCCGTATACGCCGATTTGGATTTCGGACAAGGACCACTGAAAGCCGTTGCCGTTACAACAACCGAGATTTTCGAACTCTTTCCCAACGGCTTTGTGAACGATCGAGGCGTTGACGACATGGGAGGCTCTCATCTGGGGCCCGTCAACTGCGCAGACCCCGTCGGTGTCGGGCCACAATGGGCACGGGTCGCGGTCGTCGAGATGCAGGTCGACGGTGTCGGAGCAGTTGCAGTCACCGTCGCCGACTCCGACTCTCCCGTGTTTGGAATTGCCATCTGCGGCGAGTTGGGCAACGTCAGTCTTGAAGACATCGACTTTGGTGCCCCATTGATCCTGACCGCGCTTGTGGGCAACCCCTGTACGACTGACGCAGATTGCAGTGATGGCCTTTTCTGCACCGGAAGCGAAGTGTGCGTGGAATCCATTTGTCAATCAGGATTATACCCTTGTGGACCGGGCGAAGGCTGTGACGAGTCCGAAGATGTCTGCGGCCCGTGCCTGAGCGACGGGCAGTGCGATGATTATGTCTTCTGTAATGGCCCAGAAGTCTGCGACATTGCCACGAACATCTGCCATTCCCGTGGATTCCCTTGCCCAGCCGGCGACGGGTGCAATGAGCTCGCCGACGCGTGCGGTCCGTGCACCAGCGACGAACAATGCAGCGACAACGCTTTTTGCAACGGTATCGAAACTTGTGATGTCAACACCGGTGTTTGCCACCCTGGTGGTTTTCCGTGTGAGATCGGCGAGGGATGTGACGAAGTCGGTGACGCCTGCGGCCCGTGCACAAGCGACCCGCAGTGCAACGACGGGATCTATTGCAACGGTGTCGAGGATTGCGATGAGGTGAGCGGCGCTTGTGCGCCTGGTCAGACACCGTGCCCTGGTCAACTGTGCGACGAACAAACCAAGGCATGTTCTGCACACGGCACGGGAAACGCACCATCTTCAGACAAAGATGGTGATGGTGTATCCGATGTCAGAGACAACTGCCCGGGTCTATGGAACGCCAACCAGACGGACACCGATGACGATGGTGTCGGGGACGTCTGCGACAACTGTCCTGACGATGCGAACCCCGACCAAACTGACTTCGATCATGATGACTTGGGTGACCTCTGCGACGATGACGACGACAATGATGGTGTCATCGACGAAGTCGACACTTGCCCGTGGATTCCAGACCCTGGCCAGGCAGATATGGATGACGACGGCATTGGTGATGCCTGTGACTCGGATCTGGACGGTGACGGGATCGACAATCGCTCCGACAACTGTGTGAACGCCGCGAACCTTGAACAGGACGACACGGACGGCGATGGTGCCGGTGACGAGTGTGACGGCTGTCCCTATGACCCCGCAAGGACCGAGCCGGGTACGCACGGTTGTGACATGTCGATGTCCGATAACGATGGTGATGGGATTGAATATGCCCGCGACAATTGCCCCGATACCGTGAATCCCAGTCAAGAGGATCAAGACGACGACGGGATCGGCGACGCCTGCGACAACTGTGTCGGCACGGCCAACCCTGACCAGGCGGACGCGGATGAAGACGGCTACGGTGACACCTGTGATGGGTGCGGAGGCACGCATGACGGTGACACAGTAAATAGCTTTGGGTGCTCCCAGACTCAGGATCCCGACGATGACGGCTGGCCGAGTCCTGGGACCGTCCCCGATCCGGGCACCGCCCACGCGACGCCGCTGGACAATTGTCCATCGGTCGAAAACGCAGACCAGGACGACACCGATTCGGACGGGATCGGAGACCCCTGCGACAATTGTCCGGAATCACCCAACCCTGACCAGGCTGATGCTGATGGCGACGGTCTTGGCGACCTCTGCGATGAAGTAGACCCCGAGCCTGATAACCCCGGTGGAATCCTCTGTGGGACCTGCGGTCAAGGCCTGCCTTTGGGACTGCTCCTTTGCGGTTTGTGCTGGCCTGGTTTCCGGCTCCACTCACGTGGACGGGCGCGGTAGACAGTGGACTTCGGAAACGATACCATACGCCCCGCCTCAAACGGGGGGTGTCTAGCGAGGGAGTGCTCGCCCACAGTACAGCTTTTGGGGCATCGACTTTGCTGAACATAACTGGGGCTGCATCACCGCGTGTGTGACCCTGGTCGTCAAGGAGCCGGTGGGGCCACGGGAATGGCGATGGTCGCACGGGAACTAAGAAGCAGGAAGGAGGAAGCATGTCCAGACAGATTCGAAGGGGCGGATCCCTAACGTCTGTGTTCGTGGTAGTTGCGGCTGCGTTTGCGCACGGCCAGCCGTGCGAACGTGCTTGGGAGACGGCGATCGGTCGGCCGGGAATCAACGGGTCTGTCGAAGCTTTGGCGGTCTTCGATGATGGCAGCGGCCCGGCACTCTATGCTGCTGGCGCGTTCACATACGCCGGAGGAACTGAGGCCGATAATATTGCAAAATGGGACGGCGTCTCATGGAGCCCGCTGGGTGATGGCACCGACGCCATCATCTTCGCCCTCGAGGTCTATGACGATGGAACTGGACCGGCCCTCTACGCCGGCGGCTCCTTCACCGAGGCTGGGGGCGTCTCTGCAACCAGCATCGCCAAGTGGAATGGCCATGCCTGGGCTGCCGTCGACGGCGGGACAACCGGCGTGGTCCGCGCGTTAGCTGTGTTCGACGATGGTGCCGGGCCCGCTCTGTATGCTGGCGGCACCTTCACCCGT
>CAYOQG010000030.1:0-28718 GCA_964405925.1 uncultured Phycisphaeraceae bacterium | reverse complement strand
GGGTGGACCCCACCACAGAGCACAGCCGATTTTGTGGATTTTGGGTCGGTGGTGGAGAAGTTTAAGAATACCCCTGGTGCACCGCAGAAGGCCAGATCCGATATCGTCAACTCCGAAATCACTGCGCCACTCCCGGATCAGAAAATCGACTTCGTCGACATTGGCATGATAGTGGAAGCCTTCCGGCATAAGACATTCGCCGACGACGAGAGTCACGGGATTCCTCCGGCACCGGTTTCGTGTCCCGACTAGCGATGGCATATGTCGTACATTCGGCGTGAGCCAAGAATTCAAAGGAGACTATCTCATGTTGAGAAGAAACAGATTTTTCGGTTGTTGCGTTGTGGGTCTGGTGCTCGCTGGTTCAGCAAGCGCGGGGACCATTTACGTCGACAAGGACGCAACCGGTAACGACGACGGAACGAGTTGGACTGACGCGTACACCTCAGTGTCGACTGCTCTTGCCAGCGCCTCGTCCGGTGACGAGGTCTGGGTGGCTGAGGGCAGTTACTCGAACATCACCCTAGTTGACGGGGTGAAGATGTATGGTGGTTTTGACGGGACGGAGACGAGCAAGTCGCAGGGCAACCCGAGCACTTACATGACCGCCATCTCGGGCGGTGGTACGACCCGGGCTGTCGTCGGGACCAACCTGGGAACCTCGACGCTCGTGCAGGGGTTTCACATCATCAACGGAGTTAACCCTTCAATGTATGAGGGTGCCGGTGTTCTGCTGACCGACAGCAGCCCGATGTTCGTCAATTGTGTCATCAGAGACAATGACTTCAGCTACATGGGCGGGGGTGTGGCGAACCTCGGAGATGGAGACCCCACGTTCATCAACTGCAAGTTCTATCACAACGACGGGATTGACGATCCAGATCCGGAAAAGCCGGACATAGAAGGGTTTGCCGGCGGAGCGTTCTTCAACAGACAAGGGTCGCCGACGTTCGTGAACTGCGTGTTCTATGAGAACACGGCCATGGAGGGCGGAGCCATTGCGTCTATGTCAGGCGAGGTCACACTCATCAACTGCACCTTGGCTGACAACACGGCGTCGTACAAGCATGGTGGTGCCCTGAACGATCATTCTGGAGGCGCCGTGGTCAAAAACTGCATCTTCTGGGGCAACGAGGCCACGAACGAGGACAGCGACCAGATCTACAACAGCAGTGGGACGACGACGGTGACCTACAGCGACATCGAGGGTGGCTGGACGGGAACGGGGAACATCAACTCGAACCCGAAGTTTGTCAACCCCACCTCGGATAACTACAAGATCGGTGGGCCGTTCGGGAATCCGTCGCCGTGTAAGGACACAGGCAACGATTCGGATGTGCCGGGCGATACTGGTGATCTCGACTGGGACAGCAACACCAGCGAGGACACACCGCTCGACCTGTCACTGGACATGAACCGATTCTCGTTTAACGGTGTGGATATGGGCGCCTATGAATGGGCATTCTCGGAGCAGTAAGGCGCTGAACGCCGGTTGAATTTGCTCAACCCAGGCCCCGTCGTATTGGATAAGCGGCGGGGCCGATTTTTGTCTTTACCCGATCCCCAGACCTCAAACCTGATCCCAAGCGTTTTGGAAGTACTTTCACGATGGTTTTCCAATAAAACCTCCCTCCGCTGATTGTCTGTCTGGGACAGGGACCGGAATCTTACGGCTGGTGCGGATTCTTCTGATTAAAGGGCCGGACTGTTGGGCCTGGCGCCTCCCAGCTATCGTAAAAGCGGGCCCGCTGCCTTTTCGTCTCCCGGGTGCATGAACGGTCACCGCCCACCGTAGCCACCCGCCGTGTCGCTAACGGGCGCGAGGGGGCCTTCTCGTTTCTGCGGAGGTGCCCGAGCGACCTGAGCAAGATCAACCTCATAACCTGGACGCGTAGGCTTTCGGTTCCGATATTACAAGCGTTCCAAGTGCGACGACGGTCGTGTTAGCGTTGGGAGCGTGCCAGGCATGAACAGCCAAGACTACCACATACGGATCGGCATCATCGATTGCGGGAGCCGTGATGCCGACCATCTGCGTGTTTTCGATGAACAACCCCTGTGCGAAGTTGGAGCTTATGCGGATTTGGACCACTCGCGTCTCGAGCGACTGAGCCGATCCTTCCCCCAGCTCCACGTGACCAATGACTATCGCAAGCTACTTGCCGACGACACCCTGACAGCGGTCGTCATTACTGCATCAGCCACGGCGCGTGCACAGATCGCAAAGGAGGCTCTTCAAGCCGGCAAACACGTGTTTGTGAAGGCTCCTTCGTGCACCAACAGCCGAGAGGCGGGCGAGCTATCGACCCTGGCTGACACTGCCGGTTTGGTGTTGATGGTCGGACATACGCTCTTGTTTGACGACACAACTGCGAAGATTCGCGAGCTGATCACAAGCGGTGAGCTGGGTCGAATCCGCTACCTGGATGCCGTTCGGACCGGCCTGGGCCCGCTGCGCACGGATGTTAATGCACTGTACGATCTCGGGACCCACGATGTCAGCATCTGCAACCATCTGTTAAGCGCCGTCCCCGTCGAGGTGTCCGCCCTGGGAAGCTGCCTCACGAGAATCGATCATGAGGATGTCTGCTTCGTGACACTCAAGTACGCCGGCGGCACGCTCGCACACATTCACGTCAGTCGCCTCAACCCCCGAGCATCGAGCACGCTTACGGTCGTGGGTGAGCGGCGGACCGTGCACTGGGATACAACGCGCGCCATTAGCACCCTGTGCCTCTATGACACGACTCCGGGCGAGACTCCGCGCCGTGGACAACCCGAGCTGCTCGAGGCAACAGGCGGCGAGCAAATCGTCCGCTTGCTGGACACCCCACAGACAGATCCCCTGGCCCGACAAGTCGCAGTCTTCGTGGAGTCGGTGCGGAGCGGTACAGGGCATTCTCCTGGTACGCGGGAAAGCCTGAACGTGACCAAGGTGCTGGAGGCAGCAACCCGTTCGATGAAAACCGGCGGCGGCATGTGCCCGGTGGAGACAACACCGCCGACGCTCTGCAAGGCTGCGTGGGCCAGTGTGGACAGAGTCGGGATACTCGGGCGACGTCAAGCGATTGCGGTTGAGTCTAACCAGCAAGAGACTGCCGCTTCAGAAGATTCCTCTGTCCAACCCAGTCCCGTCCTGCAATAGGTCAGTCCGACTGCCCACTTGCTGGCACATACTGATCTCGTGCTTGTCGGACCCAAGCCGGCGAGGTCCGGTGAACCGGGCGCAGGCAGCCATGGCGTATGCGCCGGGCCTTTGCCGCGGAAGGCTCGCGACGTCGCATCAGTCAATCCCTTAATCGGCGCCCAGATTCCTTATGGGAGGGGCACCGACCTGCGACACTTTTGCGCAAAACGCTCTCTCCTCTAACAAAAGGTGCGGGCATCATCATCCGATGAACAATCGGCGGCGTGTGGTTCTCGCTGTCTGATGTGCCTTGCACAAGACGATCACGTCACAAGAGGGCGAGCGTAATGATTCCACTGATCAACTTGCAACGGCAACACGAGGAGCTGGAGGGCGAACTCCGCGACGCGATCGAGTCAGTCATCGATCGCGCTGAGTTTATACTCGGACCCGAGCTCGAAACCTTCGAGGGCGAGTTTGCCTCCTATTGCCAGACCAAACACTGCGTCGGTGTCGGCAGCGGCTTTGACGCACTCGCTTTGGCGATGAAGGGCCTGGGCCTGGGACCAGGCGACGAAGTGATCACTGCGGGGAATACCTTCGCAGCCACCGTCCTCGCCATTCAGCAGGTTGGTGCCATGCCGGTGCTCGTGGATCACGATCCTGAGACCTACACGCTTGATTCCCGACGTCTGTCCGCAGCGGTGACATCCCGCACGAGGGCTGTGGTACCCGTGCACCTCTACGGGCACCCGGCTGACATGGATGTCATCCAGACGATCGCAAACGAGCACGGTCTGCTCATTATCGAGGATGCGTGTCAGGCCCATGGCGCTCGCTACCACGGTGCCCGGTGCGGGAGCTTTGGCCACGCAGCCGCTTTCAGCTTTCACCCAGCGCAGAACCTCGGAGCCCTGGGAGATGGCGGTGCCGTGGTCACCGATGACGAGAGCTTGGCCCAATGGGTCCGCTCTGCCCGCAACTACGGGTCGCCGGCGCCGGACCGCCATACCGTTCGCGGTGTCAACAGCCGTCTTGACAACCTCCAAGCCGCAATCCTGAATGTGAAACTGCGCTACCTGGATGAGTGGAACGCCCGGCGGCGTTGGCTAGCCTCTCAGTACTGTGAGCTCCTGCAAGATACTGACATCGCTTTGCCAACCGAACAAGGCGACGTGGAGCATGTCTATCATCTCTTTGTGGTGCGCACCAGGTACCGAGACGAACTGAGACGGCAACTGGCTCAGCTCGGAATCGAGACGAGCGTGCACTATCCCACGCCCCTTGACCAGCAGGTGGCCTTCGCACGAGGTTGCTTCGTTCCCAATCGCCTTGTCCACACCGAACGGGCTTGCGATGAGATTCTGTCCCTACCGATCTGCCCATTCCTATCGTTGGACGACCTCGAGACAGTCGCCCATGAATTAATGCAATGTCGGGCCAAGCTTCCTTCTCACCTGTCGGGTGCCGTGTCGGGCCAAAGGTAGAGGACCCGTCTACTTGGACACCCACGGATCACAAGCATCAGGATAGACGGCCTTGAGGCCGCAAGAATCCGAAGGCACTCCGAAGCCTCGGCCGGGTGGCTGCAGCCCGGCGGGACCGACAGGGCGCTTCTGTCGCGGCCCGCCTCGGGAATGCGAACGCTTGGTTAGAAAAAGCGACTGGCTGGTGACAGAGATCGGTGGGACCCTCGTACACACGGGTGAGGACCCAGTACCCGATTCGCCGCAACGACACCGCGAGTGCGGACGGCGGCAACGTTCGGGGTGCCCCGCTGAAGTGGGCATTTGCGACGGTGTCGGGTCGTCGTCAACCAAGTTGCTCGCTGGGAGATCTGCGGCTCAGGGGGACTCCCGCCGAGGCCCGGAGCGAAACCGTGACGCAGGGGAGTGTTGTCCGCCTCAAAAGGACAACATCTCGCTTCGGGCCTCTATCTGTGCGCCTAGACCCCTCTCGTGCCCCGCGCGAGTGATTAGAGACTCAAGTCGACCGCACGAGTGAACACCCGCTCCATAGATGAAGTGCCAAGCTCGTTTCTAGTTTCCAACTTCTTGTCTCTCGTGATCAGCCCTCCCACCCCAGGCGTCTCACCTTCTCTTTCGTCGATCGGACGAACATGATGGGCATCGACGGCACACCCCAGCGAAGCAGCTTCGCGTCGTCGTCGTACCAGAACTGATAACTCACATTGCCGGCAGGATCGGTAACGATGACTGTTGTCGTTCCGTCATTCCAGACCGAGGCGTTGAAGGTAAGGGTACCCGCTTTACCGGTTTGGAGGTCGAACTCACGCAGAATGAACTTCTTGTGGATGTCGAAGTCGATGAGCTGCACGAGGGTCTCGATGCCGTAGATGAACGGCGGTTCGGGTCGCGGCTCCTCCCGTTTGGTCTCCTCACTGCCGACAGCCTTTGCGGTAAGCTCCACCTTCTCGGGTCCGAACTTCGCGGTCTGCACATCGCTGGATTCGTCGCCCCCTTCTTCGAAGACGGTGCGTTTCATCTCCATCTCGATCGGCTCGAAGTTAGGCCGCAGCTTCGCATCGAGGACGGCTCTGAAGAGCTTGCCGTTCGGGAACGTGTTGCCCGTCGCCGTCTTGTAGTGATAAACCGGCTCCTCCTCGCTACCGGAGGCCTTCAACGTAACCGCGACATACCCCACCGGCTTGTCAGGCCCGAGGGTGATCTCAAAGTAGGACTCATGCTCCGCCCCGGGTGCCAACGGTTTGACGCTCTTGATGGCCTTCTTCCCGGCTTCCACGAGGGCGTTTTCGTCCTCGTCCGCATAAGCCGTCCCGGCAACACCCAGCCACACCAAAACACAGAAAGCTCGAGCGACTCGACTCATTGCGTTCTCCTTTGCCCCGGCCTCGGCTAAACCCGCCCGGAGGGCGCGTCTACGGACCGTAAAGACTCAAACCCACCGAATTAGTGGGCCTCCCATGTTGCCCCACCGTTCGCCGGCGGCCACTCCCGACAGTCAAACCCCATAGCGACGGTGCTGACGCTCAACCCTGCAATTCTACACGCTCGGCGGTGTTCGCCCCAGTGGCCACGCCGGCCGCCAACCAAGAGCCACCGTGCGTATTACCACTTTGCCAGCCCATAACCCCACGTCTAGGGGGTTGGGGCGCCCGACCACACAAGCACCTGGGTAAGCACCATGTGGCTACGGACACGTCTCAGCGGGTTGCTCACGAGGAATCCCAGGACCGAAGCATAGCGTGTCGGCATCGTTGCCTCCGGGAATGGTGGACGAGCGCGGCCGGGCGTAGGAGCTGGACGCCGGTAGCTAGCCGGAAAACTCCGCTGGCGACGCCCCGATATCCACGATGCTGCACGCGAGGATGGGCGTCAACCCGAGTGCCCTTGCCCGGGTGATTAGGTCTTTGTTAGCGACCCCGGAGTCGACGAAGAACTCGCGAGGTTTGGCTTTGGCGATCTCTGCCAGGACTTTGACCCCCTCTGGTGGCGGAAGATACAGCGTGACCCGATCGAGCTGTACCGGAACTCGGTCGAGTGAAGTGTAGACGGTCAATCCTTGGATCCTCTTCCCTTTGGAGTGGACAGGGTAAACGTCCCACCCACGCTCCTGATAGGCTTTCACGGCCTTATTGCTCGGCGCGGTGCGGCGAGGTGAGGCACCTACTATGGCCACAGTCTTCTTGGTGGGTCCTTTGGCATACGGAAGCTCTGGGTAGACTGGGCCAAAATAGGACCCTTCGATCACATCCTTCTGCTCCTCTTGCTGCGTCTCGACGCTGAAGAGAACCAACTGCGCGATCGTGTCTCCAGGTTTAAGCCGGACCGGAACACTACTCGCGTTCGCTATCTCAAGCGTAAGGCAGCCACGATAGAGCGGGTGGATCCACGGCGCAGTCTCGATTGTGATAAACCTGCGTGCCAGCGAGGATCGTGTAAGGACTTGCCCAGACACGTTATACGGGAGTTTCAGGTACTCCAACGTTGCACCCAATACCGTGCCGTGAGCGGGAATGACTATCGGCCTTCCAGGCGGGATATGGACCTCCTCGACGGCTCTGTGATACTGCAGAGGGTCCACCCCTTCGTGGTCTAGGGTCGCAAGGTAATGCACACGCGGTAGCAAGAAACGCGATCCCAAGTGCAAGTCAATCGAGTCTCGGTCGAGGCCTTCCGGGCGTTCCTTTTGCTGGTCCCAGCGAAGCGGGGTAATGACTAGGGTCTCGCTATCGCAGGGACCTCCGGAATGCGTCAGGAGCTCGACAATCCTGCGGGAATCAAGTACCGGCATGATGGCGCTCCTCAGGATAACACGCCGGCAGCAAATCCTCAATGGCCTTGAGTGTCCAGTCCTCGACCCTTTGTCGTACTCGAGCTTGGTCGGCACCGCGCTCCTCGTGGAGCGCGCCAGCTCGCTCCATGAGTTCGTGGATGCCCTTTAACTGAAAGAAATACGCCGCGTTAATTAGAGTGGTGAACCAACTGTTTGGAACTGAGCTGTTTGCGCGATGCAACGCAGACGGGACGATTCCGTGGGCGAGGCAACGCCAGATGTCATCGTGATCACCTCTGAACGTGCTTGGACAGCGCCCTTGAGCTCCGACGGTTTTCTCGGCCAGCTTACCGAGTTTTGGAAGAGCGCGCTTGAATACATCTATCATCTTTGGATGTGGTCTGATCGGAAACTCATCGGTGAAAGGGTCCTTCGGTAGGGGGAGGTTGGCTATCGCCTGAAGCTCACCTAGCAGAGGAGCGCCCAAGACTTCTAAGTCGTCGGACCACTCAAGCTCGTTGAGGAGAGCCAGTTGCTGTTCCAGCCGCACCGCAGGCGCTGGATGACTCCTACCAAAGACACCCAGTTCTCCCTTGTCGATACCACCGACCAAGTAGAAGAGTTCACCGACGACGCAGGTGAACACGGGACCCACCAGTCGAACGGCCACTAGATCGCAGAAAACCTCCTCGGACCATGGACGCATCAGACCAACTAGATAGCTGTACACGTCGACCGGCTGCTGGGGGAATTCAACCGTTAGCAGTGCAAGGAGGGTTTCATTAAGCTTGTTACGAAGCGATCGCTGCTCCACAATGTAGTGGCCCAGCTCATGATAGAGTAGACAATTGAAAAAAAGCGCAGATCCCTGTGAGTAAGGCAGAATTACAATCCCGAGATCGCGTGGAAAACTCGGAAGACTCGGTTGATCCAGCGCTTGCGCGAGTTGCCTAACGATATCGCGCAACCCTGAATGTCGCCGCTGGAAGTAGTTCAAGACTCCGCCTATCTCCACAGCGACTTGCGCATTCTGGAGCATTGGGAGCGAGCGCACCTGGTAGTTCAATAGGCGGAGCAGCGGCGACGGCACACGCAAAGTGTGGGCGTCAACGACCGGCTTCACGAAATCGTGTAGGCGCGTCCAGGAGTCGCTCAGCGTCTTGACCTTCCGCCGGAAATGCGCGACCTTAAGGCCTGACCTCCCTTCCAGTGCCCTCTCAAGTATCCTACACTGGAGAAACGCCTTTGTTCGGTGGGCCACATCTCCCACAAAACCAAGGAATACTTGTGCCTCACTTGGGTAGGCACACGTAGCCTCGTGTTCCCTTACGAATTCTTGAACACGATCGATAAGCCGATAAAGCTGGGACGCATCACGAAGGAGTTGGTCTGTCTCGGTACGATCCGTTACGTCTTCAGACATAACTCGCGCACACCATCAGGTATGCTCTCCGGCGGGCGGCGCGACCGGTAAAGAGCTTTCGTCGCCAGCTTGTCGAATAAGTCGGCGTACCCCTTACGGTCAGTCTCGCTCACGTTCGAAGGATCATCCCTTAGTTCTTCCAAGAACTGAACTAATCCGTCGACCACAGCGTCAATCTGATCGCGCGAGGGCGCAAACACTTCATAGAATGTCTTAACCTGGCCGTAATCCTCGAAAGGGCGCAGCCCCGCGGCTGTCGCAGCCTCGTGCCGCTTGACAGAGCGGATTGACCGAAAGACATCTACAACACGGTTGAGTGTCTCGCGCCGTTCCTTCTCAGTCTCAGTCGGTGGGTCGACAAGTCGCTCGACCATTGACTGGGCAAACACGCTGAGCGTCAGGTAGCTTACACTAGCCTCTGAATCGACGGGCCCCATCATGCCGAACCTCCAAAGCCGATTATACCCCAAACCGTGCCAAGAATCACGAACATACACCTAACATTTGCCGCCCAAGACCAGGCTTGAACCAGCGACCCCGTGAAGCGTCACCGATGAGAGACGACTGGGTTCCCGACTGAGAGCCACCGACCAACCTCCATTTTGATATGGGCGGCTACGCAGCATCTCGCGTATTCCAGCGCTGCACACCCTGCATATTGTGGGCAGCAGCCAAGATCGCGTCAAGAGATTTCTCGGGATATTTATAGACCATGTTAACCAAAGCGTCACGAATGGCGTACCGTAACCCAATGTATTACAATGCTTTATAGTTGTTACGACACGGCATAGGTACGGATATCACAGGACTGATTTCTCGGGATACTATGTCGCATTCAGGCGCGCTAACTTGCGTCGACGAGCATTTTCAGCTCCTCGTGCCCAGTCTTCCGCACCGGGTCCCCTGGTTGAAGGGCCAAAGCGAGGTCAAATGCATCGTGGAGGTGGTGCAGCTAGGGCTCGTGCGAATCTGGCTCTTGGCCGGGTGGGCCGTCGCACAGGAGCTCACTACGGACGAGGCCGAGGCCACCGCGGAGGCGCAAGAGTCAGAACCGAGCGAACCTGGGACACAAGGCGGGGGCGTCTTCCTGGCCGTCGCAAAGTGGAAGAAGTCCACCAGAACCAAGAACGAGCAGCGTCGACTTCACCTCATCAAACTGCCTGCCGTCGCAATTCTGTCTCTTTTCTTGCAGGATACGGGCCCGATGACCTTGCGGCAGGGTGGGGGAACCAAGAGCGGGAAGGTCGCACTTACGGTTTACGAAGAATTCGTGGAACTCGTGGGGCAACCTCTGTTGTAGACGCAGAGCGCTGCGCCCTTGCGTTTCATCGGATTCGGCGCGACACGGGTCAATCCAACCACTGTTTTTTGTCTTTGAGCTTCATGGGGACGTATTGCTCCGTAAGGTAGGAGAGGTCTTTGGAGATCATGGCTTCGACTTCCATCTTGAAGCCGTTTTGGAGCATCCGCTTGATCTCCTTTTGCCAGGGTCGCTTGTTCGCAAACCAGGGATAGTTGGCGATCTGCTTGGCACGCTTCACGTCGTTGGGATCGAGGTCGATCTTGACGTCGTCGCTCATGCCGCAGCGTTCGTAGTCGAAACTGGAGACGCCGATGAACTTCGCATCCGGAATAGCCATCCGCCTGGATTCATAGGCTAAGTTGATCGAACCGTGCTTGATGACCGAGTAGATGTAATACCCCCACGGATCATTATCGAGCAGGACGAAGACGGGGAGCTTCAGCTCTTCGTGCATTCGCCGCAGCAGTCGTCGCATACCCCGAGCCGGCTGACCACCACCGTGCGAGATGATGCACTTGTGCTTCTGCCAGAATCGGTCCTCGTGGAAGCGTCGCCAGACGGTGTCTTTTTCGACATGGAGGATGAACTTGGCCTGGCACTTCTTGAACTGGATCACGTCGGGCTCGCAGATGCTGGGCACGGCGTAGCCAGCACTGCCCATGGCTGAGCAGTCGAGGGTGTTGCCGGCGTCCACCAGCGTGATCGGACCCGCCAGGTTGCCCCGATTACTCGCGAAAACGTGAAGTTCCTCGCGCAGAGCGTCGATCGCGACCTCGAGGTCCTCGATGATCGGATCGGACTCGCTCTGGTCGTCGAAGGTCTTCTCGTTGGTGCCTTTGATGGTGTGTTTGCTGAGGTAGTAAACCTGACGGATGCTGGCGGTCTTGCCCATTTCGATGAGATCTTTACACTTCGAGCCCACCAGCAACGTCTGCATGAACCGCTTAGCCTGGCCATAGTTGAAGAAGTTGCGTGACTGCCTGTTGGCACCCATCTCGACGTGGCGGGTCTTTTCGTTATACGCGACGTTGCTGAGGCTTCGAATCGGAATCTCGACCGCCGGGTCCTGCTTGCGCCGGGCCATCTCGACCACGGACTTCGCCAGCCCTTCCAACTTCGGCCCGGCTTTGCCGTTCTTGCGCGATCGCGATGCCTTCGGCCGTTTGGAGATCCCGGTCGACCTGGCCCGCTTCGTCGTTGCTGTTGCCTTGGCCCCCGCCGTGGTCCCCACAGTCTCTGTTCGGTTCCCAGTCCTCTTGACCCCGGTCGTTCGTTTTGCTTTCTTGGCCATCAGGTTCGACACTCCGCTGCAGCCCGGTCAGGGGCGTCAGGATGTAGCCCATGGCGCCAGCCATGGGGTAACGGTCGCCTCCGTCGATGTTCGAATCCGGGAGGGCCGGTACATTATCGGGAATCCCCGTCTCGCCCCTGCCGGGGCTCGTGTCGTCGCCGGGACCCTTCTACCCACGGCTCACGCCGTGGGCTAGTACCTCCCACCGCTCCGCGGTTAGTGGCGCCGGCCGTTAATCGCCCGCGTCCACAGGGTACTCCAAGCCGTTCGCCTCAAACAGGGCCCTCGCCTCGTTGTCTCCCAACGAACGCACATGGGTGTTGGCAAAGGCAACGATCCGCAGCCCGTCGCCCTCGAAGCTCCTTTTGTCGTAGCCCGCGATGGTCGTGCTGTGCCAATCGTCCGGTGAGGTGAACTGAATCCCGTCGATCTGCACGTAGTCGTCGAGGTAGGCATGACTGGGCTCCCGCGGTGCATCGACAGGGACCAGAAGATCCACATTCCGGAAGGCCCAGATCAATGCGATAACCAGGGCACTACAAAGGGTCAAAACGCTTAAGGCGACGCGCCGACCACGGCGTCGGACGAGCGAAACGACGAGCAAGAGATAGAGCGCGGTCGGAACGCCGTAGGACAAAAGCCCACGCATCGACGAAGCCATGCGCCTGCTCCGATCGATTCTCGCCTGCTCTACGTAGGCGCCCGGCATCGGTGGCAGGTTGCGCACGGCCGCTTCTCGATCGAAATCACGAACACTCGGATCCTCCTGTTGCCAGAGCATCCGCTGGATCGTGATCATGTGTGGATACTCAAGCAACGGGCGTCGCGCGTCGACGGGACGGGGCACGTCCAGGAGCGGTGTCCAGATGAGCATCCAGATCGCCCAGATGCTCGTCAGAGCGATCGCGCCCGCGCTTCGCGATCTCTTGAGCGCCATCCAAAGGGCGTAGAATCGCCCCGGGCGGTCGAAAAAGGTGCTCCGATCATCAGGATCATACGCCCGGCCGCACTCCGGGCATCGCGCTGTGTCCAACCCTCTCAGGTCGTAGGAACAAGATCGGCAGTACATTCCGCTTCCTCACAGTCGCGGCTCTGTTCATTTGCGCTTTCGTTTCAGAGTTTTGCCGGTACGGGCCGGGCTCGACCGAGCTTTCTTCCCGCGTTTGGCTTTGGTTCGCCGGGTACTCTTTCGCTGGGTTTTCGGTTTCACGCCAACGTCGAACAGGGTGGTCGGGTCTGGTGGTGGGGCGTCTTGGTCGACGACCACGGTGTCGGCCAAGCCAAGGTCGTTGCCGGGGATCTGCTTCTTCTTGATGATTTTGCCGTGCTCGTCGAACTCCATGTCCGCCTGAGCCGTGTAGACCTTGGACAACGCAATCAGTGACTTCCTGAAGTCGTCCTTGTTGATCACGGTCATCGCCCGGGTGGCGTCGACGACCTCGTCGATGTAGCGGGTAAAAACGTCGCGGCGCTTGGTGTAGGCAACCTTCTTCCGCTTTCGCCTAAGCAGCGTGCTGAGGCGTCGGCCACACTCGGCGATGCCAAGCTTGACCTCCTTGCGAATCTCGTCGTAATCGGCGATGGCTTCCTTACCCTCCGAGATGAAGGGCACCCACACGCTGGCCATGTGAATCAGGATCACCATCGGAGCCTGCGGCAGCGCCCCGCTCGACTGCGACAGACCATAGTTGTTCCACTTCGTCTCGACGACAGCCTTGTACGTCGTGCAGGAGCTCTGCTGATAGAGCAACGGCACTCGGTTAGCAAAGCGAATCACGCGGGCCGTTGTCCGTTCACCCCGCTCCCTGCCGTTATTGTCATCCCCGTCACGATGATCCGAACCAAGCTGCCCACCGTACGCCAATCCGACCTCGATCTGAAACGGATTGCCGCGATAAACGCTCGGCGGTCTTGTGCTTGCGGTGTAGAACTCGGCTTTGATGCCTTTGAGCAGACCGCTCAGAATCCCCTCTACTCCGATCGGTGCGAGACAGTCTGTTGACGGTGCCTTAAGCCTGGTCTGCTGAAGCACGTTGTAGACACGCTCCGCCATCTGAGGTGTCACGGAATTGACCCATGTCTGGGTGGTGACACCCGCTTCGCTGCACACGCGTTTTGCGACGGCACTGCTGACCCGCGAGAACTCGGCGGTCAAGAACGCCCCCAGCTTCTTGGCTTTGGTCTCCTTGAGCATCTTCATCAAGGTCCCGAGTTCGATCCCATAGGGGTGGGGCTTGATCTCTTTCGTCTCGTCGGGGGGCGTTTCGGTCCCTCGGGAAAAGTCTGTGGTCTGGCCGTCTGGCGCGTGATAGATGAACTGAGCGTGGGGGTTGGTGATCGCGGTCAACTCGAGGTACTCGTCGATGCTTTGCCGCCCCTTGTTGTAAGCTGCCTGGAGCTCGATGGTGACCTCGGTCCCGTGATCCCAGCTCACGTCGATGTCTTCCTCGGCGATGATGTCAGGCCGGTTCTTCTTCGTATCGATCGCGAGCTTGTACATATGGGCCTGGGCTCGTCTGCCCGTTCGCGAGACAATCCGGATCGGCTTGCCAGTGGTGATCAGCCCGTACATGCCGGCGGCGCTGATCCCGATCCCCTGCTGTCCACGGGACATCTTCAGGCGGTGAAACTTCGAACCGTACAACAGTTTGCCAAAGACATTGGGAATCTGGGCCTTTACGATACCGGGCCCATTGTCCCGCACCGTCACGGCGAAGCGGTCCTGATCTGTCTGTCTGAGTGCGACCTCGACCACCGGAAGGATGCCCCCCTCTTCGCAGGCATCTAAGCTGTTGTCGACTGCCTCCTTGACCGTTGTCAGCAGGGCCTTTCGCTTATTATCGAATCCCAGAAGGTGGCGATTCTTGGCGAAGAACTCTGACACCGAGATCTCGCGCTGCTGGCGAGCCAGGGTCTCGGCCGAGAGCCCCCGACCTGGTGAACCATGGCCCTTCGCGGCGCGCGAATGGGGACGCTCCCGCTCCGTCCTGCCTGTTTTTTGTCTGTTCATATCGTTATGAGCTGTGGCTGCCGTCCGCGGAAACGTCAGGTGAAGCTGACCGGTCTCTGCCTCCGCATCCACGGCTTGGGCTTGCGTTGCCATCCTTGGCACTCCAGTGGGGGACTGGGAAACCTGATATTCATCCCTACTCGTGGCAATATCATACCCGGTGGCCTTGGGCCTTCAACACTCCCATCATAACGCCCCGCAAAGGGGTGCCTCCGCAAAAAGCTACCAGATTCCCGGGGTGAGATCTCCGGGTTCTCTTAGGATGCCGAACGGCAGAAATGAACGCGCGTCTCGCTCGATGAAAACGCGAGCGATACCAGTCGCCGCCGTCTGACCGTTTGCAGTAAGGTGCGAATTCTCCAACGGTTGCCCAAGAAGGGATGCAGCCCCCATAAAGCCGCGCGGCTCTTGTTGTCCCCTGGCGGGGCCCTCGAAGCCGGGTACAATAAGCGGCCTGGCGTGGAGGGCGCGTGCCTTGCCTAACCCTTTATGCCCATTGTAGTTGCGCCTTGTTTTCGAGACTTGCACTTGCTGTGAAGTTTTGGGTGGGTTAAGCCGTTGTCACCGGATCCAAGAGCTCCAATCAAACTGGGAACGCATACTGTCTGGAACAACATTCTCCAGCATGTACGTCTCAATCACCCTGAGCTAGTGCGTGGTTGGTTCACGGACCTGCGGCTGCGCGAAATCGAGCAGGGTACCGTACGTGTACACATGCAAAACCGTGCTCAGGCTGACTATCTGGACAAGCACTGTCGTCGAGCGTTCTCGGAGGCCGCTCAAGCCGCTACTGGTCGTCTGCTCACGGTCACCTTCGATCCTGATGAGGACCAAAAACCTGGCAATGGGCTCGGAGCCCTGGTTTTTGATGTTGACGAGCAACTTGTCCTGAGCCCGTACTATACCTTTGACCATTTCGTCACCGGCCCGTGCAATCGCCTAGCCCATGCGGCGGCTGTCGCCGTCTCTGACGACCCTGGCCGAGCGTATAACCCCTTCTTTGTATACGGGCACGTGGGCCTGGGTAAGACCCACCTTCTACAGGCTGTTTGCCGTGCGGTTCGCGAACGGTCTTCCGAGACAAACTGCCTTTACATCTCCTGTGAGACGTTTATCAATCACTTTATCGAAGCCGTAGAGCGCGGGGCTCTACACCAATTCCGGTATCGCTACCGCCACGTCGATGTGCTCGTGATTGACGACATCCAGTTCCTCGCCGAGCGGGAGCGCAGCCAGGAGGAGTTCTTCCACACCTTCAACACGCTGCACCAGTCGCAGCGTCAGATCATTCTGTCCGCCGACTGCTCGCCCTCCGAGATCCCAAGTCTGGAGGAGCGGCTCGTAAGCCGGTTCAACTCAGGCCTCGTCGCCCTGCTCGACCGGCCTTGCCTCGAAACCCGCATGGCCATCATCCGCAAAAAGGCCAAGCTGCGATGCATCGAGGTCCCAGAAGACGTCGTCCGGCTCCTTGCTGGTCGGATCGACACCAACATCCGCGACCTGGAGGGCGCCTTGGTCAAACTTGATGCTCTAAGTCAGACGCTTCCCGGTGATATCACCCTGGAGCTTGCCCGGGCGTCCCTCGGGACAGAGCCGGTGCGCCCCGTTACAATACCGTTGATTCTCGACACCGTCGCGCGACGGTTCGACGTGAAGGTCTCGGACCTACAAGGCAAAAAGCGATCTAAGGTGATTACTCACCCCCGGCACATAAGTATGTATTTAGCCCGGAAGCTAACGAGTCACAGCCTTGAGCAGATCGGTGGGTACTTCGGCGGCCGTGACCACACCACCGTACTGCACGCAAGTCGTGCGATTGCCGATCAAATAGCCCAAGACGCGCAGCTCCATGAGCTGCTTGACGAGATCTCGGTAGAAGTGAAAAATGCTGCTCATTAACTGTGGAAACTTGGTTCTGCTAACGTCAGACTGCCGAAGTACGCACAGCATGCAACGATCACATGCCGCTCGTGTGGGCAGGAGCCTTTTGACTCACTGCGCTGCTTACAGCCTTCTGACAAAACGCGACAGGGCGGGCAGGTCCTATCTTACGAAACGGCAAGGGCTTATGGGATTGGCCCGCAAAAGACGCACGCTTTTTACGGCCCTTAAAATGATAACAAAGCTTGTTTAACATTCATCATGTTAGACGTCTCCCAATTGAGTCTTCTAAGTATAGCACCATGCGAGTCTTGCAGATGGGAAGCCTGGAGAGCGGAACTGCTGTATCCTGTTGTTTCTCTTGCTGTTTTCGAATTTGATTGCACCGTTAGTTCCTTAGTGAGGAAGGGACTCAGATGAAGCTTCGATTCAATCGGAACGAGATGGCTGAGGTTCTGTCGGCTATCAGTGGTGTTGCGGCTGTGCGAACCCCGAAGGATATCCTTAAGGGCGTCCACATCGAGGCGCAAACCGACGTCGTCTTGCTTTCAGCTACGGACCTTGAAGTTAGCCTTCGTTGTGCCACGACGCAGGTTGAGGTGGAGCAGGTTGGCGAGACGGTGGTTGTGGCGGAAACGCTGTCGCGCATCGTTCGTGAGTGTGCGGACGATGCCCTCACGGTGGAGAGTTCGGGTAATCTGCTGCATGTGCGTGGTCTGGGGAGTCATTTTCAGATCGTTACGCACGACGCATCTGACTTCCCACCGGTACCGACTATGGAGGGGGAGGCAGACTTCGCAATTGAGTATGGTATTCTGCGGCGTCTGGTCGAGTTGACCGTTTTCTCCGCAGCGAAGGAGAGCACAAGATACGCGATCAACGGTGTTCTCTGGGATGTTGGGGAGAAACGACTGACGCTGGCGGCGACGGATGGCCGACGACTCTCCATCGCTCACGGTAATCTGGCCGAAAGTGGCAAAGCTCAGGCTGCGCGGGCAATTGTCCCGGCCAAGACCCTGTCGTTGCTCACACGCCTTCCGGTTGAGGATGATGCCCGGGTTGCGGTGCAGATTTCAGTGAATAGGATCTTGTTCGACACAGGGCGCGTGATGATGAGTAGTGCCCTTGTGGAGGGACAGTTCCCCGACTATCAGGTTGTCGTTCCAACGGATTGCGACCGGGTGGTCGAGTTCGAAACCGCGGAGTTTCACAGCGCTCTAAAGCGGGCGGCACTCCTTACAAACGAGGAGTCGGCAGGTGTTCGATTCGCGTTCTCTGACGGCAATCTAACGCTTTCGAGCCGGGCACCGGAGCAAGGTGAGGCCGAGATCTCGCTTCCAATTGAATACAAAGAGGAAGCCGTGGACATAGGTTTCAATCCGGTCTTCCTGCTCGAGGTACTTCGTGTGGTTCATGCGGATCGGATAACGCTCGCTTTTAAGGAAGCCAGTCGCCCTGGTGTCGTTCGTGTCGGGGATGAGTTCGTGTATGTCGTTATGCCGGTGAACCTTTCGTCGGGGTAGAAACGTTGTCGTCCATGGATAGTCGTCGGTCACTCGAGTGGGTCCAAAGCAACCGGGCAAGGATCAACCGGGCGCACAAGGTCGGGGCACCGATTCGGCAAATTCTGACGGAGATCGAGGTCTCGGGGTTTGCCGCATCCCGAGAGTTGGCAGACATGCTCAGCAGCATTGTGGATGACGAGTTCCGGCAGCACTGCCGAATCACAGTTGCGGGCCGGCGATTGCGTGTCCAAGTTGACCGCGAGTCTCTGGTCTATCCCATGCGAATGCGGTGGCACGTCCCATTGAGGGACGTGATCGCAGGTCAGCGGCGTAGGTCGGGTATGAAGGAGATCGTCTTCGAGTTTGGCTGTCGTGGAGTTCGGTTGCCCCAGCCCGGGGCTGGATGGATTGGGAGGGCACAGGAGCTGGCGGCTGATACTCACGGGCCAGAGGACAGAAGCTCGACTTATGAGTGATACAACTGTGACTGAGAGGCGGTACGACGAGTCAAGCATTACCGTCTTGGAGGGCCTAAAGGCCGTTCAGAAGAACCCTGCCATGTACATCGGTGGTGTGGGGGTGGCAGGCCTGCATCACCTCGTGTACGAGGTGATTGATAACGCTGTGGATGAGGCGCTGGAGGGTTACTGTGACAACATCCTTGTCCGTCTGAATGCCGACGGTAGTTGTACGGTAATGGACAATGGGCGCGGGATACCCGTCGGCCCGGTCACCCACGAAAATCCCAAGCTCAATGGTCGTCCGGCCCTTGAGATCGTCATGACCATTTTGAACGCTGGGGCTAAGTTTGACAATCACAGCTACAAGGTGTCAGGCGGTCTGCACGGTCTCGGGATCAGCATCGTCAATGCGATAAGCGAATGGCTTCGAGTCGATGTTTACCGAGGCGGCTATAAGCACACCATGGCGTTTGCCCGAGGGGAAACTACACAGGAGCTTCGCCGAGAAGAGCCCTCCGACAAGACCGGCACAACGATAGAGTTCAAGGCTGATCCAAACGTCTTCGAGGGGTGTGAGTTCAAGTACGAGACTCTGCACAGTCGCCTCCGTGAACTAGCCTATTTGAACAACCGCCTCCGGATCCGGCTCGTGGACGACCGCGCCAACAGAGAGGCAGAGTTCTATTACGAGGATGGGCTTAAGGATTTTTGTGCCCACCTTGCCGGTGGGGCGGAGTGGCTTCACAAGGATGTGATCCTGATCAAAGGCGCGGACGAAGAGGCCGGCCTGAGCTGCCAAATTGTCCTGCTGTTCACCGACAGCTATACAGAGAACATAGTTTGCTTCGCCAACAACATCCCCAACGTCCATGGCGGCACGCATATGTCAGCGTTGAAGACCTCGGTGGCTCGCGTCGCCAGCAGCTATGCCCGTAAGAACAACCTGATCAAGGGCAGTACGAACGTCTCCGGCGATGATTGGCGCGAGGGACTGACCGCCATCGTGTCCGTCAAGCTGCGTGATCCGAAGTTTGAGGCCCAGACCAAGGTCAAGCTATTAAATCCCGAGGTGGAGACCTTCCTGCAGCAGTTGCTCAACGAGCATTTGGGCAACTACTTCGAGGAACACCCGGCGGAGGCAAAACGCATCGTCCAGAAGGGTCTGCAGGCTGCCCAGGCGAGAGAGGCAGCCCGGAAAGCCCGTGAACTGACGCGAAAGAGCGCCCTAAGCAGCGGTAACCTACCTGGCAAGCTGTGGGACTGTCGCAGCAAGAATGCCGAGGACACCGAGCTGTATCTCGTCGAGGGGGATTCCGCCGGTGGGATCGCCAAGCAGGGACGCGACTCATACACCCAGGCCATCCTGCCCCTCAAAGGGAAGATCCTCAACGTCGAAAAGGCCCGCGTGGACAAGATGCTCAGCCACGACGAAATCGCCAAGCTCATTTCCGCAGTCGGTTGCGGTATCGGCAAGGAGGAGTTCGACGTCAAGAGGTGCCGCTATGGCAAGATCATCATCATGACGGACGCCGATGTCGACGGATCCCACATCCGTACGCTTTTGCTGACGTTCCTTTTCCGGCACATGAGGCCGCTCATCGAAGCCGGTCGCGTCTGCGTAGCCCAACCACCACTTTATCAAGTGAAAAAGGGTAAACACATCGAGTACGTCCTCGACGATACAGTGCTCAATCAGAAGTTGGCAGAGCTCGGCCTCGCTGGGGCATCCCTGACCGTACGGGATCTGGTCCGTGAGGACAAGCTACTGGAGGGCGACGACTTGCGGACCCTTGTAGCCCGGCTTGATGGTCTCGACGCTCAGACGCGCGTCCTGGCGAGGCGTGGCATCCACTTCAAAGAGCTAGTGACCCAGCACCGCGATCCGCAACGTAGTCTGCCCAAGATGCTGGTGTACATCTATCGGCCAGGCCAAGATACTCCCGAACGACGATACCTCTACGACGACGGTGATCTTGCCCAATTGCGGGAACAGGAATCCGGTCAGCACGGCGAAGTGGAGCTTGTCGAGGCCAGGCATGTCCTGTTGGCTGAGACTGACGACGGGCGGGGCAATGGGGAAGCCGACCTGCCTGAACATCGCATCGTCCGCTATCAGTTGGCTGAATGCCGTGTCATTGATGGGATTATCGAGAGCATCGAGTCGTTCGGCCTCTCCGTCGATGATCTGTTCCTCGAGCGCGAGGAGCTTGTCACTGGAGAGCTGCCTCCGGCCAAGTTCATCCTTCGTGAGAAAGACGGCAAGCTCGTCGAGCTCGATAACCTCGCTGCCGTCGCACCCGGCGTCCGCGATTTAGGTCGCGAGGGCCTGGCCATCAAACGCTTCAAGGGCCTGGGCGAGATGAACGCGGACGAGCTCTGGGAGACCACCATGGACCGCAGCAAGCGGACCCTCCTCCGCGTGGTCATCTCCGAGGACATGCAAGACCTCGAACAGGCTGACCTTGACGCCCGGGAAGCCGACCGCATCTTCCGCCTCCTCATGGGCGATAACGTCGAACAGCGCCGCCGCTTCATCGAAGAAAACGCGGTGAACGTCAAGAATCTGGATGTCTGAGGTGGTGGTCACGCCATCCGGCATACCGCATGGTTAGCGAGAAAGATGGGCATAATGACTGGACTATGCCGCTCACGGGCCCGATATCGAGCATTGAGAGCCCTGAAAGCCGCTGGCGGAGCACCAGAGCGGCGTTAAGCCAAGGGCTCAAGTTGACATCCGGCGTTGTGCCGATAAAGTACGCCAAACCGAGTGGATTTGTCCCTGCCTCTCTTTCGATTTTTCGAGTTGGGCTCCGGCATCTCCAATTGGCAGCCAAGGACCTGGACGTTCCAGGTGAACTGACCCCGCGGCGTGAGACTGCCTATCACGACGCGCTGTAATCGGGGCCCGAATGACGGCCGTAAACCCGCCTCCGTTCCTGGACACAGCCCCAGACCTGGTGTGCCCACGATGTGCGTGGATTGCGTCAGAGAGACCGCGACGGTGGCTACTTAGTGTGGGTAAGTCCGGGCGTGAGTTGGCGCATGCGAAGACCCGCGTCCGGTTGTCTTCAGGCTTGCCCAACGCGGGACGGTCTGCCGTCAGATAGTAAGAGCGTGTGATAGGGATGACACCCGACGAGAAGAGAGAACTCCTGGCGCTGTTCGACAGTAAAGAGCGGTGGTGCCAGGGTTGTGAAGCTCGCGACGAGCAGGGTGAGCCGGTTTCCTATGGTGATGAAGCCGCCGTCGCCTGGGATGTTGTGGGTGGGCTCTGCCATCTGTTTGGGTGGCGGCGAGCCTGTCAACTCTTCGAGCAGGTCCATCGGCACGTCGTGGGGCCATCCACGGTCCGTTATCGCGAGAACGCAGACATGCTCGCGATGGGGGCGTTGTTCGACTACAACGACGCGTTCGACACGACCCATGAGACGCTTCTTTCGGCGCTAAAGGAAATGCCCGTCTGGCGTGGCCATCACACCGTGGCAGAGGAAGACGCCACGTGCGAGTCGTAGTCACGTGGCGTTGCGTGTAGATACGTCGAGTGAGGAATTGTGATCCCATGAAGAGAATCTATGTCGGAAACCTGGCACGCCGCACAACGGACGAAGAGCTCGAAGCGGCCTTTGCGCCCTTTGGAAGCGTTCGCAGCGCCAGGGTCATTCGAGACAGGTCCACGGGAGACTCCCGGGGGTTTGGGTTCGTCGAGATGGATAACGATCAAGAAGCGGTGGATGCGATCGCGGCCATGGATCAAAAGGAGCTCGATGGGCGCACCCTCAATGTTAGCGAAGCGCGACCTCGTACAACAGGTGGAGGACAGCGCGGCGGTGGTCGTGGTCGCGATTCGGGCAGGCGCGGCCGCAGCTGGTGACACCAGAGCGTGCCTGCGACATCCGACATTGCCTCCGAAGAAGCAGGGTAGCATTGGCGGCCTGACCCGTAAGAGTATGCAGTCGAAAGGCGACGCTTACTTGCACGCCGGCTGGTGTCAGTAGGCGTGGCCCCTCACGTTTATGGTTGCGTAGGCTCCGGCGGCTCGCGGCGTGGGAGTCTTGCCGGAGGATTGCAATGTTGACACTGACTGATGCCGCAGCCCTGCATTTGACTGAGTTGCTTACAACCGCGGAAGCGCCTGAGGGCGTCGCCGTGCGATTCGTGCGTAGCGGGCAAGGGCTTGCCATGCAAATGGACAATGAACGCCCGGGGGACGATACCTTTGCCCATGGGGGCCGAACCGTGCTTCTGCTCGACACTGAGGTGTCAGAAGCGCTCACCGATCGGACTCTCGACGTCGAAGATTCCGTCGAGGGGCTGAGATTGGCGTTGGGCTAGGCACCGATCTTAAGGCGGCGTTGTTGTCTAGTGCGGTTCGTTAGCGCGGACAGCACACGCCGGTTGCTCAACGCTGCGCTCGGGGCGGACGCAGCGACGTGAATGCCAAAGTTTTGTCTCTCTGATTGGTGTGTGCGCTAAATCGAGAGGGACGTTTTACGAGAGGTAGATTTCGATGATAAGCCGTATCAAGATCGCAGCCGCCGTCACGCTGGCTTGCCTATGGACCATGGCAACCTTGGCGCAGACGCCTCCCGCTGACGCAGATGCACCTAAAGACGTAAAGGAAGCCCCAGCGGGACAGGTACCCCTGGCGGACAAGGAGGCCCCAGCGGCGAAGGACGTCGTGGCGGAGAAGGTGGCTGCGACGGTCAACGGCCACAAGATCACAGAGGCCGACGTTGACGCTCTGTTCGAGGCCGTCCTCGCCCGGCAGATGCAGGGTCGCACCATGCCCCCGCAGCAGCTTGAAGCCACCCGCCAGCGCGTGGGACCGCGCCTGTTAGACAGGCTCATTGACGATTATTTGATGGACGAGGATGTGGCCGGTGCCAAAATCGCTGTGACCGACAAAGATCTGTCAGCGGCGGTCGACAAAATGCTCCGGGGCCATCTGCTGCGGACCGGCCTTACGCGGGAGGAGTTTGCGGAGCAGCTTAAAGAACAGCGCGGAACATCGCTCGATGATCTGCTGCGCGAGCAAGTCGAGGACCCCGAGTTCAAGCGGGCCATCGAGCATCAGAGGCTCCTCCAACAGAGATACCCCGACGAGCTCAAGGTATCCGACGAGGATGTCAAAGCTCGATACGAGCAAGACTTGGAAAGGGTCTACTCGAAGCCGGCGATGGTCCAAGCCAGTCACATTCTCATCAAGACTGAGGGGCTCACCGATGATGAGCAGAAGAAGGAGGCGCGGAAGAAAGCTGAGGAGGCCATGACCGAGGCCAAGAAACCGGATGCCGACTTCGCAGCCCTGGCCGCCGAGCGCTCCGACTGCCCCTCCAAGGCACGCGGGGGCGATCTCGGGTTCTTCCCCCGCGAGGGGGCCATGGTGGAGCCCTTTGCAGCCGCTGCCTTTGCCCTCAAAGTTGGCGAGATCAGCGACATCGTCGAGACCCGTTTCGGCTACCACATCATCAAGGTGACAGCTAAGAAAGAAGCCAAGGTGGTCCCGCTCGAGCAAGCCGCCGAAACAATCCGCGACCAGCTAAAAGCCCAGAAGATGGAAGCTGTCCGAACACAGCACCTCGCCAAGCTCAAGGAAACCGCCAAGATCGTGCTTTCGGATTAGACCTGGGCCGGAGGGTGCCTTTCGTCGCTCGGACCGCGCATCGAGCATGTAGATCTCCAGACCGGCATGGTTCGAGTCGAGGATGGGACAACCCTGTACGACGCCGGTGCCATGTCTTCATTGCGCACCGTGCTCAGATAAGTCGATTGATGGTCAAGCCCGTGGCGAGTTTGGGGTAGAAATAGGTGCTTTTTTGGGGCATGAGGCCGCCGGATTCGCTGACCGCGCGGAGGTGTGACATTGGTGTGGCTTTGACTAGCAGGGCGACACCGGACTCGTCACGGGCGCTTTGTCTGGCATCCTCGGCTGACTTCACGTAACGCACCTTCACGTTGTCTGGACCGATTCTCTGAGTGAGCAGCTCGTCGATCAGGTACCGGTGCAGATAGGCGTAATCGAGCTTGTACCAAGGCTCGCATTGGCCTGGTTCGAGTGACGGCAGGACGTCGCGATTCGTGAACCGTAGCCCGAGTTCCCGTCCCGTGCTGCCCTCATGCAGAACGACGTCCGCATTTTCGGTCGGAGAACTCTCCGCCCCGTCGGACCATGCGTTGCGGACCGCGTCAAGGTCAACGCCAGCAAGCACCCGGTTGTACGGAAGGATCAAGCAACCGGGGTCATCCATGCTCGCCAAAACGAACATCACGAACCGAGCGGGATGATCTCCCGGCAGCGAACCGGCCGACTCCGCTGTCAGCCAGTCCCGATACATCAGGGCGGTCCCATACCGGTGGTGGCCATCCGCGATGTAGATCTTCTTGTTAGCCATCGTGGAGACGACCTTGTCGATCACGGCTGCGTCGGTCACGACCCACATCAGGTTCTCCACATCGTCGAGCGTCCCGGTCACGTCGGGTTTGGTTGAGGCGATAGCCGCGAACGCGGATCCGACGGCGTCCTGCGCATCGGCATACAACCCGAAGATGGGGGAAAGCTGACACTTTGTGGCTTTCATCAGGGCCAGACGATCCTCTTTCGGCCCACCGAATGTCCTCTCATGCGGCAGGACCGATCCAGCGGAGAATGGTTGAAGTCGCACTCGGGCGATGAACTTGCGACGGGTGCAGGTTTTCCCGCCGTGTACGAACCGCTGATGGTAAACGTAGATTGCCGGCTGCTTCTCTCGAAACATCGTCCCATCGGCCAGCCACGTCTCAAGGATCGCGGCTGAGCGTCGGTAGACCTCGGCTGGGCCGGCGGATTTCGGCGGGATGTGCGGCAGGTCGATCGCCACAATGTTCCGATTGCTCTTGGCGAGCAGAGCATCCTTGTCCGCTTGGTCGAGCACGTCGTACGGCGGAGCGAGTAGGGCGGACAGATCGCCATTAACGCGATCTTGGTCGAAGCGAATAGCGGCAAACGGTGCGACTTCGGGCATCGCAATCTCCTTGACTTCGGGTAGGTTGTGGACGCACAGCCTACCGACGACCCCGAACGCTCGCAAGCCGCTTTGACGGCAGGTCGCGGGCGAACGTTTCCGTGTTCGCTGCGAGCGAGACGTGCCGATAGAGGAGTGGTAAAGAGACTCGTGGTTGGGTCCTTCTTAATCGGGTGCGCAGATGGCAAACGTAGTCATCTTGGCCAGTGGTGGAATGAAGGCAGCGGTCGCCGCCGCTACATTGCCGGCTGACAACCATCTCGTCTTGGTACACGTTCACTATGGACAACGGTCGGCCACGGCTGAGCGCGCCGCCCTACGAGCGTTCGCAAAGACGTTCCCATCGTCACGTGTGCTAATGCTTGGCCTGCCGCACCTGATGCAGTTGCAGAAGGTGATCCTCGATAAGGGCACTGAGCGGGCCGACGCTCGTGATCAGCCCAGTGGTAACGGCGGATTACCGCCGCTGTCGTCGACCTCCGTGCGGGGAATGATGCCGATGCTACTCTTGCAGGCCGTCCAGTGTGCGCTCCACGTCAATGCGACGAAAGTGTTGACCGGTCTGACACAGTTCTGTGACGCGACGCATCTGGGCCTGCCACCAGTGGAGGGTCCGCATGGGGACCGCCGGGAGTTCCTGCACGCCTTCAACATCATGCTGGAGACCGTTCTACCCGAGCGATCGTCGGTGCCTGTCGAGGCTCCCCTGATCGACCTGGACTACGCGGGGGTCATTAAACTGGCTAACCGCCTCGGGGTCCCGCTCGAGAGGACCTGGACCTGTCAGAGTTCAGGGCCACGGCCGTGTCACCGTTGTGAACGGTGCGAAGCGAGGGGCAGAGCATTCGTTGACGCCGGGTTTGTCGATCCGCTGGGCAAAGCACTGCGGGAGCCGATGTGAATGCCCTTTGGACCTTCACGGAGCCGCGGCTGAGCGACATGGTTCTTGGACGTCTTCGCGATGCCGTTGTTGGCGCCGTCGGCTGTCTAATCCGATGTAGGTCGGACCCAGATGTCGTACTGCCCGACAGACGATCTCATTTCGTAGGCAACCAGGATCCGGTCCCGCGTCTGCTGACATGCTTCCTCACACCAACGGTCAAACTCCGAAGCACGGTCCTTGGGGATTAGAATTGCCTGGGCCTGGCCTGTCGCGAGATCGGCGAGGATGGCATCCATCTGCTCGCGCGATCGGGGGTAGGTGAAAGTGCTGGCAGCTCGCCGTCGGGCATACAGATAGACGCCAGCATCGTACGCCCAGACGTAAATCGGGCGGTCTTCAGGCACAAGCTGTTGGATGTGCGTCCCAAGCTCGGCCAGGCGTGCCCTCTGTCTGTGCCCCGACGAGTAAGTCAAGTAGGAATTGGCCAGACCGTATTGGTACTGATCAAGGAGGGGAGCGGCCAACAGCAACACCGCAGTCGCGCACACAACGGCCAGGGCAGCCCGACGACCTCGCTCCATCCGACGGAAGCTATCCTCGAGATGATAGATTCCGCTGCCCGCGAGCCACAACATGGCCGGGAACGTCGCCTGCCAGTATCGCATCGATCGGCTTGGGCCGATCAGGGCGAACGCAACCTGGACGATCCACCATACAACCATCACGACAACAAAGGGCCGTGACAGAGTCTTGGCTTTGCCGGTCCAGGTGGTGGCGATGATTCCAACCAGGGCCAGCCAGAGCGGGAGCTGGACAGCCGACAAACTGGAAGTCGCACGCGCCCAAGACCTGATTGCACCACCGAGTTCACCGATCGTGAACAGCCCGCGATTAAATCCGAAGATCGCTTCCCACGCAGGTTCGAGCGTCTGGCGATGCACAAGCACGCCGACGACTGCCCCGACACCAAGTGCAAGACCGAGCCACGCCATTACGCAAGAAAACACCCACTGGCGGGACTTGTCATTTCTAAACACAGCCAATCCGACGGTCACTACTGAAAACGCGAACAGGCCGACCACCCCGGTTTGTTTCACGCTGGCAGACGCTGCCCAGACCATCCCCGCTACGAGGGCGAGACTGATCCGTCGCTTGTTGGCTGAAGCTCCCAGCGAAACAAGCAACAGCCCGCAGGCTGCAAGCTCGAACATCGAAGAGTAGAAATCGGGGTTGATCGACGGCGTGTCGTAGCGACGCAGCGTGTATACAGCCGAGGCGATGATGAGTGTCCACCAGGCGGCACCGACGCTCAACACCCGGGCCATCGCCCACGTCAACACCCCGAGGCACGCTAAGGCCGCGATACCGGGGAGCAGCCATGGTCCGATAAAACGGCCACCGCCCAGGGCGATGCCCAGAGCATTGATCCAGGCGATTCCGGGCGGTTTGTTCTCCCAGCAATCGATGTACATTCGCCCGCCGTTGTAGACGGTCTCGCCGAGGTGGATGAGCTGGAACTGGTCGTTTCTCAGATCCGCCCAGTACGTGGCCCAGGTCCCGACGAGGATCAAGCCAATCGCCCACAAACCAGACAGCAGGATGGCCAATCCCACACGCCGGGACCCCGTTTCTGGGGAGTCGCCGGCGCCTACGGGCGTCGCGAGATCGGGTTGGTCGGGTGGTGCTTTTGTCACGTTGAACTCTTTTCGGCTCGAATAGCCGGCGCCAACCGCAGCCTTCCACAGTATACTACGGCCCTCGGAGCGGCCAACCGATCAAAGTGCTCCCACAAGTTGCGGCGATCGGCTTTGATGCTTGACATCGGCATTCCGGGAGGCACAGTCAGGGGTCATGGCCACACAAACACGCGACAGAAAGCTCGAAACCGAACTTGCCGCGGTGCTCGCCTCGTCACTTGGTGGAATCACGGTTGAGGTGGGCTATAGTGACCGCTGGCAACGCATGTGCGTCACCTTCCGGTGGTCGGGCTTCGCCGGACTCCTCCCGGAAGAACGCTTTCACCGCCTTGCCCAGGTGATTCCCGCCGCATTCCGCGAGTCTCGTCTGAAGGGGTATGTCTGGCTGGAGCTTGCCCCGGGTGAGTCCATCGAGGCTTACATGAGCCTGCCCCGCAGCGAGGATGCGGCCACGCGAGAGAAAGCAATCTGCGGTGGGCTGGTCGACATACGCTTCTTCGAGTTACTGGGCGATGCCCTCGGTCCCAACTCGGCCGACCGGTGTCTGGGCGATTTCTCTGCGACGTCCGCGCTTTTGTCGGGGCTGGGGCTGCCGCTCTTGAAGATTCAGGATGCAAAGCTGGTGTTCATCCGGCACGGTGCGTTTTGCGACTGCCAGGTTCTCGAGACGGTTCAGCCGGTCGTGCGGAGGCTGCTGGCCGGCGCCGCGTAACCGCCCACGACCCTCCAAGCGCACACGCGAAGGCCTCGTAGGCTATGTCTGCAGCAGCCTTCGATTGGCTGTGAGAAGCGTGATCTTTGACCCCTTGAAGTCTGCATCGTGTGTTATACGAATTCTAGTTATTAATTGCCGTTTCGATCCATGGGAACAGGCACATG